>NZ_NHYK01000009.1 GCF_003288805.1 Helicobacter sp. 10-6591 | reverse complement strand
AAATACCAACAAACACGTGGGGGGGGGGGCCATAAGAGAAAATATATTTGATATATATGCCCAGCCAAAATGGGTGGCATGGAGAAGATCTCTTTTTATTACCTCACCAAAACAAATGCCATGTAAAACCTGTAATGATGGGTATTTTAATCATAATGAAGTCATGCATCAAAGAATATTGAATACACTTAAGGAGCATACATGAAAAGTACAATTAGTAAAACAAAAGTATTTATAAATGATTTTTTGTCAACGAATGAAAGGCGTTTTATTTATGGAATAAACAAATATAGCGATTCTATTTTCGAGAATTTAGAAAGAATAGGATTAAAAATTGAAGCATTTATAGATGATTATACAAGTGAAGAAGAATATAAGGGTATCAAGATAATTCGCTCTATGGATTTAAAGGATCAGGTTGGTAAAGTAGTAGTAGTAACTTGCAATACAAAAACTGCACTAGACAAATTAAGAGCGTTAGATAATCCAAATTTGTCTATGATAGATTATTTTTCATTTAGTAAATACGCAAATTTGGATCTATTGGAAATAGAATTTTTTGATATTTTTGTAAGAAAAGAGAGAAATAGCAATTTTAAAGATTTTCAAAATGATTACAATATGAATAAAGATAAATACTGCGATGTATATCAAATGCTTGCAGATAAGGAATCCAGACAACATTTTAGTTCTATTATAAACTTTCGAATTAATAAAGATTATAGTTTTATTGAATGTCTAAACATATATCCACATAAACAGTATTTTGAGGATTTTATAGATTTTAAAAACGTGAGTGTATTTGTTGATTGTGGTGGATATGATGGAGCAAATTCACTTGAATATATTGCTAGGAATCCAAATTATAAAAAAATATATTTTTTTGAACCATTTGTAGGAAATATAAATTTAGCTAAAGAAAAATTAAAGGATACAGATGTTGAATTTTATAACTTGGCTCTTGGCGACAAGGAAGAATTTTTATATTTAAATACTAGTTCCGCTAATACTAGTGCATACCATTTGGATGAGGCTTCTACTACAAATGTAAATCAAGTGAAAGTAAATAAACTAGATAATTTGCTTTATGACGAATTATAAGGGGGGGGGGGCATTAAGAGTAAAAGAGAATCCAAGCAAAATATAATGATAAAAATGGATATAGAATCTGCCGAGATTCAAGCGCTTAATGGTAGTAAAAATATTATTGCTAATCTCCATCCAATCTTGGCAATATGTGTATATCACGGCTATGATGATTTGTATAAAATACCTCAAGTTGTGCTTGCTATGAATAATAAATACAGATTATATTTTAGACATTATTCTTTCGGAATAGCCGAAACAGTGATGTATTTTATTCCTACAGACACATAAAGGAATAGTTATTGAAAAGACTGTTTGTTGCTGGAGGTAAGTATGCAGATATTCCCACTATAATCTCTGCCAAAAAAATGGGATATTACGTTATTACTAGCGGGAATAACCCAAATGATTTAGGACATAAATACGCAGATAACGTTGCATTAGAAGATTATTCAGACAAAAAAGCAATGCTTAGAGTTATTGAAAATTCAAAGGTTGATATTTTAATTCCAGCATGTGATGATTATTCTATATTAACTTGTTGCTATGTTAATGAGAAATTAAAAATGTGGAATTTTGATGATTATGAAACTAGTAAGATAATCCATCATAAGAATTTATGGAGGGAGTTTTGTTGCAGACACAATATAGATTCTCCAAGAGCTCTATATTTTAAGGACATAAACAATGCAATAAAAGAAAGTAAAAATTTTTTTCAAGGAAAAATAATAATCAAGCCAATTGATAATGCAGCAGGTAAGGGTGTTAGTGTAGTAGAAATAGAAAAAGATAATTTAGAATCTGCCTTGAAAATAGCATTTGATGCTTCTAGAGACAAGACAATAGTTATAGAAGAGTTTATAGAGGGTAGTAGACACGGATTTAGTACAATATTAATCAATAAAAAAGTAGTGTTTTATTTCTACGATAACGAACAATATGATTATAATCCATTTGCTGTGTCAGGAACTACAACTTCACATTCTATCAGTGACAATATGATTAAAGATCTTATTGTAGAGATAGAAAAAATCGCAAATATTCTTCAACTAAAAGATGGAATATTCCACACACAAACTATTGCAAAAGATATGCCAAATGGAAGTAAAAAACTAGTGATCATAGAAGCGTGTAGGAGAGCCGGTGGGGATTTGTATCCACAGTTTGTATCTATGGCTTATGGGGTAGATTATCCAAAGATGATCATTGAGACTATCGCGGGTCTTACTTTTTGCAAACAAAAGATTTTTAAACGAGAGTTTTTTGCTAGACAGTGCGTGATGTCTAAACATATTGGTACTTATAAAAACATAGAGTTTGATACTAGCATTCGTGATAATGTCGTAGATAGTTTGATATTTGCTACAAAAGGTGAAGTTATAAAAGATCCCAAGAGATATAAAGCTGGGATAGTTTTTTTAAACTTTGAAAGCCAAAAGGAAATGGAATCCAAAATCAGAAACTTAGGCAAGTTAATACGAATAAATTTTGCGACTTAGTAAAATTAGTGTAAGAAAGATTATCTATTTTGTTGCTATGTTTTTTTGGTATTTTCAATACCCAGACAGGAATTTCTATTGTGATTTTAATATTTCAATGATTTTATCTTGTTCATCTTCTCTTAATCCTACATATATTGGTAAGCATAAAATTCTGTTAGCAATATTTTGTGAAATCTGGCATTTTGTACTGTTCACAAAAGATAGCACTTCTAAACTAGGATAAAAATATCGTCTAGGGTAGATTCCATTTTGGTGCAATTTATCGATGGTTGCCAAAAGAATCTTTTCTTTTTCGAATAGAATTGGAAAATAATGAAAATTATTTGTAGAAAATAGATTCCGTTTCTGGAGTGTAAAATAATTTTTGAGTTTATTTTCATAGTATGTCCAGATTTTCTCCCGCTCTTCCATGATATATGGCATATCTTCTAGTACACACAATCCCATTGCAGCGTGAAATTCGCTATTTTTAGCATTGATTCCCAGTGTCTCTGGAAAAGATTTTCTGAGACCAAAATTTATTATTTTCTTTGCTTCATTTTTTAAACTGTTGTCTTTGAATACTATAGCTCCACCTTCTACGCTATGGAAGAGTTTTGTAGCATGAAAAGATATAGTAGAAATATCTCCGTAACTAAATATACTTGTATTTTTGTATCTCACTCCAAATGCATGTGCAGCATCATAAATTAATGCTAGATTATATTTTTTTGCAATCAGTTCCAGCTTTTCAACCTCACATGCATTACCAAAAACATGCACTGGCAAAATTGCTTTAAAATTAGTATTTTGATTAGAATCAAAAAGCGATTCTATTTTTTCTACGTTTATACAAAAACTTTCCGCATCTATATCAACAAATTGCGGATGTAATCCTTCCCAAATCAATGTATTTGTAGTAGCGACAAAACTAAATGGTGTAGTAATAATCTTGTCATCTTTTTGGAGTCCTAGTAGCTTATAGGCGACTTGAAGTGCTATTGTTCCATTATTGACCAGAAGCAAATTGTCAACTTCTAAGTATTCGCAGAGTCTCTCTTCTAGAAGAATACTGAGTGGCCCAAAGTTTGTTAAATGGTTATTTTTCCAGATAGAATCAAGATATCGGATATATTTTTCTTTTGTGGGCAGATATGGCTTATTGACCTGTATCATAAAAATTCACTGTTGATTATTGGGTTTTGGAGTGATTCTAGAGTTTTATTAAAACTATCATTTCTGCAAAGTATTGGACAGTTTTTACAATTTATAGAATTATAAACTTCCCTCATCCGAGCGCTTCTAAATATTTCTGCCAATGTATTTTGGGACAGATCTCCTAATAGATGCTCAGCACTTTGACGGAAGTGTAGACACGCCCATACTTTGAAATCAGCACTTATACAAGTGCTAAACCACATCCCATGGCATTTAGAGTAGCCGCGATTTTCATGATTTATCCCCCCCCCCCCTATATTACTCATTTCATTGTATTTCTGGTAGCTAGCAACTATCTTAAAGTCATCAGATTCGTATTTTTCACGCAGTTCAACTACCTTCTGACGGATATCTAGGGTATCGCCAGTAAATGGTCGAAACTGCGCAAAATCTGCACCACGTTCTTTTACAAGCTGTACGAAAGATTCCATATCACATTCTGTAGCACGGCTTGTCAGAAATCCCACTCCAAAGCTAGTTTTAGAATCAATCGATTTTTTGTATTCTGAAAATGCTGCTATATTGCTTAGCGTCTTTTGAAAATGTTGTGCATTCATGCCATGTATTTTGTTATACATCTCTGGTGTGCCTGCATCTAGAGATATACGGAAATATTCCATATTTTGAGCGATCAATTCCATTTTTGTTTTATCTAGATTCATTCCATGAGAATTCATGCCTATATTGATTCCATTGTTTTTTAGCAATTTTACTGCAGCAGCAAAATGTGGGCTTATAGTCGGCTCTCCACCACCGCTTAATATCACTCCTTGACACTCACATTCAACGAGATTTTCTACAATTTTCTCGATTTGCTCCAGACTCAGTTCAGCATTATTTTCATTGTTCCCACAGCAACCAGGACAGCGATGATTGCATTTATTTGTAAGATCTAACTCAGCTACTATTAGGGTCTTGTGGGCATTGAGAAAATAATTGATTTTATCGGTGTATTTGAGAATTTTCTCGTTTGAATTAAATTGGTTGATTTTCATTGGTTTCCTCCTTTGTGCTGAAATCCACTACCTCATACAGATATTTCCCATAGGAGCTTTTTAAAAGTGGGGCAGCGATTTTTTCTACTTGCTCAGCAGTGATCCAGCCGTTGTTATAGGCGATTTCCTCTATACAGGCGATTTTATAACCTTGGCGTTTTTCTATCGTCTCGACGAAATGACTCGCATCAAGCAGAGATTCTGTAGTCCCAGTGTCTAACCATGCAAAGCCTCGTCCCAGAAGCTCGACATTTAGCATGCCTTTCTCTAAATATATTTGATTGACACTTGTGATCTCTAATTCTCTGCGATCGCTAGGAGTGAGAGACTTTGCGATATTTACGACTTGATTGTCATAAAAATACAGTCCAGTGACTGCAAAATTACTCTTTGGATTTTTTGGTTTTTCTTCAATAGATTTTGCTCTGAAATTACTATCAAATTCCACTACACCGAACCGTTCAGGGTCCTTGACTTTATAGCCAAAGACTATAGCGCCCTCTTTGAGTGTCGCGCATTTTCTGAGCATATCGCCAAATCCTCGTCCATAAAAAATATTATCTCCAAGTATAAGACACACAGAAGAGCTGCCTACAAAGCTCTCTCCTATGATAAATGCCTCAGCAAGTCCATTTGGAATCTCTTGTATGGCGTATTCTATGGAGATTCCAAGATTATCTCCATTGCCTAAAAGATCGCGAAATCTACCTATATCATTCGGGGTGGATATGATAAGTATCTCTTTTATTCCTGCTAACATTAAGACTGAGAGTGGATAGTAAATCATTGGCTTGTCATATACTGGGAGCAATTGTTTGGATATCACTTGTGTGATAGGATAGAGTCTGGTACCAGAGCCACCAGCTAAGATAATGCCTTTCATTTTGCTATGTATTTGCATTACTTAGCGTCTTTTGATTTTGTACCAAAGCTTTTTAGCTATATTTTTTAGCCCTACAAATTCCAAAATAGGTACCAATAAATCTCTACGTAAATCATAAAATGCTTTGTATTGATTCTTGAAAATCTTTTTATCTGTTTGCAAATCTTTTATCATTGTAGGCGAGAAGTCGTTGTATAACTTCTGATTTTGCCATTTATCATCTACACCACAGTGTTCTCCTCGCCCATCATGACCAATATTAACAGAGAGCGTTTTGATAGGATAAAGGGTGTAGAGATTTTGCTTGTACATGTTATAGCACACCATTACATCACCATATTTTTTACCTTTCTGGAGCATATCTAAGAGAATGGGTAGCATATGGTTGGATATAGAATTGAATTCTTTGATTTGTTTTTTGTCTTTTAAGAATTCTTCAACTCCATTTAATTCCCAATCTATCTTTTTGTATTTGTCTCTCCATAGCCCAGAACCCCACGGTGAATACATCTTGCTTAGATATATTTCATATGGATAACCATGGTATACAATGGGTTTGTAATGTGTATGCGATGCAATAGATATGATTCTCTCATCGTCTTTGTAAAACTCTAAGGCATTGTTCATATACTCTAGGAATCTATTAGATACCAAGATATCATCTTCATACACTATTACTCTGTCGTATTGACTAAAAATATAATTTATTGCATCTCTGCAACTATCAAAACTCCCTTTATTACTTTCCCAAAATATACCCTCTACGCTTTTAAAGCCACTTATAGATCTTATATATTCTCGGATATTTTCTATCTTAGGGATATGCGCAGAGTTATAGGCGTAGTCACTTACGACATAGAGATTCGTGTCTTTTGCTTCTTTGTTTTTGAGTAAATATGAGATGGATTTTTCTAGACAGTCGAATCTATCATATACAGTTATTAAAACAGGAGCGAGATTCATTGAAGTTTCTTTATATATGGTGCGTCGTATTCTTCAAATGGCAGATTGAGATCTACAAAATATGGCATATGACCAGTGCGCTCACTCTCTGGTGGAGGTGTCATATAATCCCCATAAAGTCGTTCTAAATATGCTTTATAGTTATTAGGACATTTAATATAAATATCTTCAAAGGGCATAATAATGCTAGGTTCGAAGTCACTATAAGTATGATAGCTTTTATCGCATGTACACAGCACAAAAGTACTTGCTATAAACTTAGAATCATCGAAATTGTATTTATGAGCCAACTCATCGTGTTTGTTTTTAAAATACTCCATAAAAAATTGGGAAGTGAATACAGACCTTCTCATACTTTGAACAAGACGCTTTAGAGGGTTGTTTGATTTTTGATTCCAGTATTTATCATATCTTCTGCTAGCACATTTTGTCATTTTGTCAAAGTGGATTTTAGAACTCATTTGTTTATCCCCCCCCCCATCTAGTATAAATATGTCTATGCCTATACCAGATTTATAATCTACTCCATGCTCGGCAATTGTGGATTCTATACAAGTGGTTTGGGTATCTTCGATCTTGCCAAAGTTCCAAATGTAATTTTTTGTTTTATCCCAATGTTTAAAAATATATTGGTCTTTGAAACACCCCTTTTTGTCAAGTTCAATCAGTTTGTTGTAATCGCTACGTGGCATATAGAAATCCATATCATCATCCCATGGTATAAATCCTTTATGTCGTACTGCACCTAACAATGTGCCAGAAGATGCGTAGTACCTTAGGTTATGGGTTTCGCATATTTTTATAAATTCTTTCGCTATTTCTAGTAGCTTTTTTTGAATACTCGTCATATTGATTCCTGATTTCTAAGATGAAAATATGAATTTTCATAATTAAAAGCTACAAAAACAGGGATTCTAGGAAGATGAGAGAATAAACAACAAGGGAAATTGATAAAATGTGAGATATAATAGCGCTTCGTGTTTTAGGGTTTTGTTTGAAATATCCACGAATCTACTCAATTATGAAAATTCATATTTTCATCTTAGAAATCAGGAAAGATGAATATTAAAAACAATCGATTGAATATTTTGGATTACATTCTTATTTATCGCGTTTTTGTTTGTAAAGATCTTTTGATTTTTTTACAAATGCGCTACCCAATCTTCTAGGAAAATTTTCATGTTTTATCTATTTTCCCTCTTTTTACACTGAATTAACCGCCTCTTTATCTTTGCAAGCAATCAAACCAGTGTCCTTTGCTAAATCCCTCATTGATGTTATTAAGTAAGTCTTGTGTCCTGACTTTGATAATCTACTAAATCTGCTTGTATTTTGATGGAGTATGCCTAAGGGGTGGTTACAATCCCTACTTTATGTTTGTTTAGTCAAACAAACTTTCTTGTGTGCCGCTTTTGCCCTTTAGCTTCCATTCGCCCGTTTTGGAATCACAAATTGCAATTTCCTCTAAAACATCTTTGATATATTTGTTATCAGGCGTTACGCCATTGCTAAGCTTTGGAATAACCTCTAAGCAAATATCATCAAACAAAGCAGGGCGTTTTTCCTTTTTACAACGATTAATATATGAGGCAATGAAATAATGTGCCCGCACTTCTTATGTTTAGAAATAAAACGATATCAAGAATGCTCTTTATTTAAGATACTCTTGGCAGTGTGGATGTCAGATTCTATCTGTCCTCTTAAATCCAAGAGATTTTTAAAATGCTTATTGTCACGGATTTTTTGCAAGAAAAATACTTCTAGTTTTAGCGGATTAGAAGTAAGTACTCTATCGATGATATGCACTTCTATACTAAAACTTCTGTCAGTACTTAGACGATTGCCAATAAAACTCACACTTTGCAGGAGAGAATCTTGTGCAGCACAAGACTCAGATTCCAAAATCTTACAAAAGGTAGCATACACACCATGTTGGGGTAATAAATAGTCTTGTGTTTGGAGGTTTATCGTTGCAAAGAGCTGCTTAGAGCCTATGCCTTGCCCTCGCACGCTTTTTCCTATGATGCTATAAGTCCTGCCTAAGAGAGCATTTGCCATTTTGCAATTTCCTAAGGCAATAAATTCTTTAATCAAACTCGAATGTACCCCAATATCAGATACGCAGAATTCATCACAGATGACAATCTGTGTGTTTGACAAGAGAAACTGGAGATCACTGGCTTCAAAGCTACGATTTTTGCCAAAACGGAAGTCATAGCCTACAACAAGCTTTTTAAGACAAGGAAAGTAGGTTTGGAGCAGTTGTGTAAATTGCTCACCACTTAGGTCTTTTATCTCTTCTAGTTTGAGATAGAAAATTGGATATTTTGTATAAAGCTCTTTGGTTTTCATAGGTGTGAGGCATGGGGATTCTTTGGTCTGGATACATAAAAGTGCGCCTAAAAAATCAAGATTTTTCAGTAATGAGAGGTGGGCTAGATGCATACCATCAAATTTGCCTATTGCCAAAGAGGTAATCTCATTTGCGGTGCGCAAGGATGAAGAACTCAACATTTCCTTCCTTTCCTAGAATCTGGCTCTTGTGTATGCTCACAAGATGTGTTTTCTCAAGGCAGTGGACGAAAAGAGAGAGTTTGTCTTGTATAAGTTTGTGATCTTGTAAGACGCCTTTTTTATTGCGTTTGGCTTCTCTGCCTGCTTCAAATTGTGGCTTAAAAAGCAAAAGTAAGGTAGGAGAGTCCAAAGACAAGAGAGATGGCAAGATAACAAAGAGCGAGATAAAGCTCACATCACAAACAATCAGACCAAAGCTTTCTTTACAGGTTTTAGCGAAATCTCTTATATCGCAATTTTCAAACAAACAGATTCTAGAATCTTTGCGCAAAGTCTTATGTAGCTGCTTGTCTCCTACATCTACGCACACGATGTGGGATACACCTCTTTGCAACAAGACTTGGGTAAAACCTCCTGTGCTTGAGCCAATATCAAGTGCTCTGATACCTTGCAAATGCAAACCTCTCTCTTGCAAGAAGCAATCAAGCTTTGAGCCAGCTCGACTTACAAATTGTGGCTGTATAACAAGGTCGTCTTTATGTATGGGGGTGCTATCTAATACGAGTGTGTCATATTGTAAGAAGACTTCAAGAGATGGCTTTGAGAGGATTTTGTCTTGGTAGTGGACTTTGCGCTCACTTATAGCTTCTTTTGCCTTTTGGCGACTTTGGAAAAGTCCAAGAGTAAAAAGCGCAGAATCCAATCGCATTATTGTAGTTTGGAATTGAGTGTGGGATAGCCAAAGTTAAAATCCATACTTCCTAGATTCTCAATATCAAGCTTTAGTCTCATAGTTTCTCTATGCTTTGCGCTGATTCTTAAAAACTCTATGATAAAGAGTGTATTGTAAGGATTTGATGGGTACAAAATCTCTGTATATTGGCTTGGAGTAAGCTTTGTGATAAACAATGAATCTGTGCTCTTGCCACCTGAGATTAGCTGGGACTTTAGCTTGTTTGTGATGTCTGGACTAGGTGTTTTCTCGTATAGCTCAATCAAGAATAATTCACGCGCTGCCTGGACATTATCCACATCATTGAGATAAGTAGCTATGGCGATGATAGCGGTACTCTTGCCTTGTATTATCTCTGCTTTACGCGAGGATTGGACTTTGCGCTCAAGGAGTTTTTCTAGCTGGGGATTCTCTGACTTTGCGCTTGGGACTAATGAAGTCTTACGCACATCGCTACAAGAAGCTAGAAATAAAAGCACAAGAGCTTGCAAAAAGCGCATTACTTAAACCAAGATTTTATCTTTTTAAAACACTGCTCTAATGTATTTAAATGTGGTGTGCTTTCTAATCCAAAGCTTTCATTAAGCTTTGTAAGCAGATCTTTTTGTTCGTTTGTGAGTTTTTTGGGATAGATGATTGTGATTTGGGCTACAAACTTCCCGTAGGATTTAGAATTGAGAATCTTCACGCCTTCATTCTCAAAGACAAACTGTGCACCATCTTTTGTGTTTGGTGGGATCTTGAGCTCTAACTCTCGACGCAACCCAGGAATGGTGATGCTCTGTCCTAGCAAGATAGCGGTAAAAAACACAGGCACTTCAATATAGACATTCTCTCCATCTCGCACGAAGTTTTCATCATCTTGCACCTGTAGCACCAAAAATAAATCACCTCTTTGGCCATTAAGCCCTTCACTTCCTCTGCCTTGTATGCGAAGTTTATTGCCATTATCCACGCCTTCTGGGATAGGAACTTCAAAGCTTTCCTCTTTGAGTTTATAGCCCTTGCCTTTGCATGCGGCGCAAGACTCGACTTTTTGCTTCCCACTTCCACCACATTTGGCACAAGTCTGGGCGAAGGTCATAAAACCTTGTCTTATATAGGTCTTCCCACTTCCGCCACATTCTGTACAAGCGCTTAGCTTGCCATCTTTTGCGCCTGTAGCGTTGCATGCATTACATATGACCTTATAACTGTGTGTAAATTTTTTGTTGCACCCAAAGACTGCTTCTTTGAAATTAAGAGTTAGCTCTTGTAGAGAATCTAAGCTATTGCTTTGCTTATTTCGTGAGAATCCTTGCCCAAAAAAGCCTTCAAAGATTGAGCCAAATCCACCCAAAATATCATCAAAGTCAAATCCTGCACTGGAGTTTCCTTGCAAACCTTGTTTGCCATATCTGTCGTAAAGAGAGCGTTTGTCATCATCGCTTAGGACTTCATAGGCTTCGTTTATGAGTTTGAAACGTTCTTCCGCTTCTTTATTGTTTGGGTTTCTGTCTGGATGGTATTTTAATGCGAGCTTGCGATAGGATTTTTTTATGCTTTCTTTGTCGCTTGTACGAGTAACTTCTAATACTTCATAATAATCAATCTCCATTGCTCAAAACTCCTTAGATGTAAAAAAAGTGTGGGTAAAACTTTAGAGAAGAATCTATGTAAAATTAAGGCAGGAATTGTAGCAAAACAATCTCAAATATTCGATTATGTTCGCTCAATGGAGGCTTGGGATATGCAGACCTATAAAAAGGGATTACAATCATTTTATATGCTCATAGAATCTTTGGAGCAGATTCCGGCTATTGGGAAAAAATCCGCCCAGAAAATCGCGTTCAATCTCAGTTTAGAAAATAAGTTTTTGAGCTTCAGGCTTGCCACTGCGCTTGAGGAAAGTGCTCGTAATGTACGCTTGTGTCAAAAATGTCTCTCACTTAGCGAATCTGAGATTTGTGAAATCTGTCTTGATAGCACAAGAGCTAATGGTGAGCTTTGTATAGTGGGACACCAAAAAGATGTTTTTACAATTGAGGCGATAAATGAATTCCATGGACGCTATTTTGTGTTGGATTCCAAAGCTGAGCTCAAGGACATTGATTTTTCCCTGCTTAAAGCTCGCATACAAGAGGAAAATATCCAAGAGGTAATCTTTGCGCTTTCACCAACATTGGCAAATGAAGCTATTATGTTATTTGTTGAGGATAAATTGGAATGTTTTGCCAATCTGAGGTTTAGCAAGATTGCACAGGGTGTGCCTACGGGCATAGGGCTAGATTCTGTAGATCAACTTTCACTCTCTCGCGCGTTAAGCGCACGGGTGAAGTTCTAGCCAAAGTGGGGTTGTATTTAAAAAATAAGGAGTTTTTATGAGTCGTATAAACTGGGGAATTTGGTCTTTGTGTGGCAGTATCGCCGTACTTTTGTGCATTGTATTGGCTAATATCAATCGCGAATCTCTCTGGGGGGATGAGGCATTTAGTGTATTTTCTATAGGGGGGGGGGCAAATAGATAATATCCCTTATAAAGTATGGGATTTTGCTCGTTTTTGGATGATCATTTTAAACGATAATCATCCTTTTCTTTACAACCTTTTGTTGAAGATATATGCTCATGTCTTTGGCACTTCAGATTTTGTCTTACGATTTTTTAGCACAATATGGATTGTGTTTGGAGCTATTGTAAGTTTTACACTGCTTCATAAGCATGGTTATAAAATCTTGGCTTTGAGTTATACACCTCTTTTTGTTCTTGCGCCAAATACTATTTACTACGCGCAGGAATGTCGCAACTACGCGATGATACTCTCTCTTGCGAGTATCTTTTGCGTACTTTTGTATTTGGTTTTAGAATCTCTGCATAAAAAGCTCTCTCTCAAACATCCAAATAGGTATTTTGCTGGAATCTTCGTATGTGGGAGTGCTATGGTTCTGACACATTATTACGCGTATGTCTTTGTTTTTGCCGCTGGAGTAATCTTGCTTATAGAAAGCTTACGCACTAAAACACATACACTAGGCTTGTTTGTCGCTTTCTTATGTATTGGCTCTATTGGCATAGCATGGATTACTTTTCACCATATTGTTGGGGGATTCTTGTATCGTATGGACGGTGCTTGGGTGTATGAGCAAAGTATATGGTCTTTGTTGTTTAGTATTATCCTCTCTGCGTTTGGAAAGTTTGGCTGGGTTCTTGTCACTATAAGCTTGCTTGTATGTTTTATAAAATACAAACCTATAGATCTTTGTAAAGAATATAAACCCTTGCTTTATATTGTGGGATTGGAGCTATTTATTGTAGTTGGGGTGTTTTTTGGTATTTCTCAAACAATGACACCAAGATATTTTATGGAGCTCTATCCACTTATCTATCTTTTTGTAGCGACTATACTTAGTGCCTTTTGGGTATTTTTTTCTAAAATTCAATTCTTAAGCAGAGTCTAAGTTCAAGTAGTAACTTTTGAATTTGAAGCTTGAATTTATAACTCTTAAACCTTAAAACAAAATTAATTTCACTCTTTTCCCTTAAAAAAATATTGTGTTTTTATCCTCGCTTTTTAATCTTTTATCATTTTCCACGAGGTTTTATATTTTGTGGTAATCTCTTTGCAAAATTCCTGAATTTTAAGCCTTTGTATTCTGCTTGCAGGTTTTAAAATTTTTTGCTCTTAAGTTATTTCTCTTTTGGTTCTTAAGTTATCTTTCTTTGGTTTTTAAGTCTAGCTTTTATTCTGTCTTGTAAGTTTAAATTTTTTTGTGGCTTCTAAGTTTAAAAATTTTGTTTTTAAGCTCTCTTTGTTATGCCCTAAAGTTTAATAGTTTTTTGCTTTCAAGTTGATGATTTTGTCTTTAAGTTTTTATTCTTTAGCTTTAAAATTTGCTCTTTACTCTCCATCTCAATTTTGGCTCTAAAATCGCTCTTTTTTGCTAAATTTGAGTGTCTGAAACGCCCTAAAATCATAAATTTTTTTATGATTGACTGAATCCCCCTGCATAAGGGCATTAAAGATACCTCGATACACATATCGAGGGTTATCCTGCAAAAAATTTAAAAGGCTATTTTTTAAGCTATTTCTAAGGTTTTTAGGGAGTTTTGTAAAAAGTGAGTGATTTTTGCCCTAAAAATTTTTAGTATAATCGCTTTGTTGTTAAAAGGTAACAAGCAATCATTTCCTTGTAAAAATTTATAAGGGAAAGTATGCGAGATGTTATATTAGATTTACCGCTTGAACTCTTGCAAAAAGAAGTCAAGCTTTTTGAGTATGTAAGCTTCAAAAAAGTGCGAAAGACTCCTGAAGTTTATGTGAAAAAAGTGCGCTTTACAATTTTTAGAAACATTGCAGAATCTAAGCCTTTGTTTCACTCACAATCTCAACCCAAAGCCGTGATGATAAAAAACATTGCCAATATGAATAAAACTCATTGTGTTAATGCGCTCAATTATGCTCTAAGCAAAGCTGATGAATCTCTTGGGATTAATTATCTTGGCGAGGAGGTTAATGTCGAGCAGACGCTTGAGAATTGGAATGAAGATTTTTCAGACAAAGCAAATGCAAAAGTGGCTTTGCATTTGGTCTTTTCTCTGAATGAAACACACTCCTCAAACTTAATGGATATTCTTAAGATTTCTACACGCCAAACTTTGGAATCTAATCTTGCAGAATACAAATGGCTTATGGTGCCACATTCTCATCAAAACAAGCCTCATATCCATGTGTTTATCAATAAGAAAAATATCTTTACGCGCAAGAATTTGCATTTTAACAGTAAGCAAGAGGTAGCAAACTTTTTTGAAAGCATGCGCGAGGATTTCAAATACAATCTTTTAGCCTTTTCATGTGGCAAGCTTGATTATACCAATGAAGTGAGATTCGATAAGGCTTTTAGACAATCACATAGAGATTCTAAGCTTGAAAAACTAAGTTCTTTTACACAAGAGGATACGCTTATAGATGACTTAGCATTTTTAAAAGAATATAAGAGTGCTATACTTAGTGTTTCATCTAAGCGAAAAATATGCTTTCTGCAAAGTCAAAATCTTCAAAAAGATTTACGCAATAAGTCAATCTATCTTGCAAATGTTGAGAGAAAAATCACACAATCACAAGAAAATGATAAAAAGCTTATAAACTTGCTTGAAAAGGCAAAGAGCTTAAGAGGCCAAATAAAAGAGCTGGAAACAAAGATTAAAAAGCTTCAGGTAAAAATTTCACGCCTAGATTCTCATGTGGCGCATTTCTTAGATTGGGAGAGTAACTTTAGCTCATTTTGTAAAAATTTTAATATTCACAATAAGAAAAAAGCTTTAGTGAAATCATTTAGTGGATTTGAGCAATATATTCCCCTTGATTTAAGCAAAAAACTTGAAAAGTTTAGAAAGGATATTGCACATGCAGAATCTATGTTTAAAAGCAATATTGATAGCATTAGTGATAGTGTGCTTTTAGAGCAAGATATTACACATAAAACTAATGGCTTTAAACTTTCAAAAAGGCTTTCGCAATTGCATTACTATAAGAGTATTTTGCAAAACATCTCGTTTGTAGAAAATCCTAACCTGCATGAAAAAAGCAAAACTTTGCAAAATGAGCTTGAAGCCCAAGCTCAAAAGCTATTGCAAATGAGTATAGAGCGATTGAAATTTGTATTTAGGATTCTTAGAGAATCTGCAGAACAAGAAGCAAAAGAGAAGCAAGAAGTAGGCTTTAGTTTAGATTCTTATGCGGATTCAATGAGAGCTAAGAAAAAATCTCTTTTCTTAGAGAAAGAATTGCTTGCTCTTGAAAAAATCTTAAGAAAAAATAAAGTTGATATTAAAGAGCTAAAACAAGAGATTGTAGCCCAAAATGTAATCACTAAAACAGTAGAGCCAAAGATTGAAAAGCAACCCGCAAAAACTATCAAAGTTTCTCATTTACAAAAATCCAAAGTCTTAGATTCAAAATCTAATCAATTAAGCAAATCCCAATCTTAAGGCTTTTTTAAAAGTTTGGAAATCAATTTCCGCACATATTAGAATCTAATATAAGGGAGAGGAGGTAGTAATAAAATATTATTATTAGTTAAGAGTCTTTATAGATTCTAAATGAAGCAATTAAGAAAAAATTAAGAAACTTAGAGATTAAGAAAATTTTAAAATTTATCTGGATTAATTCTTTTAAGTTTATGTTAAGATTTTTAGAAGTTTGGGTTTTTAAGATTCATTTAAAATCTAAAGACAAAAGAACTTGGAAAAACAACACAAAATTAAAGTAATTCTATGTTGTGGGTATATTCTAAACTTTTTTGTTTTAAACTTCTGATTTTCTCTTTGCAAGAAAATATCGTAAAGAATCTTCCATAAAGCTAGATTTGCTCTCTTTGTATTTACCATGCTCTTGCAAAAAAGCTTCTACTTCTTGCAAAAGTAATTCATTAAGGTAAAAATTATATGGGCGTTTTCTACCTTTTATGGGAGATGTTTTGTTTATTTCTACTATCTCCTTATTCACTTCTTGTGCATCATTGATAAAATCTTGTGCTTTTTTGTTGGTTTCTAGCTCTTGTATTTGTTTTGCTTTGTCTATGTTGTATTTCATTAATCTGTTCCTTAGGCTATCTCTTTTGGTTGGTTGTTTTGGTTTTTTCTAGTTTTACTTGCTTCTCAATCAATTTCAAACTTGCTTCTTGTCCTTGTTTTAAAATTTCAAGTGATGAGTTAAGCTTATGCGAAGTGTCCTAAAAAACTCTTCTCTTTGCATAAAGCTTAATGAATCTAGTGTTACATTATCCATTTCTCTTGTTCCTAGGGTTTTTGCGTTGTTGTATATTTTATGCACTCTTGCTTTGATTGAGATTTTCTAAAAACTCACTAAAAAATGCTTCAAACTCATTTTTTGCTTTTATATCTATGTATTCTGTAATGCCTAAGCCCTCGCTTACTGCCCTTTTATATGAGATTCTCTCACAAAGTGAAGATTCTAAGCAAGTAAAATCTTCTCCTATGCTCTTATTGATTCTAAATATTGCCTCTTTGAAATCTGCTAACTCTTTAGCAAGAAAAGGATTTGGGTTAATCTTGTTCATAAGAATTGAGACGCTAAGATTTTCATTTATATCTTTAATTTCCTTTACGCGCCCTAAATTTTCAATCAATACATCAATATCTAGCTGGCTAGGTGTTGTGGGCACAAGCAATTTATCCGCACAAATCATAGCCTTTCTGCTTTCTTGGGAATCACTTCCGCGCGTATCAATCACAACATAATCATAAATTCCTACCATTTGCTTAAGACTTTCTGTGATATTGCCTGTGCGATTAGCGAGGGTAAAATGTGGCAACTTCTCACAATCGTTGCGCGATTCTCTAATATTTGTAAAGCTTTCAATACTTTTTTGCGGGTCGGTATCCATAACAAGCACTTTGTCAGAAAACTCCAAAAGTTTAATAGCAAGATTAAGCGCGATGGTGGATTTTCCACTACCTCCCTTTTGATTTCCTATTGCTATAACCATCTTATGCTCCTAGTTTTGTTTGTGCAAAAAATTGCTTTGCAAATATAAGCCTATCGGTAAGAAACTTTGCAACCTCTTTAGGCTCATAAGTCTTTTTTTCGACTTCTTCCTTTGCATTCATAAATGCCCCCAACACAAAAAGTATTTCAGATTGCAAAACAAATAAATCATGCTTGTTTTCAACCTTTGAAATATCCACAACACCTTTATTTAAATCTATGCTAATCATGCTTCTTTCCTTATCAATTAATTTAAAATATATTACATTAATTATAATGTATTGTCAAGTATTTTATTATATTTTAAACATAATACATATAATGTATTATGTTGTAGTATGTTGTAATGTATTTAAAATACTACATTATACGCAGTATGCATCACATAACTTTTAAAATAGCTCAGCCACCTTTTCATGTGTGTCTGGATTTATATGGATATAAATTTGTGTAGTGTTAATATTGGTATGCCCTAGCATTTGACTTGTTAGCACAATATCCTTAAGACTCCTGTAAATAAATGAGGCGTAAGAATGGCGCAAAAGATGCAAACAATTTCCACGCGATTGGACAGAATCTATTTTTTTGAGCAATGGCTTTAGGCTATAGCATGTTCTTGGTGCTTCATTAGTATTTCTTAATTGGAATAGATATTGAGACTTGCATTGTAGCTCTTCGCGTAAAGCAATGTATTTTTCTAATAATGTGCCTATATGTTCTTTTTTAATCGATACAAAGCGTTCTCTCGCACATTTTCCGTTGATTCTAAAGACATAAACAAGTCCATCATTTCTTATGTCCTCCAACTTTAAGCGTGATACTTCCCTTGAGCGGATTCCTGTGTAATAGACTAAAAAGATAGCTAATTTGCGCTTGATTTGAAAAATATTATACTCTTCCATTTTTATGGCATGTTGCAAAAATGCCTTGTATTGATGGTCATTTAAAAAATTAGGGAGCGCTTTATTGTGCAAAAACTTCATAGAAATATCTTTAAGATTCTTTGCTTGAATACCTTGTGATGGGAGATATTTCAAAAATAGATTAACAATCATGGCTTTTTGTTTGATGCTAGAAGATTTAAGTCTTTTTGTGAGATTAAAAAAATAATCCACATATAGCTTGTCTTCCATATTTGGCTCAAAATACCCATTTCTTTTAAATTGATACTCTAAAAAATCTATAATAGCAACTAAATTGCGTGCGCTAATAATGCCAAGTTTGCACGCTTTTGATAGAAAAACTTTTATTTCCCTAAGACTCTTAAAATCATAACTTGCCAACAAAAAAATCGCAACTTTGTGAGAATCAAATACTGAATTTTGAGAAAAGCCCTTTGCTTTTAGTATCACAAAATCCCCTAGTAACTTTACACACTCTTCCATGTTTAGTCTTTTATTTTCCATAACAAACTCCTTTTTATTTGGTTAGTGTGTAATTATAAAGCACCCATATGCCAAAAAATCTTTAAAAGCACACCTTTGAGGCATGCTTTTCCCTTATAAAGGTGATTTTAAAAATCTTAGAGTTTTTAGGTATCTCAATAAAGAATATGCAGAGAGATTTTAAATAGGTTTAAAATCAAAAGATCTTAAGAATCTTTTGACAAAAGCCTTTTAATTTGTAGATTTTATGGGTTTGGTTGATTGATAATGTTTGTTACTTCTTGCGCGCTTATGTGTTGTGTTTGTTGATTAGGAGGCTGTTGATTTGGTTGCGTAAGAGGTGTGTTTTTTTGGATTATATGCAGTTTGCTTGCAATAATAGTGATTTTAGAGTGCTTTTGCCCCTCTTTTTCCCAAGAATCTTGATTAAGTGAGCCTTGTAAGAATACAAGCGTGCCTTTTTTTAATGAAGTTAAGATTTTTTGGGCGTAATTGCCATAAATAATCACTTCAAAAAACATTGCTTTTTCTTCGATATTGCCTCTTTCGTTTTTAAAACGCTTATTGTAAGCGACACTAAAATTTACACATGGTGTTTGTTTTGCTCCGATATAGCGTATTTGTGCATCTGCACTTAAGTAGCCTCTTAATATAATCGTGTTCATTGTTTTGCTCCTTTTTTTGATTTGTATGGTGCGGGATAAGTCCCGCTTTTTAAGATTGTTATCTATTCATGTCTTTGTTTTTCTTTATGGCAGTCTTTTTGTCTTTTGTTTGATTTTTATTGCTTTGCGTCTGAGATTCTTTTGTATGTTCGTTAGTTTCGGTTTTTGTGTTATTTACGATATTAGTAGCAATTTTTTGCACTTGCTCTTTTTGGACTTCATTAAGTCCTCTTGGAACGATGAAATCTTTGCCTTGATTTTGTGCCTTAAAATATTCCTCGATTTGTTCCCTTGTTGTAGGTTTTAGCTCTTTTGCGATGTCTTCAAACACAATTTTTTTGACATTAGCCTCGTAATCCTTTGCATTTTTGAGTATGTGCTTGTATTCTCTACTTTTATCAAGCTCCTTGAATTTGCTCTTATCAAGGCTGGGGCATTCTGCCACATTATAAAGAAGCTCTGTCCTATAGATTGGTGTTTCAAGCTCTCTGGTCTCTGTTTTAATATTCATAAAAGGCTCATTGGTCTTTGGGTTGATTTTTGGTTGATTTGTCTTTTTGTCAATTTGAGACACTAGCTCATATTCAAAAAGTGGCTCATTATTTTTACCAATTCTTTGGTTGCCTTTTTCGTCAAGCAAAGGGACTTTTTGTCCATTCTCGTCAAGCTTATGCAAAGGCACAACGATTTTCTTTTGTAGATAAGAAATCTTTACAGCCTTTTCTCGCCAATTCTGCTTAATATTTTTAATATCTTGCGGGTCAGCTTTTAGTATCTCCATTTCTTTAAGACTAAGCCATTGATTAGTAGGGTATTTAGATTCTGCTTTCTTTATATCCAAAAGCAAAGAATTTAAGCCCTCATAAGAACTTCCTGTGCTGGGATTATAAGCCCTTGACATATCTTGTGCCTTTTGGTCGTGCATAAATGGCACTTTATAATCGCCATTCACTTGCCCCGCAATAGTTTGAGCGATACTAAAAATCGCATTTTTCTTTATAGATTCTCTGATTTCTTCATAAGTTGCCATGATTTCCTCCTTTTAGTTAATGTTTAATTCTTCTAACAAATTTTGATTTTCAAAGTCTGCGCTTGCTTGAATCTCTTCATCGCTTAGTAGAGACACTCCATACTGAAAAAGCTTTGCAGTATCTAGTTGTGATACTTCTAAGATAACTTCTTGGGACATTGGATACTCCTTGTGGTGTTAAAATATGTTGTTTCAAACTTCTAAAAAATTTGAAAAACAAAGCAATTCTAGGATTTTTTACAATCAAAAACATGCACATGTCAAAATACGCTTTTTGACTATACACATAAAGCGATACTATGAGGGGTGAAGGGAGAATTTGTTGTCAGTATTTCAATGTTTATAGGCTCTTTTTTTTCAAAAGCTAGGCCAAAAGTTTTCAAGCACTCTTGCCCTTCTTTGCTTAGTGCGCTTAAAGGTATTTGCGCTAAAAATTCCTCTATGTATTGCGGGTAATACATAGCACTACTTACAATTACTTTCTCTAAAGAAGAAGTAAGATCTAGGTTATTTTGTTCTTTTCTCATGACTTAGACTTATCTTGTGTTTTTCTTGTGCTTTTGGTAGATTGTTGCTAAAACAATACTGGGTCATCATCAGAAAGTGAATCTATAAAGTTTTCAACATCGCCTACATTTTCTAATGTTTGTTGAAAAATGTGTAATATTTTAACTAGCGCGTCTTTCTCTCTTTGGCTAAACTTTATGATTTCATTAATATCACCATGGATAAGTTCGCTGCATTGTTCCAAGTCTTGCAATAGATTCCAGTATCTACAAGATTTCATTTCTACCTCCTTTTTCGTAGCAATTTTTACAAAATTTACAATCTGTGCAATTGTGGCATTTTTCACAATTTTCGCAATCTCTGCAAAATTTACAACCTATGCAATTTATACAACCTTTGCAATATATGCAATCTACACAATTTATACAACCTTCGCAATTAACTAAGCTCTTAGAGTGTTGTAAGGCTTCTACTTGTGTGTAGAGTATAGTATTCCATTTGTTACGATTCTCATCGACCCAATACCCATCGATTTTTTCCATTTCTAGCTCCTTTTTAATCTTTTGGGAATTCTTTTGTGTTTTCAATTTTGTGCAAAAGATTATTATCAATACCTTGCATTGATAATTTGATTTTTTTCTCACAATCTCCCCATTGTTTAAAGAAAAATGGAGTTTGGGTTTTTTGGCATTGTGAGTATATGTCTTTGACCCACTCATACTGCATTGTTCTGCCCTTTTTATGGGCTTTTTCACCACCAACTATTACCCAATCTAATTTATCTATATATTTGCTTAGATTGAGATTCTCTAAAAGTGGCTCACAAGATACAAAAATCTTAATATCTTTGTCTGCAAATCCTTTAATTTCTTGTTTCAAATACACTAACCAATCTACTCGCTCATCTACCATTGCTTGATTTTCAGCAGTAACACCTAACCAAATATTAGGAGTTATTAGCTCTTTGAATTCAATTAAGAAGCTATACATTCTCATATGTCTTTTGGTTAGCACTTGAAAAGTTACATCATTTCTAGCACCCATTAGATTAAAAAGCATTTTTAAGTGGTTATCACTTATTTGACTATGAAAGGTATCACTCATAGAATCACAAAGACTTTGCACCCACTAGGATATTTTTTGAAGTTAAAAATATGCCCTAACATATCGGTATGGAATATCACACTATCCCAACCGCTTATGTATTTTTCACTGCCCTTGATGCCTTTTTTAGCCATTCCTTGTAATCTATTAGTCATAGATTTTGCATAGCAATTTTGACAAGCTGGGCTAGTTTGCGTGCAACCTGTGATGACATTCCAAGTTTTGTCAGTCCATTCTATTTTGCTCATATAGCTCCCTTTGATTTGTAATGACGACGATTTTCGCAACCATTGCAATCACTTAAGGCTCTGCAATGCGTGCAATTTTTGCACATACTACAAAAATTACAATGTCTGCAAGACATGCAACGGAAGCAACCTAAACAATTGTCGCAACCTAAGCAATTGTTGCAATGTTCGCAATTGTGGCACGCTACGCAATCGATACAATTTTCGCATTTTGTGCAGTCTGTGCAATTTTCGCATTTTGTGCAATACTTGCAGCCTATACAATTAATGCAATCTTTACAATTCATTAAGCTAGCAGAGTAGCCTAATGCTTGCTCTTTAGTATAAAAAGTAGAATCCCATTTGTTGCGATTCTTATCGACCCAGTACCCTTTCACTTTTTTCATGTAACCTCCTTTATTGGTTTATAGGCTCTTCTTAACCCAAGTGCTTGATAAATAAGCGTATCTTTGCCCGCATAGTTGATAAACTCGCCTTTTGCTCGCTCTTTAAAGCGGGGGTGTTGATATGATTTTTGCACTGCTCGCATGTGATACCTCCTTTGCTAGCACTTTAGGCGCTAGCTTGCTGATAATGATTGATGAGCTTTTGACAAAGAGAACTTATTACTTGCTCTTTCTCTTTGATGAGTTTAGCCCTATTGAGTGCTTCTTTAATGCTATTTAAGCCCTTTAGCTTGTGTGATTTCAACTCTGCAAGCTCTTGTCTGCTCTTTTGTATTTTTTTCTTGTATTGATACATAAGCCCATAAGTTGAAAAGTGCAAACAATTAGCCTTAAATTGGGAATCTGCCCTATGTAATAACGCGCTCACATACGACAAGCTAGGTCGCTTTACTGCTTTTTTGTCTGAAATACCATTATGAGAATCTACGCAATCCCTGAAATATTCGTATTCCCCACACTCACTAATTCTAAAAAGTTGCCCTTGTTGGACTTTAGGACTAATAAATTCCTTAAATGCCTTACTTCTTTTCACTCTTTGTAAAATGAACTTATCTTGCTCATTTGCTGAAAGCCCACTAAAGTAATCTCTCGCCCTAGAATTTAGAATGCTTGTAACTTCTGCTTTGCACATAATCAACTCCTTTTGTTTTTGTAGTCATATTATAGACAAACCACATACCTAAAAAGCCCTAAATAAGCCAACTTACAGCACTTTATCCCTTATAAAAAGTTATAAAGTTTAAAACTTAGGATTTAGAATTTATTAGAGAATAATTTAATCTAGGAATATGTGTTAATGTTGGCAGAATATAGAATTAACAAGAAAGGTCAATTACCTTTCCTTACCTTTGGGTTTATCTTTTGATTTAGATTTATGGGGTTTAGTTTGTGATTTTGTTTGTGGTATTTCGTATGATTTACTTTTTTAAGTGCTTGTAGCCACAGCTCGCCTAATTTTTTTAATTCTTCATCATTTTGCATAGTTTTTACCTTTTAAAAAAATTAAATCTCAAAATTTTTTACACGCTTATGTTTTCTTAAGTCATTGAATTTTTGCTTTGTTTCATCGCTAAAGGGATAGAGAGAATTAGCTGTTCGCAAGTCTTTTAAGAATTTAGCTCTTATCGCCGGATCTTTCTTACCGCGATAATAAAGCATCTTTTGTTGCGCCCATTCTTGGTAGGATTCTTGGTTAAAGTTTTTTAGATTTGTGATATTCTTAAGCCTTAAATCATCGTTACAATCCTTACTAAAGGGCTTATAGACATTTGGAAGCTTTTTAAACTCTTTTAGAATAAAATTTTGCATCTCCTCTGTATAGGCGTGTCCCTTTTCATCATTGTCAAATGCTAAAGAAATTTTTGTGTTTGATAACTTCTCAAGTATTGGTTTAAAGCTGTGTTTGATTTCATTAAAACTACCCGCAGTAGATAAAAAAAGTGTCTCTTTTGGGTCAAATTTATGTTTATACATTTGCCCCAACGCCAAAGAATCAAAGATAGATTCAGAGATGATAACATTGCGGATTGCCTTAGGGTCTTTATTGATATTTAGAATCTCTATGCCTTTTTTGCCATATTGGAGGCTTTTAATAGGCTTTTCTAGCAGATTTCCATCTCTATCTTTGGTAATTGGTATATTAAGGCGTTTTGTGTAACCACAAATAAGAATATAACCATCTTCGTTGCTAGGGTGAGATTGAAGCTTATAATTTGGTATCACAAGATTAGAGTAATTATCCTGTTTAAGGATTGATTGAAATTCAAGCATATAATTAACATCAAAGCCTCTATGTTTTAAAAGCGCATTGTTAGCAATATCGCACGCCTCAAATGTTTTGTATTCCTCGTTATGCTTTAAAGGATTGCTTTGAGCGCGAAAATATTCAAGTTTATAGCTTCCATTGATTTTTATCGCAGAATCATAATTTGCAATGAGCTTTTTAATATCTAGCTTGTGGATTCTTGCAAACGAGATAATATTGCCCCTGTCTATATCATCTTGGGGATTAAAATACAAATAATTTTCCCCTTTTTTAGTAACAATCAGCTTCTCGCCATTTTGTGGATTCTTAAGGCAGGGATATTTACTTGATGATTTGCTTCTATCAAGCAAATAGCCATTAGCTAGTAATACCTCATGGAGTGGGAGCTTAGTTAAATCTTGCATACATACCCCCTACCTACCTAAGGATTTTGCACTTTTAGCTTTTTTTACAGCCTTTTTAGGTGGTATGATGGCATTTTCATTCTTTTCTTGCTGTGGTTTTTTATCGAGGCTTTGTTGATGATTAATTTGTAGTTCTTTGGGATACCAATGTTCTTTTACATAATTTACCATTTTGATAGAATCTTTAATGGCTTTTGAAATCTCGCTTTTATCTTCTTTTAAGATTGTAAGCCAGTTTCCCACATAAGAAGCATGATTTTTTAGCTCATAATCAATTCCTAGCTCCATTGCCTGCAAAAAGGAGTAAAGCTCAGCGCGCAATTCCTCTTTGGCATATTCTTGTGTCCCAAAAGAGTTGGTATTGATAAGAGTTGGGCGTGTAAGCCTCTTTTTATGTCCTGTGGCATGTCCTAACTCGTGCAGGGCTGTTGAGTAGTATTCTTCTTCAGAAAGGAAGCTTGTTTTAGGTGGGAGGTAGATTTTATCATCATAGGGTCTATAAAAAGCCATGTCTTGCTTGTGATGAATAATTTCTACGCCACTATTGCTAAGAATTTGCTCGATATGTGGATTTGGCTCAAATTTATTGCGTGACTTTGGAGTTGGCACTTTAATATTATGTTTTTGTTGATGTTCTTTTAACTTCTCAAGATCAATCTCGCATTGATTAATATTAAACACATTGTGGCTCTTTAGTATGAGTTTATAGCTCTTATCGCCAATTTCTCTGATAAGCGAGGCTTTGCCCTCGTTAATATAGGCATCAATTTCTTCTTGTGTCTTTAGCTCTTCATAGGTAAAAAACACAATGGGTATGGAAATTGAGCCTTTTTTAATCTTTCCGCCTAATTCTTTGACTTGATTAAAGGTGAGGTATTGATTTTCCAAATTGTCATTAATCATTAAACGAAGCGCATTTAAGCCTTTATACTGCGTGCCTGTAAAGGGATTGTAAGGCAGTAATCCATCGTTACGCCAAGGTTTTGTCCATGGCGCAGTGCCATTTTCTAACGCCTTAAGAATTCTATCTTCCAAATCACTTGCAAGTTTTTCTAAAATTTTATTGCTCATTGTTTTCTCCATCCACAACAAATTCACCTAAATAAATAAAATCCTCTGCCTCTTGTGTGGTAAGCTCTATTTCTATGATTTCATTAGATTCTGTATCCATTGATTACTCCTTGTATTTTGAATTAAGCCTACAAGCTCTTACCAACATCTTTGGTAATACTTGGGGCTTTGTTTTGTATGAGATTATTAAGCTTTTGCAAGCTTTCTGGTGTGAGCTTATTAGAATCTTTTTGATTTTTAAGCGACTGTGCGATTTTAGGCACACTTGTCTCTAGTAGCTTTTTATCTAGCGGATTATTTGAAAGGCGCATTTTTTCAGTGCTTTTTGTGATGTCTGCAATACTATTGTTACCAACCTTATTGCCGACATTAGCTCTAATGGTGGCTTCTAAGCCTTTATCTAGGAGCTTGTTATTTTGCAGATTGTATTTCAAGCCTTGCTTTATCATCTCTTTATGCTCACCTGAAAGCTTTGATGGCTCTTTGTGTGATAAAATGAGCAGAACTTTTATTTCATTTTCACCCATGCCATTCTTGCAATAATCCAAAAATTCCTCTTTGAACTTATCCTTTGTCATAGGCATTTCATTGTTTTCAATTCTTTTTTTCTCAAACCAATCTAAAAGGTCAGAAAAATAGGTATTTGTATTGATTTTTTGCGTATCTGCAAGTGATTTGGCCTTTTTGCTCACATTAAGCGTTTGAGCGACTTCATCTTCCAAACTTGCCATAAAGCTCTTGCTCTCATTTACTCGTGCGCGCACGCTTTCCATATCAAGCGTAAAATTTAAAGCCCCTGTCTTGTTAAACTCATTTTGCAGATTCCTTGTCTGCTCTTCAGTTACAAAATACTCTTTTTCGTAAGATGGTGGGGCATTTTCATTGTCTTTGTAGATTCCTAGCTCGCGTAATTCTTCTTCATTTTTTGCCACAAAATCTAGAATCTTATCATTTAGCATAAGCTCAAAGCCTTTTTTGCGCTCAGAGAGACTATCTACCAAAGATATGTCATTTGCTAGTGTTATTGTTTGATTGTCTAGCTCTGTAGAATCTAGCGTTTTGTTCTCTTGCGGGGCTGATATTTCTTGTTGTGTCTCTTGTGTTGGAACTTTGGTTTTTTCTTCAGTTTGTTGCTCTGTCTCTTTTTGTATATCTTTGATTTCATCACTCAAAGAATCTATATGCTCACGCACCTCTAATTCATTTTTTAAATCTTTGGTCTCCTCTTGGAACTTTTCCAAAAAGTTACTAAGCTCTTTCTCTCGCTCCTCTGGCGTGATTTCACTTTCCTTTGCCTCTCTAAGCTCTTCCATGAGCTTTCTTACGAAAATATCTTGATCTCGTGGCATAAGAAAATGAAAAAAACGCATTGTCTCTTTTAGCATTCTGTCAAAACGCACATCATCTTCCATAGAATCCTCCTAAAATGCAGTAAAAATTTGAAAAACAAAGCAATTCTAGGATTTTTTACAATCAAAAACATGCACATGTAAAAGATACGCTTTTTGACTATACACATAAAGCGATACTATGAGGGGTGAAGGGAGAATTTGCTACTGCTAAAAAAGTAGCGTGTTTAAGATATAAGGGAACAGAGGAATTAATTAAGGATAGAGCCCTCCTCCTTTCGTATGATTTAATCTAACAAAGCAAGTTGCTTAAGTGATTCTTGCAAAGGAAGCCCCAAAGGCTTAGAAAACAAGGAGTTTATAATCTCGCTTGAAACATCTTTAAACTCCTCTTTTGCCTCTTGTTTGTTTTTAATCCAATTGCAAAGCCTGCCAACTGCGATATTTAAAGATGCCATAAATTCCTTATTGAACTTAAAATGTGCGTTACGATTATGATAACCTCGTGCCTCAAAAAATGTCTTACAGCCCTCACTATCGCAGTAATCCAGTATGCTTTGTTCTCCCGCATAGATAATATAAGGGATATAATCAATATTAAAGCCTAGATTCCTTGCCACCACGCGTAAATCTTGTAAAAACACGCTTTGAGGCTTGTAGTATTGTGTTTTCTCAATTGCTTCATTAGTAACCACAATTCTATAATCTAGCTTATGGGCTTTGTGTTGATTGTCTTTGAGTGTATAACGCCAGCTATCAGTCTTAAATCTATGATTACTTTTATACTCTAGCGCATTGCCACCTTCCGCCATTCTTTCAAATAAATCTAAATAGCCCTGTTTCATGTATTCATCGGCATTCTTAATAGCCCAAATCACCACATTGTAGATATTTGGCTTGTTAAACTCAATTTCATTTCTTGCTGCTATGTCGCAAGAGATATGCGCTCTATATTTAGAAGTAATTCTATTTGTCAGAGAATCTAGCTTGTTAAATAGCTCGCTCCAATAAAGATTTTTTAAATCCCTTAGTTGCTTTTTAATGCCTTTAATAAGCTTTTCTCTATCAATATTTAAAGATGCAAGAATCTTATAATCAATTGTTTTTAAACTTTCTATTGTCTTAATGTATTTTTGTATATCATCGTTATATCTTTGCACCAAAAAATCTATCAAATCTCCTTGCGCTACTTCTTTGCATTGAGCTTGCAGATTCTCTTTTTCTTCACTTTCAGTCCCAAAATCGTATTGCGCTTTCTCTAGTTTAGTAAAAAGGTCATCTAAGCCAAATTGCCTTTCTAGGGACTGTGTAAAAATATCATCGTATTGTGAAAGAGTAAAAAAGACAATATCAACCTTAGCTCGTGCTTTGCGCTCTGCATTTAAAAAATCGCTACTTGCTAGAATCTCATATTCTAAGTCTTTACGCTCTTGCATAGCTAATTGTATATCCACATCCTCACGCCAACGACTAGGAATAATAAGTGCAATATGTTGTGTGTTGCACTCCCTTAAAATACGCATAGCCCATTGTTTGTATTCAGAATATGGAGGATTGCAAAAAACTAAGTCAAAACGCTTTTCTATAAGTGAAGTGCTATAAAAATCACTTCCCACCACCAAAACATCCTTTGGCATTGTATTAACAAGCAATTGACTTTTTTCAATAGCAAATAAATTGCTACCACCAAAAGCCTTTAATACCCTGCCATCACCCGCACCTATATCTAATATGTCAGCTCTAACTTTCTTGAAACGCTCCTTGATGGTCTCAATCATAGAATCAGTTGTAGGATACCATTCAAAATCTTCTTCTTGCTTTTTTAAATTGTTTATTAACTCATAGCTACTCATTTTTAACCCCTTAAGAATTGATTGTTAATATACTTTTGGACTGCCTCATTCTCGCAAGTGGTCAAGTCGTAATATCTAATGCTTGGCTCAAACCTTTCAAAAAACGCCTTAAGTGCCTCTAAAGATTTTATTTTATTAAAGCGATTGCTTAAGTTCTTGTGCTCGTTTGCGTGTCTTAGCAGAATCTCTTTTATCCCTAAATACTTATTGCTCGTTTGTGTATGCATGACTAACTCCTTTTGTTTTTGTAGTCATATTATAGACAAACCACATACCCAAAAATCCCCAAATAAGCCAACTTACAGCACTTTTTCCCTTATAAAAAACTACAAAGTTTAAAGCTTGGGATTTAGAATCTATTTGTCTTTTGATTTAGTAGATTTTGTTTGTGGCGTTAAAAATATCTAAAACGCAGGGAATCCAAATCTATCTAGCTTTGGTGTGCGCTCCATAAGTGGCTTAGAATTAACATTTGCATTAACACTCTCTTGCATTGCGCTTATTCTTTGATTGTATAAATCAGTATCCATAAGTGTTTGTTTATGAAGCCTTGCTTGCTCTTCAGCTAGTAAATTGGCACTTAATGCCATTGTTTCATTTAAAAATGCAAGATGCCTAGCAATCTCGCGCAAATAATCAATCATTATAAATTCTCTATCAGCTTGAGATTGTGATTTATCACTATTAGAATTGCGCTTTGCCTTTTCGAGCATATTTGCTTCTTGATTCATTATGTAATCTAATTTGAGCAAGATAGGCGTGCATTTTCCTTTATCCTCGTGGCAGTATTTAACGCCGTCCTTTTCCTTTAGATTTATATCTGTAACGCCTAAAGTTTGCTTCATTTGCTCTATTCTTACTTTTAAAGGGAATAGCTTATTTTCAAACTCTTTGCGCTCTTTGAGGTCTTGGGCTACAATTTGTTTGATTTTTTCATGTTGTTTTTGTTTATAAAGCTCATAATCTCCATTAAGCAGTGCGTTTTTAAGCTTGACATCATATTGAGCCATTTCAAGGGCTCTTTTCTGCTTGGCTAATTGTTCGCACATTAACATTGCTAATGGCATACCTTTGATACTATTACTAAGCGTATTTATATCATGGGCGGTTATGTCTGTAAATTCTTCTAGGAGCTTTTGCATATCTGATTTATTTTGAGTTTCTTTACCTGTGCCGATAAGCTCTATACTTGTAGAATCTGGTGTAATCCTACTAAAATCTATTTCGGGGCATTTTTCTTGCAAACGCCTACTGCGGATATTATTTGCCATATCCCAATCTTTTGCAGTTTGCTTGAGGCGCTGGGCATTATTTTTGATAGAAGCAAGAGTGTTGTTCAGATTTTCCACCACTTCCATAGGGCTTGCAATCTTTAGCCCATCTTTTTCCATAAGAGAATTTGCTTTATTCATTATGTTGTTAATTTCATTGAGCTTGTTGATTTGATCATGTGCCTTTTCAAGCATTTCTACATATTTCGCATATTGTTGCATAAGTCCTGCCAAAAGACTGGGGGATTCCACAATCATTCCTGCACCATAAGAAAGTGAAAATGGTAAAAATAAGCTTAGGATTAAAAGAGGTTGAAATTTCATTACTTGCTCTTTATATTGTTAAGGTATAAGCGAGGGGAGAATGGCATAAAGTGTTGTTGTAAAGGTAGCTTTAAGCAATCTCTTTCCTCTAGGTTTGCAAGCCTAGCATTTTTTTAACTTATAAACATGTGTATAAAAAAAGGGGTAGCAAAAAGATATGTATAAAAGTCTTTAGCGTAGTATCATAAGAGATAGAGGGTTAGGATATTGTATCTGAAAAAATATCCTTTTACTTCCCGCAAAATGTTATAAAAACATAGTGTAAGGGTATCTAACGCCCTCTATCTTTCTTATTTGCTTTTATAGAATCTTTATTTAGATTCTGTGATTTAGCGATATTGCCTATTTTTGTTGCACTCTTTTTCGCCAAGTCTTGTCTGCTCTCTAGCTGTAAATTTTGTGCGATGAATTTATCTTTTAATTGTTGCGTGTAGTCAATCATCACAGGTTGGTCATAGCCTCGTATGCTTTTGACACATTTTGGAAACCAAGTAAGCTTTTCACTCATTTTTTCAATGATTCTTCCTAAGTCCTCATCTCTAAATTCGGTTGTAGAATCATACACCGAGCCTTGCATACGCTCAAATTTGTATTTAGCTAAAAAATTCCCTATATCATTATAGGCATTATGCCAATCGCCTTTTAGGTAGTATTCTTGTAAGGCTTTGGTATCTAAGTCAAAGGCTATGGATTTAAGCTTCTTCTCGCTCACGCCCATACTCCCATATCATCTTCCTTAAGAGAAGTAATTAAATCTCCCACATAATTTTCATCGTTGCTATCTCCAAGCCATTCCCAAGTTTTCACATTTTTAGTGAACCAATCACAATGTAAAAGACAATTAAACACCAAAATCCCTAAATGTGCTTGAGCATTCTTTTCTCCTCTAAACTCATAATGATTCTTTGAAACCTTTGTAAGCCCAGCCCTTTGTGTGGCGAGTTCTTCTATCTTTGCATACATCATATCAAGGTCATATATATCCTCACGCAAGATTTTTTCCTCATCAAGCTCAAATCGTGTGCCAAACATCATTAATCCTTTTTTTTAAATTTGCTTTTTATGATTTTACTACCGAAAATCCTGCTAACCTAAAAAGCTAGCAGGATCTAAATTCTAGAATCTATAAAGATACAAAAGCATTATCGCGCTGTTTGTCTGCTACAATCATTTATTACCCATTAGCTAAAATTTATACGCATACGCGATGCTTATAAGATTGTTAGGCGTGGTGACATACTTAACCACACCTCCATTTATATTCTTGTTACCACCATCTACGATACTATAACCCCGATATTTAAAGTTGAGTAAAAATTGATGATGTGTGTTGAGGAAATAATGCAAACCAATGCTGCTTATAAAAGCGGTGTTGGTGTAAGAATCTAACGACAAGTTCATTTGAATATCGTCTGTGTTCTTGTAAAGTCCTTGCCCCAAAAATGTCCCAAACTCATAACCTATGCCGACATTAAGCCCAAAAGTATGTTTTGGTGTAGCGATAAAATCATAGAGATATGAGAGCTCTATCCCATAATGCAAGGCTTGAGATTTGTAATCTACTGTATGTTGTTGGCTTAGTGTTATATCAGAGTTGTAATTTGCATACCCTACATAGCCTTTGAAATTAATCCCCATATTTTGAGCAAAGTAATGTTGATACCCAAAAATAAGGCTAAAAGGGATAGTTGAAGTTTCACCTGAGCCAAAATCATAACTATTTGTACCTGCTATGCTTATATTATTCTTAACACTTGGTGCTATACCTAATTCTGCACCGATAAAACACCCTGTATTTTTATACTCTCCTTTGCAGAATCCTAAAAACCCGCTTCTTTCAACCACAGCAGATCCTACGCTAGATTCTTTTACTTCTTTCCCAGCCTTTAATTGCTCATTCTTTTTCTTTAATTCTAAAAGCTCATTTTCTTTCTTTAGAGCTTCTATCTCTTTTTGCACATCATCAGCAATTGCACTATTGCATCCTAATCCTAAGATTCCCAAAATACAAGCTATTTTTACGCATTTTGTCATTGTGTTTTCCTTTTGTTGTGTTTGTTTTCCTAGTCTTGCGTAAAAAAAGGCGTATATCTTTGCAAAATTAAAAACTTACAAGATGCACGCCAAACCTAATAATGTGCCTCTCGCACTATCTGCTAAAATAAAAAACTAATGAGCCTACTGCACTTCCCAAAAATAAAAACCTATATGCCTACTGCATTCACCTTACTTAAGGCAAAACTAAGAACCCCGCACTGTAGCAAAATACTACTTAAAGTGAAATAAATACAGCTCGCTGCTTTATGATTCTATAAACTCAAGGCTAGCAATATCTTCAGCCTTTAAATTTCCTTGCCACTTGCCATTTTCTAGGAATGCTGTTACCTCAAAGTTGCCCTTGCTATCAGGTAGCACCAACGCTTCATACTCAAAAAGTTCGGAATCTTTTAGATTCTTGCCACTTTGAGCAGAACTCTCAAGATTCCTATTTGTAAGGATTCTAACTCTTTGCATTATTTCATCAAGCATTTTATACCTCCATTTTATTTTTTTATTGCTATAAATTTTGCCTTATGCTTACTCAAACCATTGCTTTAATGTTTTATAGCGTTTTCATCTCAATCTCCTTCAAAATGATATATAAACCTATTCACTTATAATATTCACTATAAATTTGCTCCTTTTAATTTTTCTACCGACATTATAGGACAAACACACACGCACAAATCCCTAAATACAGCCATTTACAGCACTTTATCCCTTAAAAGTATTGCTTTTTCTTGTTTGGGATTTTTACAAAATCTTGTTTTCTTGCAAGATTGATAAAATCTTTTGGAGTGATAAATTTATTATGTTTTCTCATTTTTGCTTCCTTGCAAAATTGTTTATGTTTTCTCTTTTTGATTTTTTCTAAATTCACTTGGTTTGACAGGATTATTTTGCTTCCATAAGCCTCTTTTTTCTGCCCTTGCTTTGATTTCTAAATGTGTATAAGCATTGGAATATTTTCTATACGCCCATGCGTAACCATTTTTTACTTGTTCAGCATTTACATCAATATCATAGCTTTGATTGGATTTGGGCGTGTCTATGCCATAAAGCCTGATTTTGAGATTTTGATTATTGTGTAGTAGGGTGATAGTATCGCCATCATAGACTTTTATCACTTTGCCGCTTATTTCTTTACTTAGTGTGTTAGATATACTTTCTTTATCAATTATTGTAAAGATGACACTTTAGGCAAAGCAAGATTAGGATTCCTATCGTGCCTTGTTTCTTTAGTATTTTTTTGCCATATATGGTATTTTCATTCTTAAACCTTTTCTTTCTTGGGCATTTTTGACAGATTCTCATCAATAAATTTTTTAGCCACGCGATAATCTCTTTCTAGATTCTTAGGCAAGTCAATTCCTAATGTCTGCGCGATACTCTTGCAAAAGTCTAATTGCTTCTCACTTGGTGGATATTCTTTTTTCTCCTTTGGCTCTGCTTTAAGTGCTAAAAAATCCATTTTTGAGTGAATCTCTTTCATAAAATCTAGGTATTTTTTTCCGCCATCCTCGATTTCATCAAGCGCGCACTCCATTTGCTTGGTAAATTCTATGTCCAACAACCATGCGTTTTTGTCTTTTTTAAAAAAATTAATACTTGAGATTCCTAATTTTGTAGGCGCAATTTCACGCCTTTTGTCTTGTGTGATTTGAATATATTCCTTATCTAGCAATTTAGGCAAGTAAGTAGCATAAGTGCTAGGTCTGCCGATACCTGATTTTTCCAGCACTTCTATAAAATCTGCCTCTAAATAGCGTTTTGGTGGATTCTTGTTAATCTCTTTTAAAGTTATCTCACTTAGCGAGATAGAATCTCCCTCTTTATAAGGGAATGAAGCAAAGCTAATATCCTCGTCATCTTTCTCTTCGTCTTTATCATTAAACACACCTAAAAAGCCCTTATCCACAATCTTTTTGAAATTCACCTTAAAATCACTCATTTTGATTTTTCCTAGCATGCTTATTTTTTCATAGATTGCGGGCTTACTTTGGGATAAGAGTGTATTTTTGAAAATGATTGTATAAAGCTTAGTAGCAAGGTTTAAATCCTTAAATTTTTCCTTAGCACAAATGCTTTCTATCTCTTCAAATTTATGACAATGTGTGATTCTTATAGCCTCGTGTGCTTCTGCTTGAGAGTTTTTACCTGCTTTATACTCTGTATATTGATAAGTGTTAGGATAAATGGGGCTAAAAAAGCTTTGTGCCTCTTGTAAAAACTCTTGACTTAAAAATTCAGAATCTGTTCGGATATAAGTAATTAATCCATTTTCAAAGAGTTCTTGGGCGATATTTTGCACACTTTGAGTAGAAATACCTAACTCTTTGCTGGCAACCTTAAGGAGTTTGCTTGTGGTAAATGGCTTTGGTGGATTTGTCTTTGTAGTAGTCTTTTCAATGCTCGATACAAGAATCTTATCAAAGCCTTTTAGTTTATTAACAAGTTGTAACGCTTCATCTTGCTTTGCAAAGCGTAGCTCTTTGTTGTTTTCTATTGCCTTAAAGGCTATGTTTTTAGAATCTATGCAGGCTATTGCTTGCACACCATATTCTTTTTTCTCTTCATCGCTTAGGGATTCAAAAGCCTCTATTTCCTCTTCGCGTTTTGTAATAAGAGAAAGGGCGGGTGTCTGCACTCTACCAGCAGATAGCATTTTATTAAATTGTAAGCCTCTTGTAAGGTGTGGAGAGAGGATAAATCCTATCAATTGGTCGGATACACGCCTGCCTAAAAATGCTTGATAATAGTTAAAATTTGTATCTGCAAAGAGCTTGGCGGAATCTAGTCCTTTCTTAATCCCACTTGGTGTGATTTCGTGGAATTCTGCTCTATAGATTGTTTTGGCGACATTCTTAATCTTTTGATAAAACATGTAGCCTATAGCATAGCCTTCTCTATCGGGGTCTGAAGCGATATACACCACTTCACCTTTAGCCTTTGAGATTGCCTGCATAATGCTTGATTTTTTCTTTTCCATATAATCAAACACTGCGTTATAGCCATTTTCGACTTCAATTTGTTTTAGCTCCATAAAATGCCCTGCAGTGGCAATTACATTGAAGCCTGTGATTTGTTTAATTTTGGCGACTTTGTTTGGGGATTCTATAATGATTAATGGCATGGTGCTCTCCTTTGTGATTTAAAATAATTTTTCCAGCTCTCTAGCATGAGCATTATCTACAATAAGCGTTTTTTTAAGCTCTTGAATGCTTAATTTACGCCCGCCAAAAGACTCGCCAACCATAAATTCTTTCTTATGCTTATCTCTTAGAATGTCGTGCTCATAAATATCTCTACCTTTCTTGTCAATTCCTAGCTACTTATCGATTTGAATATGTGGCGTGTGCGCCTCGATAAGCTCTAGGGCTTTATCTCCAAAATAAAATCTTAGATTCTGCGTGTCAATTACTCTTATTTTTTCCATTTTCTGCCTCCTTTGTTTGGGTTTGTCTTTCTTTTGAAAGCTCTTTGTAGAATCTTTTGCAATATTCCTTAAATGCAGATTCTGCTTGTTTTAAATCTTTAACTTGCTCTAGATTCTTTGGTGCTATCTTCATCATTGCTTCCTTGTATAGAATGAGTTGTTTGGTGTTTATTGGCGCACTGTTTTCACACATCTTTAAAGCTAGTTTCAGAATCTTGCATATCACTAAACTTGCACACAAAGCCCATATCCTTAAGCGGTTTAGTTTCTTTTTGAATATTTACAAAAGTGCTATTTGGTATAGGAGCAGTTACGCTAAGCGGGGCTTTAAGCTTTGCATCAATCATTTTGTCAGTAACTTGATAGACATATTCTTTTCTATCTACAGAATAAAGCTTGTCTATTTCTTGCTGTATTTGTTCTTGTGTCTTGTCTTTAAGCGATTCTTCTAACTTTTGACTTTCTTCTAACAAATAAAGGGCTTTTGCATCATCTGCTTCAGCCTGCGCCCGCAAGTCTGCTTGATTTTCTTGCGGGGTGGTTTCAGTAGTTGGCGTTGGCGCAATCACTGCATTTGCAGATTCTTGTGTGTTTGTAGATTCTTGAGCTTGTGACTCTACTTTGTCCTGTGGAGCTTGCGCTACTACATCTATAGTGGTTTTTTGCGGCAGCAATGCCTTATTTGTAGGGTCATAAGGTAAGTTGCACCTACTTAAAAACTCTTTTTCTTTGTAGTAGTAGCACGCCTTTAGCTTGATAGGTTTTGCTTTAAAGCCCGATACAAGTATAATGATCTCATCGTTTGGAATATTAAGAATATCTTGTGCGGTGATAAGCTCTGTTCCCTCTAGTGAAAAGCTACTTGTCCCACCAAATATCATTGAGCCATCTTTGGTGCTATAACTTCGATTTTCTCTTGTGTATTTGCCTATTTGCTTTGAAACATTTTCCGCAGAATCTGCATCATTCATTTTGAAAAGAATTTGAAATGCTATTGTGTCCGTCATGCTTTTTAAATCATCTTCACCATAGTATTTTTTGATAAGCCCATAGGATTGTGTAATATAGAGTGGCACGACACCATAACTTCTGCAAAGTGCGGGCATTTCAAGTAAGAATGGCATTTTCCCAAATCTAATAAACTCATCTAACACAAGATAGATTCTCTCGCTTGGCTTTTTAGATTCTCTAGTCATAAGATTTTTAGCAATAGATTCCAAAAGCACGCGGATAAGTGATTTTAGTGTATCAATATCAGTTTGAGCGATTTTAATATAAAGGGTTATGTTTCTGCGCCTTAAATCCTCATATTCAAAGCTCATTGAGCTTGTAGCATCGCGCACTTGATAGCTTGTAAATACTGACATAATGCGGTTAAAAGTGGATTTAATGGAAGCAAACTCATTTTCTGCTGACATACTCCACGCTCTTGCATAGTTTCTTACCACTTCATCAAGAGTTTCCATGCCTTTGGCGCGATTTTCTTGTATTTGCTCAAAGCTTTCCTCTACCCAATTAAGCGGGTTTGCAATATCTAAATATTTTTGGTCAGCACATTGTTCGTAAAAAAGCTTTTGCGGATCAGCATCTGCAATAAGCGTTTTTTTGCCTGTTTTTTCATCAATCTCCCATAATCTCTCATAAAAAGGACTATCCTTTTGTATAAGTGGCTTATAATCTTTAATAGGCGCATTTGCAATACTAAAAAAATCACTTTGATTTTTGGTGCAAAGGTCATAGAGTGCATAGAATGTAAAAAGCTCCTTAGCCTTTGACATCCAATGCGGGTCTTGTCCTTGCTCATCTACAAATATGGTATTTGCAATTTCATCGACAAGGCGTTTTTTCTCGTTAAAATTCATTTTTGAGACAATTTTTTTGTCAAAAGGATTGAACTGTAGGTTATTGTCCTTGCCTAATGGATTAAATACATAGATTTCATTTTTAAGAACCTTTTGCCTATATCCAGCAGTCATATCGCAAAGCTCGCCTTTAATATCAAGCACCACGCAACTTGTAGGCAGTGTTAGTAGATTTGGTAATGCGACAGCCGCAGATTTACCCGCACCCGGTGGTGCAACAATAAGCGCGGAAAGTGGAGCATCATAATAGACTTTGCGCTTACGCCATAAATCCTTGTAGATTCCAAGTAAAAAGCCACCTCTTGTAAAATTTGTCTCAAGCATGGGGGTAGTAGTGGTAAGTCCAAAGTCTAAAAATTTACTAAAGGCTTTAGAATAACGCTTAGGTGTAAAGTTAAGTGGATTAATAAGCTCTAATGCATCTTTAAGTAATTTAATAAGACTAAAGGTTGTCTTTTGAATATCATGTGAATTAGCCCAACGCGCCTTACCATGACTATCGCGTTGCTTTTTGTCTTTAAGCAAATAAAACATAAATAATGGAGGAGAGAAAGACATTGCAAATGCAAGATACACAAGGGGTTTAAGGGGTTTTTCTCCTACATTTTGCACAATAAGCCATGCAAAATTTATCAATGTTTCAAAATCATTGATTCCAAAAAACTTGTGTAAGCAAAACAAAAAGGTTGCAGGCATTAGCGCAAGTGCTATTAAAAAATATAAGGGATAGAGTTTTTTATTTTGCAATGCTTCCATAACATAGCCCCTTTAGAGATTTTTGTAGCTTTTTTTGTGTGTTTCAAGCAATTCTAAAAAGTGTTTAAGTAGCGTGCGGAGGTTCAGTAATTCTTCCTTATTAGTGCCAAGAGCTTTTAATACATCTTGCTGAAACTCTGCATTATTAATAAGATTTTCCAGCTCTTGGTTTTGTTGTAACTTAGCAAGATTGAGCGCATAGGCTATTTGGTTGATATTGCTAAAGGTGGCATTTAAATCAAGAAACAATTTCTTATTAAAGTTAATAATATGAGAAATCTTTTGTGATAATTCTTGCTTCTTGTTCAAACAATCCTTAATAAACTCGGAATCTTGATGAGTGATAAGATACTCAATGTAACTTGTAGCGGTGGCATTGTATTTTTCTTGGTATTTTTTTAAAATTTTATAAGATTCTGAGCTTAACAAAAGATTCATCCTCTTGCCCGAGAGTGTTTTATTTTCATAATTCACATTGTTATAGTTTGGTGTTTTCATCTTTGATCCTTCTTGATTTTAAAATATTGGCTAAGTCTTTTTTCACATTTAATACATTATCCACCACACGCCCATCTTTAGTGCGCTTAATTTGAATCACATAATCAATCGCTGCAATGAAGTAATCAACAATTGCTTCATTGGAAACATCATTTGCGCCACTAAATTTAGCGTTCATAGTGATGGCATAAATGGCATCTTCCACGCTATTAGCGTGCAAAGTGCTAATGCTTCCGCTATGTCCTGTGTTATTGAGGCGCAAAAAAAGCATGGTGTTTCTCGTGTCAATCTCGCCTAATAATAATCTATCTGGGCTCATGCGCATGCAGTCATTAAGCGCCTTTTCATAGGTGTAATTTGTTGCTTCGTTTTTTGAGACGACAATTTGCACCTTATTAGGATTCTTAATGTGTAGCTCGGGGCTATCTTCTACGCTCACTATGCGCTCATTAATGCCTATTTCTTCAATAAGAGAATTTGCAAAGGAAGTCTTTCCACTTGCTGTGCCACCGCTGATAAGAATATTTTTCTTGTCACGCACAAGATTTTTTATATCTTCATAGCTAAAGGTGCATTTCTCGCCTAATTTAAAGTTTTCCAATGGAAATTTATGCTCGCTTGGGATTCTTATGTTAATAGAGATTGCATTATTAGCCGTGATACTTGGATGTAGTGCATTTACTCTATACCTTGAATGTGGAATGGAGCATGACAAATGCGGGATCTCGATATTAAAATACAAATTCCGCGCAGTTGCTAATTGCTCGCAAAAATTAAGTAAAAATTGCTCGTTTAGTTCTTCGTCAATAACGCGCTCATACTCGCCATTTTTACCCAACCACAGCTCTTTTTCTTGATTAAAGCAAATCTCGTTAATATCCCTCTGCAAATAAGGATTAAGCTTTAATAACAAAACCTCTAATAATTTATGACGCATGACTTATTCCCTTATTAATGGTTTAGATTCTAAAAGTTGGCTTGCTCGTAGAGTTTTTTAATCTTTAGAATCTTTGCCTCTAGCTTGTTTTTTAGAATATTTAGCTCTTTCATTTCTTTTTGGATTAAGGTCATAATCTTAAATTCATTTTCCTTTTGCTTGATAGAATTTTCAATATTCTTAAACTCTGATGATATTTCAAATACAAAGCCATTAATTTGCTTCTTAGTGGCGTGATTTGCATTGTCTAGTGTGTCCAACTCTTTTTGTCTTAATTCTTCTTGCATGATGTCTCCTTTAAATGTTGTAAGATTTTGGTGTCAATTTTTCTTGTATTCTGTGCCTCTCATTAGTGTGGCTTTTTAAGTAATTGTTTTCATGGAATCTCCTTTGTGTTTATTTTTTCAATATGTAATTGAGCCGTTTTGTGCAAGTTGCTGTTCCTGAGGTGCTGTTATTCACAATATTCCAAGTTTGACATCCATAATTTTCTTTATAGGTATTTTTAACCCAAGAGTTATAGTTGGTTGAAGTGGAAATGTTGTTATCTTGATAAAATTTCTCTTTAATCTCATAATACAAGAGCCAGTTCATTTCAAGGTTATAATCATTTTGTGTAACAGTGACTTCTCTATCTATTCTTGTAAAAATTTCGCCATTAGGGTTTAGATTTTTCTTGTATTCTGTGCCGTCTGGACGCAAATATACATTATAGGCAGTTACATCTTTGGTCACATAAGCAGTAGTCCAATTAGTAATGCCACCATTATATGTAACCACCCAATGACTCCTGTTTGTGCCATTACAACATGTTGCTACTAGCGCACAAGTTTTGCAGGTGCGCCATTCGTATTGTTGGTATTGCGTTTTGATTTCGCCTATTTGGTGTGTTTCATACTTTCTGCTCAATTCCTTTTCTTTATAAGTGGAGCTTAGATTCTGATAATTTACGACATACTCACTTTTCTTACCTCCTTGCGTTGAAAAATCACAGCTTGTTACAGGCACTTCTTTGTATTCCACTTCATCATAAAAGCTTATTTCAGTGCGCTTTTTACCTCTAAGGTTTTCATCATCCATTTCCCAATCACCGCAAGATTTTTCAGCATATGGAAATGTAATATTTGTCCTCACACCTTTGGTGATATAAACCTGCTCATTTGTGTAGGGGTCAATGTAGTATTGATTAACAATCCTTTGTCCTTGTCTTGCTTGGTCATCTTTTATATAATCCACAACTTCTTCTTTGATATTCCCATAAGCTATGCAATCTGTTGCCTCATAGATTAGTCCATCAAGCCCGCGAAAAAGAATCTGCGTTACAAAAAATGTCCCTTTGCCACCGCCATAGTCTTTGTTGGTTTCTTCTAAAGAGCAACGCGTATCATCTTTGTAGAGTGGTGTTTCATATTCTGCTCCTACCAAATCTATGCAATCGCCTATGTTTTGCGTTTTGTTTTCATTATCTACATAGTAGAATTGTGTTTGTTTGATAGCCTTGCTATTCACGAAGTCATATCTATATTTGCATTTTGTGTCATCACGCACTGCAAGTTTTTCTACACAATTGCCATCTTTATCTACAATTGAAAGCTTTATGTTATTACTCATAAACTCTGGGGCTTTGCAATACTGCGCACTCCAAGTTGTTTGTGTATTGCTATCTCCACTGCTAGGTGTTGTTATGGGTAAATAAGGAACTTGTGATGATGTGCTAGGTGAAATATTTTCTACGCTTGAACCTTGTGAGCCACCTTGTCCCGAATTTGCATAATTTGAGCCAAGATTTTTGTTTGAGCTAGAATTAGAATTTTTAGAACCACCCTGCGTATTGCCTTGTCCCGAATTTGCATAATTTAAAAACTCGTTGAATTCTTTAGGATTTTCTCCTTTAAGTAAAAGTTTTGAGCCTTTAGGCATGATTGTATTTATACTTTTTAGCTCTCGTATCACGCTAGGTTTTGCCTTAAGTGTATAAGGCCTGCCATCCTTACTTAGTCTATCAATGCTAAAAAGCACTTTTTTATTACCATTGACTTTGTAATTACCATAGGCATTAATCATATTGCCATTATGGTTGATTAAAGCATTCACCACGCCCTCTTTATTGCTAAAGCGTATGTCATCTTGCAAGATGATTTCAACGCTTGCGTAGTTTAAGCTAGAAAATAGTATTAAAGATAGTATGAGCCTTTTTAAGGCTATTTTTTTAAGAATCCTCTTCATTTGTTTCCTCCTCTTGTTGTGATTTAGATTCTTTAAAAAACCTTGCTAAGGTTTCTCCATTTTTTGGAATGGGGATAAAAATATCCATGCTTGGTGCAATAAAGATTCTTGAGCCCTCTCTGATTGTGATGAGTGGTTGAATCTTTATTTGCTCTTGGATAATGCGCTGGATAATCGTAGAAACATCTTGGCGCATGCCTGAAAGTATTTGGCTTTGCATATATGCAGAAGCTAGCGCATTTGTTTGGTTGGCGCTCGCGCTGTCATTTAAGGAATTAACTGCTAAAAGCAAGCCATTTGAAAGAGTAGAAAGCGTTATGGGGATTCCATAACGCTCAAAGTTTCTGCTATGCACCTCGCCTACAAGTCCATTGTAGCCCTTAACATCCGCGCCTTTGGCATCTGTTAATAAGATGTTAATACCTTGTGGCGTGATAATTCTTGTCCAAACAATATTTAAGCGATACTCGCCTATTTTGTTGTTGTTTTGATAAAAGCCTATAACCCTAGAACCCTTTGGAATAAGCACTGCACGCCCCATATGCCCATAGATGTTAGTTTCCACTTGTGCGACTACATTCCCCGCAATTTGGGAGGATATAGGGCGCACTAAAAATGCTGGAATCATTCTGTCTGCTGTAATGGTGCGTAAGAGTTTATGCTCGTTTGAGCCCTCGTCTTTATTATCTAAATTGCTAAACTCATCTACACCATATTCTATTGATGGTTTTTTAGAATTTTCTTGTGGCATTTCAAAGCGTTGAGCTAGTAAATTATTGATATTTCTTTGCAAAGGACTAGCCTTTGAGTTATCAAACTTTTGATTTTCTATCGCTACGCTATCGCCTATAAGATTTCCATTCTCATCGTAAAAAAGATTTGGATTCTTTGTTTGTGTCTTATCTCCTTGCGCGCCTTGTGTATATGTAGTATTATTATTGGTGTTGCTATCACTTCCTTGAGTATGAGAATCTCCTTGCTGAGATTCTTGCTTAGCCTTTTCGTCTGCAAAAGGGCTTTTTATGCCACTTTCAGTAATTTTCCCCTCTTTATCTATTTTTTGATAATTGCCTTTAGAATCTTCAATGAGCTTTGAACCATCTTTGTAGGTAGTGGTCTTTTTATTTCCTGCTATGCTTACCTGATTACCGTCTTTATCATAGAAAATAGGTCTATTCTCGCTGTCACGCTCAATTTCCACACCCGAGCTATTAAATATCTTATCATCGCTCCCAATATAGACTTTGTTTCCATTCTCATCAAGCGTATAGGGCTTACCATTTTCATCTAAAAATACCCTTTTGCCATTTTCATCATACATTAGGAGATTTACATCAGAATCTAGCACAATCGGATTGCCTTCTTTATCCACTAAACCTTCCATAAGTTTATTTTTTTCTATTATGTTTTGTTGCTCTTGCATTTGCTGTTGCATCTTTTTAAGCGATTCCTCAATCTCTAAAAAATTCTTTTGCTGCTCTTCTTCCTCGCGCTTTCTTTCAGTGTTTGCTAGCTCTTTTTTAAGAGAATCTTTAAATAAATAATCCTCAAGCGGGAATTTGCTCTCTATCTCTTCTAATTCATCTTCTGTATCCATTGAGCCTATAAGCACAACTAGCAATATAAACACTATAAAAGGGATAAGAAAAACTTTCTTTTTGAAAAAATAAAGATTCACCGCTTCAGCCTTTATTTAGCTTTTTTAGATTGGAGCTTTTCTAGCTCTTCTAAATGCTTTTTGTTCTTTTGTATAGTTGCCTCTATATCCTCTATGCTAGATTCTTTGGCTTGATTGTCGTTAGATTCTTTGGTAGATGTCTTTTGTGCTGTCTCTACCTCAGAATCTGCGCTCTTAATGTCTTTGTCTTGTGGGGTATTTTCTTGTGTATCTTGTTTTTGCTTGATAATAAAAGGCTTTTGTGTTTTATCCACGCATACCCACTCCTCGCCCATTTTCAAAGTCCATCTATCGCTTAAATCCTCTGCAATAATATAATTGCCTACGATTTTGATATTCACAGGATTATCGTATCCATCAATCACCTTGAAAATCACAGGGAATTTAGAAAGCGCGTCCTCTCTATCAAATTTAAAATAGGTGTAGTCGTTGTCATTAAAAATATCTATTGCCATCATACGCGTAGCTTGTGGCGATACATTTTTCTTAAGCCATAGTTGTTTCCAGCTTCTTGTGATTTTTGGGCTTTGTATGTATCCGCGTGAGATTTTGCTTTTTTCAATATGCAGCTTATTTACTCTATCTCCAATGCTTATAAACTCTCCATCATCTTCTTCTATGGCATCATATTCGATTTTTTTGTAAGTATCTTTTTTAGCCTTTTTGCTCTCGTCTTCTAAATTTGTCATAGCAATCTTTCCAATGCTTCTATCTTTACTTACAAACACACTAAAGGCTGGATCTCGTCTATTTGTAAAATGCGTAGAAAAGACATAAAAAGTGTAGATTGTCCCGCTCTCGCCAATAATGGTAAGGTTGGTATCAATACCAATCATTTTTGGCTTGATTGTGATAATGTTACTTAAATCCCACTTGTCTTTTCCTAGCTCTGTAAGTTCAAATCCATTTGGGTCTCCAAAAATAACCTTTGCTATTTTGTCATCATCAAAAATTATCGTGGTTACCATTGCGTAGCGTGTGCGTATTTTATGAGTATCCCCATCTCTATGGAGGATATTAAGCGTATTGTCTTGTGGTTTTCGCTTAGGATTCCAAAAATGTTTTTGCACGGAATCTAAAAACATCATCTTGCTATTATGTTCGTTATTTGCGACTTGCTCGACTTCAAAATCACTATCGCTAAACACCGAGTTATCTTCATCCACAAATGGGTTTGGTTCAGCAAATGCAAATGTCCCCGCTAGCAATAAACAAATTATTTTTTTCATCACTTTCCCTCATTATTTTTTAAGTTTCTTTGTTCTGCTTAGAATCCTCGTTTTGTGGCTCTTGTGTTGCTTGCATATCTTGCATGTCATTACTTGTATTTTCTTTGTTTTCTATTTTCTTGCTTATTTTTTGCAAAAAAGCATTAATCTTTGCCATTTGTGTGCGTGCAAATGCCTTAAACTCCTCTCTGGTGGCTTCACTTGTTGAGATTGCATTAAAAACCTTTTTAGGAGAAAATCCTTGCTCCTTCAGACATTTAAACAATGGCTTATAGGTAAAAAATAAAATCCCTATACTTGTTCCGATTAAAATTCCACTTAGCATGTGTTACTCTTTGTGTTAAATTAAAGAAATGGATTTGGGGTTTGAGAATCCCCTTGATTTTGCTGTGCGCCCTCTTGCTGATTACTTTGAGATTGTGTCTCTTGCTTTTTTTTGGTTTCTTGTTGTTCTTTTGCTTCTTGCTCCTTTCTTATGGCTTCCAACTCATCTTTAAGAATCTTGCGTTTTTGAGATTCTGTAAGTTTTGTGTATTCTTGTGGGCTTATCTTATTGGTTTGATAATTTGTATCTATTTTATTTGTGTCTCGTTCGCTTAATTGCGCTTTTTCTTGCTCTTTATGTTCTTTGTATTGATAAGCCTCACGCAAGAATTCATTAGAATCTGTTTTTGCTTTTTGCTTTTTTTTGATTCTTGATTTACTTGTGGAAGGGTCGACTCTATTTTCCTCTTCTAATTCTTTAATTGTGGCGATCTCTGTAACCGCATATTCTTGCACTTCAAAGCCTGTTGGGTTTCTAGGGAGGCTTTCAAAATTAATGTTCATCTCGTTAAATTTGTAGGTTGTGGTAATGCGATAGCGTTTTTGTGATTGCAAAATTCCTTGAGAATACAAAGAAATAGCCACCTCTGCATTGGCGTAGCCATTTTTCCATTTTGCAATATTAATAATCTTTACTTCACGCGTAAGATTACTATTGCTGTAAATGGAAGATTCTTGCGCTACGATATTTTCAAATATTTTCCACACTTTGATGCTGGATTGAGTTCTGATTGTTTCAAAGCGATCTTCATCATCAAAGTGGTTTATTGTCTCGCGATTGATGATATATGAGCCGATAAGATTGCGCGTTAGGGCATCGTTTGCACTAATGCTTTCGTTTGCCTTTTCAATATGCACGAAGTTTTGAGTAGCATTTGAAAAGCCAACCAAATAGGGCTCTTTCTCTTTTAAGGGAAAGAGTGAAAATATAAGGATAAGCTGGATAGCGATAACAGCGATTAGCATTTTATTAAGGTTGAGCACAAAGTCATAAGTTTTTCGCTCAACAGCGAACACTGATGCAGCATCCTTAATCTCTTCAAATATGCTATCTAGCTTAATGTGATGCGGGACATTAAGGTTTTGGAGCTTTTCTTTGATTTTCTTTAAATGAGAGCTAAGGGGCTTTTTGTCTTTTTTCTCAAAATCAAAAGATTTTTCTGTATCAAAAACACTATTCACATGAGAAGATACATTTTGAGCTTCGTTCAACTCTTTGAGCTCAGAATCTAGCTCTTGGTTTATTGGCTCTTGTGTATTTTCTTTATTTTCGCTCATAACCTAATTTCCTTGCAATTTTAAAATCTATGACTTATAGAGAAAATCCACTTCTTCAAAGCAAGCGCATGGGCTTTTTTTCATCTCGTATTTCTTAGAATTTTTAAAGTTTGTGCAACCGCTTAAAAGGCTTAAACCTAAAATAAATATGAAAGTGAACATGTATGTTTTTTTCATTGTGTTTCTCCTTGTGTTTAATTATCTGCCTGAAGCTTTTTTGCTCGCACTGCCGATTTTTTCGCCTAGCTGTTTCATTGCATTTGAACCGCTTGATACGCCCCCTGAAACAGAACTATTAATGGTATTGCCTAATTTGCTTTGATTTATCTTGTCATTGATTTTTTCACCTAATTTGTTACCTCCTAATTTATTGCTTAATCCTGCTGTCATCATTCCTAGAGCAGTGTTCGCTAATCCACCTACGCCTCCACCTGAACCTTGATAAGCATTTTTTGCTGCTCCAAGTGTCCCCGCAAGTGCTGCGCCACCACCTGCACCCGCTACGCCTGCCATCGCACCTGTTGCTGAACTTGCAATAGCTTTACCTAAGCTTGTGGATGTGCCAACGACATTGCTTAGAAATTCTGGAATCTGCTTAACAAGGAATGTTGCTATAAAGCATCCTACAATTCCAAGCAGTAGGTATCCCATTGTTGAAACCTGCGCGCTTACGTTATTAATCACTATATTAAAAAAGTCTTGTGCGTTTTCAAAAACTTTTCTATCTGGAAGATTTGTAATGATGTATTGAGAGACTGAAAAATTGAAAAATGCCATAGTTAAAACCATGGGTTTATAGAGTGTGAGCGTGATAAGAAACATAATGTATTTGCCAACCATGCCTCTTGTTTGTGGTAAAAACATAAGAGTTAGCATAATGATTGCTAGAGCTTCCCAAATCATAATCTGCAATGCTGCTATGATTGTTACCAATAAGATTACGATGATGAAAATTGTCGTGCAGGCATAATATACAAGAGCCATAAGAAAGGCAATAAAGCTCCCTTGTATTCCACCCCAACCTAAAGTAAGGCTTGTCCTTGAGACAACTTCGCTCGCAGATTCAAAGGATTTTTGTATGAGCCAATCTATACCACCTGAAAAATTTCCCGTAGTAGGCTTTTGAGTGAGTGGGGCTACCGCTATAGAAATTTTTTCTGTAAGGATATTTGCTGGATATTCAATAAGGTATTTGAAGCTCTCTATGTATTTTGTAGGGTTTTGTATAGTCCAATTGAAAAATCCTATATAAAAAAGCATAATACATATTTGCAAAATGTTTTTAAAGGTAAAAAGGTCTCCTTCCTCAAGTTTTTTTACGCACCATATAACGACAATAATCATACCTATGGCGTTAAAAAGAGCCTGTATCTTTAGCACTTCTATAAGTGAAGTAAAGATTCCACTTGAAAATTGTGCGGTAATATCCTGAAAAAGGGTGATAATGTAGTTGTAAATATTAACCATTTAAAAATTCTTTTCTCCATAGTGGGTTATTCCCTACGCCTTTAAGCCGTTTAATCTCGCTTACCACGCTTGCATCCGAGTTAAGAACTTTTAAATATTTGCCTAATTTAGAGAGATTGACATCAATAATATTGCTTTTAGAATCATCAATGAGATTCTTAACAAGCACCTTTCTCTCATTTTGTCCTGTGCTAAGCAAGAAATTAATCTCATTGCTTTGTAGATGGATATTATATTTTTCAAACACCTCTATGTCTTTAGTTGGAAAAATAATAATGTGAGCGAGGTTGCGGATAAAGGATTCTGCATTTTTGACATTATCAAGTTGGTGCATATCTTGGAATGCCATTGCCATAACGCTATTTAACTTTCTTGCTTGAGTAAGCGTAAGATTGATTCGCTCATTAAAGGTGGGATTACTAAGATAGCTTTTAAATTCATCAATAAACATAAAAAAGCCCTTAGTGCTATTTTTTGCCCTGTAAGTCATCTTATGAAAGAGGTAATGGGCTATTAATCCTGCATCTTTTTGATTTTCAATGATAAAATCCATATTGAGCGTGGTAAATTTTTTATCAAACAAAAGCGCATCTTTTTCTTTGTTAAAAAGCGCATTGCTAAGATACCTTTCAAGCTGTAATGGTATATGCGCATCTCCTGTCTTTACGATAGCATCTCTAATATCTTTTAGCGCAAACACAATGTTTTGAGGGGCGAGGTTAGTATATAAATCCTGCACCACTTTTTCTATTGCTTTGATTTTTTCTGCTTCTTCTGCACTTGTGGCATCTAAATTTAAGCCTACCATTGAGCTAATCCAAGAGGCTAGAAAAATGGTATTTTCAGAATCAAAAGGAAGTGTGCAGGGATTAATATAAAAATTATCTCCATGATTGTATTCGCCACCTAAAAACTCTGTAATGCTATACAAGCCATTGAGCCTATCAAGGGCTAAAATATCAATATCATATTTGAAAAGATTTGTCATTAAAAAAGACACAAGCGTTGTTTTCCCCGCACCTGTTCCTCCAACTATCATTGTATGTCCTACGACATTTTGCGTGTCATCTGCGTGGAAGTTAAATAAAAATGGCGACATGCTTTGATTTTTAAAAAATGTAATTGGTGTTTGTCCCCAGCTGTTTTTTATCTTTCCTAGATACTCCTTTTCAAAAAGAATCATTGTTGAGATGGTTTTGCTTGTGTGGATTCTCTTACGTGCGTTAAGATAGGATTTATTAGGAAACATACTGAAAAATGTTGGTTGCATATTGAGTGTTTCATACACCGCAATAAGTCCAGCATTTTTTAGTTCATTTAAAATCACTGCAGAGGCTTCGTTAAGCTCTTCTTTGTTTTTTGCTTTCACAAGCACGCAGTAAGAAAAATTTTGCATAAAAAGTCTATCAGAGAGTATAAGCTCTTGTAGCTCTTTTAATTGCTCTCTAGCAAAACCCGGAGCTAGTTTCATTTTATCTTTGATTTTAGATTTTGCTTTTTCCTTTGAAATTGAATCGATACTTAAAAAAATATCTACTTCAAAATATGAGTGCAAAATACTTGAGATTGTAAGGCTTGTAATCTCTTCATTATCGTATGCTTTCACACCAATAAAACGATTAAAGGTTTTATTGCCATTGAAATCTTGTATGAAATAGTCTTTGTGAAAGCTTATCGTGCTTCCTATGTAGCTATCGGTCAATAAGCCATTACTCGGAGCGATAGGAATATATACACCATTAATATATTCCGCATAATAAGAAAGTAGCTCGTTAGAATCTAAGAGCTTTGGCGTGTAAGGACTTAGAGTTTGCAATAATCGCTCGATTGTGGCGTTGAGTATAGCAATCTTGTTGATATAGGTAATATTGACATTGCCCTTGTCTTCATTGATTGAAGTCGTCATCTCCAGCTTTTTCTTTTCAAAAAATCCCTTAGCGCCCTTATTTTTGGTCTCTAAGATAATCATATAGCTATTGACAAAGACTTTTTGGTGTTTTTCCCATTGATTGATAATGCTTTGAGCGTGGATATTATCAATGTGGTGTTCTTTATTATATTTTAGCTCGCGCCTTTTAGCGATAATGCGCGCCTCTATATCATCGCTTAGGGCGTTTAAAGCGTTGATACGCTGAAAATAGGCATCTTGAAAATTAGATTCTGTCATTGCGTTATAATTCACACCATCTAAAGCAATGCCCGCCACAAAATTTTCGGTTTTTGTAATAAGAAATTTCTCATCATAAGTGCCTAAAATATTATTCTCTTCGCAAAGAGAATATTGATTTGGCAGTGCATCAAAAAAGAGATTGAATGTAAAACGCTTTAGCTTCTCGGTGAAATTCATTTTGCACCCTCATTGATGACAATACGCTCTTTGTTAGCTTTTAAGCATTTATCTAGCTCTACAACATCAAAGCTTCTTGCATTGTAAGTGAGTGCTAGATAAAAGCAAAACGCAATAACGCCGATCAATACAATATCTATCATTGCTATAAAAACGAGAAAAAACTTATTTGGCGATGTCTTCATATAAGCTTCCTTTAACTTATGGATAATATACCTGTGCGCCTGTTCTTATTTGTCCTGTTGCAAGTGCTATATCTACAATGTCATCATCAAAAAATTCAATGATGTAGAAAAACACCACTAACGCTAAAAAAATAAAAACTGCATTTAAAAATCCTATATACGCCTGCGGGGTTATTGCCCCAAAGAAAGATATAAACCAAGACTTAAGGTTTAACCTTAGAATCTTCTCTTTCTTTGTAAGCTCGCGGATGTTTTGCGTAGAAATTGAATTAACGACTATCATTAGTTATTAATGATATAACTTGCAATAGTGTCAGCATTTATCATCACAAGCGCAACAACAAGGATTCCAAAGCACTGCATTCCTATTTCTTTCCACCTATCCATGTTCTTCCATATATAAAAACCAAAACCAAAAATAACAAGTGTTCCTATTGGTGCAAGCCATGTTTTAACCTTTGAGTAGATAGAGTTAATCATACTAGGCAGGTCAGCCGCAAAAATAGTCTCTGGGATAAGCAATGCTAAGCAAGTGACAATTAAGAGTTTGAATTTCATATTATTTTCCTTGAAAATGATTTTATGACGCTATGGCATAAAGTGATTTTTTGAGATTTGCTTTAATAATTCTTTGGTGAAAAGGATTATTAAGAGGCGGGAGCGATTTATTGGTTAGATTCTCATAGGTAAGTCCTGTTAGCATTTGAGAATCTTTGAGACTTTCAAACTCTAAAACTACATGTTGAAGTTTGTGAATACGCGAGCTTGGTGCAATAAGTTTATATTGCTCTCCATCAATGTTAATTTTTTTAGTTTGTTTATTAAAATCTCTTGCAATATTTTTTATAATGAGTGCAATGTCTTTATAGAATCTATTTGGCAAGTCAGCAGATGGATTGCTTTGTGGATTTTCTTGCGTAAAGATAAGAGATTGCTTGTAGTCTAAAATCTCAATGAAGTAGAGTTGCTTATTTTTATAATTGAATTTAATAAGCTTTAGCTCTTCTAACTGCTTAAGATAGCTTTTAATTGTTTTTTCGCAAATATCATATTTGTAAGTGGCGTGCAAAATATTAAAAAATACTTTGGAGTTGTTTTTGTCAAGTCTTATCTCAAACAAGAACAAATAAAACAAAAAGACTTTAGGATTCTTTTGTGTTTCAAAGTAAGCCGATATGGTCTTGTAAATCTCAAAAAAGAGAGTTTCTTTTGAAAGGGAATCAAAGCTATTTTTTAAGCTTTGTGTAGGAATGTAACTCATATTGTCTCCATTTCCTACTCAAACTTAAAAAATCCTTTGAAATTGAATTTTTTCTAAAATGTTTGTTTTGATTGTCCTGGCACTTATAGGGCATTCTGCTTTCTTGAGTGCGACTTATCACAAAACAAATTTGGCTCTAGCAAGCCAGTATATCGTCAAAGAATTTGATTCTAAAGAGTGTATCTTACCTGTAGAATGGGAAGCGTACACGCGCTATCTGCCTACATTCAGATATGTCCAAAAGCCACTTTGGCAAGAGCAATGTGATTTAATCCTACTTGGTGGAAATACCCATAGCCAAACCACAGCCTTGCTTGCAGAGCATAATATTATTACAGGCTATGAGATTCTTGAGTTTGAGGGTGCAGTAGTTGTGCGGAAATCTGTGAGAGAAAAAATATTTGATTGAGATTGTGGGTTGTTGTTCTGCTAAGAGATCTGTCTTTCACGCTTTGTTCTCGTATTACATGGCTGCGTTCTTTTAGTTTTTGAGTGATTTTAAGCCATTTTCATTGCGTGAGATAGACACATTTCAGATTAAATATGTGCAGTGAGCTAGCACTTAGGGCAATAAATCTAGAGCTTGCGCGCAGAGATTTTGCCAAGTTTTGGCACTCGCATTTCTGAGTTCTTTGCATTGAGAAAAACTCTCTTTTGCTAGAGTATCTTTTCTTGTGGCTTTATAGATTGAAGCTTTCAGATAGAGTGCTTGTGCAAATGCATCTGGTGAGATGTCCTTTTTGAGTAAATCCTCTAATATTTTGAGTGATTCTTCATAACGTGCTTCTTTCATGTTACTTTGGGCTAGCGCGAAGTCGGCATAGGGTGAGCCATTTGTGTTTTTATTGACTGCTTGCAAGCGCAAAATATCCTTAGCATAGGCTTGTGTAGCCACTTCATCTTTAGAATCTTGGGCATTTTTGAGTAAAGAAAGATTGACATCTACCATCCTCCCATCATCTGCTAGATTCTCTTTTAAAAATACCCCAAGCTCATTTGCTTCTTCATAATTACGCGCAAGCATAAGATTCTTAAATAACACAAAACCTACATCATAATAACGTGTCATTTTGAGACTCTTAGCAAGATTTAGCGCATCGCGAGATGCAAGAATAGTTGGCTTATTCAGCGCTAGCTTATCAAGGTTTAATGCCTCAAGATAAAGCAAATCAAGCTTTTTTTAGGGTCTTTTTGGTTTTGTGCCATGCCTTCAATGACTTGTGCTGCTTCTTTATTGAGTGAGAGAGAATAGAGGCAGTGAAAAATATCGATTTTTTCTGTTTCATCAAAATACTGCGAATCGTAGTGGGGAAAATTCTGGGCAATTTTTTTGCAGTTTTTTTGTACAAGAGCCAGTTTGATAATCTGTGTGTAGCTCTTTTGTGCTATAGGACTTGTAGGATCAATTTTTAAGACATCCTCATAACGTCCTTGGTCATAAAGGATCTGGCTTTTTAGGTCTTTTGCTTTGCTTTCTATTGCTGTTTGGGGATATGTGGCAATCAAATAGTCATAACGTTTGATTTTTTCCTCATCGCTATCATTGACACCTATTTCAAAAAGCAGTTTGTCATCGCGCGCTCTAAATTCTCCGGCTCTAGGTCTGTGAGAAAATCTCTCTAAAAAGATTGTATTGATTTCATGTGCCTTTTCAAAATCACCATTTTTCTGATAATTGAGCGAGGCTATATTGAGTGCTTCGGCTTCTAATGCTTCATCATCATTAAATTGTGTGTAAAGATACTCGCTGATTTTTGCAGCATTCTCCCATAAGTCACTTTCACTCAAAAGCTTTGCAAAGTTTATGGTTCTGAGAGGATTTTGTATGAAAAATGTAGGATTTGCCTGGAATAGAGTATCTACAAGCGCCTTTGCTTCTTTTTTCTTATTAAGACGAAGGTAAAATTCACTCCAAGTTATCGCGATAGTACTCGCAGAATCCAGATCTTTTGCTTCTTGGTAGGCTTGTGCAAATAATTGCTGGGCATTTGCAAAATCTTGGGTGCCATAGAAAGTGGCTGCAAGCTGCATTTTAGAAAGTGGAGCAAAGCGCGAATTTGGATATTCATTGATGATTCGATCATAATAGTACTTGGATTCCATTTGAAAGCGAATATTCACATATGCTTGTCCTATGTAGTAGAGTATTTCAGGTACATTCATGTCGGCTGGATAGCGTTTTATCCATTTCAAACTGATATCTATGATGCTGTCTGCATTATTTTGGGAATCCAGTTCTTGTAATGCTTTGATACGCAAATAAAGCAGATCTTTAGCAAAAATACCATTTGGGTATGATGCAAGCGTCTCATCGATAGCCTTGATTGCGTCTATGTAAAGTTTGTTTTTTATGAGATTCTGGATACCTAAATAAGGCGTAAAGTCCTCCTCATCATCAAAGCCAAGTGGCATTCTATCCACACCAAGCTCGCCTATAAATCCCTCATTTTCGTAAGCTATATGGATAGGGAAATTCAATCCATGAGATGTGCTTCGCGAAAGAAAAGGTAGAGTATCTTTAAAGCCTACAATCTGCCAAGATTTGGATTTTTTCGGACGTTCTTTTGGGATAGGAGTATCTGAGCGCAAATCTATAAAGGTATTGAAGAGTTTTGCAGAAAAATTTGGTTCTATATAAAAGTAGAACTTTCCATCTACCACACGACTCCAAAACTTAAAAAAAATTGTATTTGCAGGTGCAAAACTTGCATTTGGTGTTTTGTTGATAACGCATACGATACGGGTTACAACGCCTTTAGCATTGCTGAGTTCCTGGCAAAGAAAAGCTTCTGTGTGTTGTAGATTCAGTACAGAGAAATTTTGGGAGTTTTCCTTACCATAATTGATAGTGATTTCAAGTGCGCCCAAGACACTCAAATGCAACAAAAGATATATAAGCAGTTTTGCTGTTGTGAGTGCTTTCATTACAAAATCTCATCTCCTTATAACTACTGCTTTAGATACAGATTTTTGCAATACAAAGCAACTTTTGGACCACATACAAGTTGCTACCAATGAAAAGAAGTAGCAAAAATACCGTTAAAATAAGCACTATTTATCAAGGAGGAAATATGTCAGGTTCGATAATAAAATCAATCCCCTCAATTGATCTCTCACTATTTACAAAAGGCAGCACAAAACAAAAGGAGGAATTTTATACACAGCTGCGCTATGCAGCCCATGAGATTGGCTTTTTCTATCTTGTGGGGCATGATGTGAGTGATGAGCTATGCCACACTCTGCAACTATCTTCATGCAAGTTTTTTGCCCTCCCACTTGCACTCAAGCAAAAAATAGCACTTGATCGCTCACCACATTTCCGAGGATATACGCAGATGGGAGGCGAATACACTTTAGGAAGCAAGGACTATCGGGAGGAGATTGATTTGGGGTTTGAGCAAAGTGCGCTTGTGAGCGATCCTGCGTTTATGCGTCTTTATGGACCAAACCAATGGGATGATTCTATCCCTGAGCTTGCACAATTACGAGTTGTATTTTATGAATACCAGCGTGCAGTCAATACGATGGGAATGTCTCTATTGGAGGGATTTTCACATGCACTTTATGGGCGAGGTGGGGTGTTTACACATCTCTTTGATCCTCTCCCTTACCAGCATGTAAAAATCATCCACTATCCAGGCCTTATGAAAGATAATGCCAAGTATTGTGCTGATACGCAGGGAGTGGGTGCGCACAAAGATGATGGCTTTCTCACATTGCTTTTGGTTGATGATATTGGTGGGCTCCAAGTTGAGGTAAGAAAAAATGAGTGGCTTGATGTGGGGCGCAAGAAGGGTGCATTTATTGTTAATATAGGCGAGTTTTTAGAGCTTGCCACTGATGGCTATCTGCGCGCGACTACACACCGAGTGAAGTCACCAAAACTAGGAGAGGATCGCTATTCTATCGCGATGTTTCTGGGAGCGGATTTGAACTCCCAAGTGCGTGTAATCCACTTGCCTGATGAGCTAAAAAATAAAGCGCGTGGCATAGAATGTGACCCATCAAATCCGCTCATAGCACACATCGGCTGGAATTATCTTAAACACCGCCTACGCTCACATCCTGATGTGGCTCAAAAATATTATACAGATGTGTATGATGCAAGCAATCCAGCAAATCCCGTGAAGCTTTAAAACACCTACTTTGATGGTTACAAAGACGATTCCAAAGTGCTTATGTTTTTATCGATATATTTCTCGTAATCTAGCGATATTGCTAAGTGCGTGCTATATCATCATCAAATATTGATGCTACCCGCCTTTTGGAATTTTATGAATCGCACTTATGACCTATTAGTCTAGGGATCACACTCAGTATAAATATCTGTATACGCTCATTACTTTTAGGGGGAGGGGGCATTGCATGCTTTGCCTCTCCATTTGCTAGAATACGCAGAACGTAATGCCATAGCCTTTTATATAGCCTAGAGATTCTCATCGAGTGGCTTGCCCAATGTTATCAATCTATTGTTGGTACAAACAAAAGTACCACTCCCATTCACTTTTATCAAAGGAGTTTCTTGAATCACATCATGTATTATCTTAGGTCCTCGCCCTTTGTGTTTGATCGCTACTTTATCTACTGCTTTGTTGTTAGTATCTCATCGCATTTGTTGCACTGTATTATGGTTGGACTTATTCCTCGTTTAGGCGCGATATTGCTTGCATTAGCATTCTTTTACATACTATTTTGGCTCTTTGGACGCATAGCATCCATTGCCACCCAAGCCAAGATTATTACTTCGCTATTAGTTGGGGCATTTTTCTGTATCGATATTTTCTTGCTCATTGCGTTTAGTGGGGTGTTGCATAAGGACTTTGTGGAGGTATTTTTGCAGACTAATACGGCAGAGGCTGGGGAGTTTGCTATGTTCTATCTTACACCTATGGTTGTGCTCGCCATATTGTCATTTGTCATGCTGTCTTTTGTGTATCTGCGCTATGCCACTATACATAAGATCGCATCACTTAGGATGACATATTTTCTCCTGTCTCTTGCAATCATTGGTATAGGATTTACTATAGGGCAGAATATGACCAAGCCCTCATATGCACTCTATCGTGCCAATATTTTATTGCGCTCATTTGATGCGATCTATGCTGCTATTGATGATACGAATGCATATATCAAACAATTTGCTGCGCTAGATAGCGACTTGGATGCATTCTTGCGTGAAAATTATGATACAAGGGGGGGGATAATCCATCTTTTCACGCAGCACACACATATATCACTAAAAACACCGCCACCATCCCAAATATAGTCATTATCATAGGCGAATCCACCCAGCGCAATTATATGTCGCTGTATTCTACAGATGCGCTAGATACCAATCCAATCCTGCGCACAATAGATTCTAGGAATCTGGTTGTATTTGGTGATGTGATTTCACCCGCTGTACATACTGACCAATCACTCAGAAAGGTATTGACATTTAGCAATAATGACAACGAAGCACAAATCCCGTGGTATAAAACTATGAATCTTATAGACATATTTCGCCTAGCGGGCTATCACACCACATGGATAAGCAATCAAGAAGCACTCTCCATCTATGGTAATGCCCCTGAAATTATTGCTAGACGGAGTGATCGGGTGGTATTTAGCGGATTTGGTACTTATAATCTAAGGCATGATGGAGTGATCTTAGATCTGTATGACAAACTCAAAGGGATGGATAATCACCAGAAAAATCTTTATGTATTCCACTTGATGGGCACACACCAAAAATACGCTCGTCGCTATCCACTAGCATATGATGTATTTAGCGCCAAAGATATAGCCAGCACTTGGCTTACAGACAAGCAGCGGAGTGTAAGTGCGCAATATGCTAATGCACTGCTTTATAACGACTTTGTCGTGAGTGAGATTATCAAGCGATTTGCTGATAGCGATTCTCTTGTGTTTTATTTCAGCGATCATGGCGATGAGGTGTATGACTTTCGCGATTTCTTGGGTCATGCAGACAATATGGCAAGCAGATTTATGGTTGAAATTCCCTTTATGGTTTATATGAGTGATGGGTTTTTGACTCGCTATCCTAGTATCGCTGAATGTGTGCAAAAAGCGCGCAATCTGCCATTTATGATCGATGATTTTATCCATGCATTGCTAGACATTGCAGGTATTGAGACATTGGATTTTGATTCTACGCGTTCTGTATTTCATGCAAAATATGATGCAAAACATAAGCGCAAGGTCTATGGCAGAGACTATGATAGTGAGATGAAGCAAGTGGCAAGGAGATATTAAGTCCCTCACACAAGATTCCGAGACAAATATCTGCTCAAGTTATCAGCAAATAGCGTTACAAGCAATGAATCACTCACTTGTTCTGTAAGCCTTAAACACGCCTGCAAACACGCCCCAGATGAAATACCCACAAGTAAACCCTCTTTTTTGGCCAAGATTCTAAGTCCATCATATGCCTCTTCATCACTAATCTTTTGCACTATATCTATAAGGCTAGTATCCATAGTCTTTGGAATAAAATTATTGCCAATCCCCTCAATATTCGCACAGCCTTGAACACCTCCACCAATTACAGAGCCAATAGGATCACACAGCACACACATATATCACTAAAAACACCGCCACCATATTTGTTTTAGGAATTTTGCTCTTTTTAATGCTACTTTTTGGATTTAAAGAATCCGCACAAAATATCAAAAATAAAATATTTTATATAAAAATTAAGTAGAATTTAAATATTGGAGAGCTTATTCACAATGATTAATTTAAATAAAAATTTAAGGATTAGGGGGTGGGGTATTGATGAATCAAATTTCAAAAATCACACTTTCAGCAGTATGTGCAACTTTTTTACTTTCAAATGCAAATGCAAATGCAAATAACACACCAGCAAATGAAATTGCTAATAATGTGGTAAGACTCGACAAAGCGAAAGAAGAAAATCCAACCATAGACGGAACTGGCATAGTGGTCGGAATAATTGATGGACCATTTAATCTGAAAAATCCAATCATAAAAGACCAAGCTTATACCGATCCCATAAATAATAAAATAGAATCAAGTTATTTTTCAGGTCTTAACAATGCTAGTGATATGCGCCACGGAACGAGTGTGACATCCATCATAGTAGGAGACGGGAAGAATTACACTCAAAAAGAAACAGGTAGTGGGAGTTATATAGGACAAAATGCCAGCTTAAAAGGTGTGGCATACAAGTCGAAGTTTTATGGTATAGCTTATAACAATCCAGGTGCTACATACAACTCAAACAATCTAGAGAGCGACATACAAAAACTAGCAGATGCAGGCGTAAAGGTAATAAATTTTAGTGCTGTAAATCATAATAAATTAGGTTTTGCATTATTAAACAGAAAGATTGATGACGGTGTGGAATATATGGATAATACTAGAGAGAACTATCTTAGTCAGCAAGAATATCAGAAAATGTTAAAACGCGCATCTTGGGATTATTATACAAAAACATATGGACTAAAAGATTTCGCCACAATCCAGCAATCTGTTCAAAAAAATGGTATGTTACTCGTTACAGGTTCAGGAAACGATGGCTTTGTTGCTCCTCGTACAAGCTCTTCTATGGCTGCTTACGACGAGAGTTATAGAGAGTTACTAGTAGTTGGTGGATTAAATAGTGCACAAATAACAATATCCGAAGATGATAAGAAATGGAAAGTAACAGGTATCACACAAAATAAGGTTCAAAGTATTATCAATAATTATAAAACTGGTTCTACCAGTAATGGAACGAAAGTTACTATCTCTGATACTGAAAAAGGAAAGAAAGACTTTGCAAAGCGAGTAGTTGATCAAGTTGTAGCTCAGCAAGGTATATATTATGCTAGCAATCTTTTTAAAGGCACCAGCCTTTATAGTATAGTGGCTCCAGCGCAGAATGTTGCTGTAGCTAATGGCGCGTATCAATACGTCTCTAAAGAAACTGAACGCGATCAAATAATAACTCAAAATAGCGGGACAAGTTTTGCTACACCTTATGCCAGCGGTGTGGCTGCGCTTGTACAGCAAAAATATTCTTTCCTTACAGGTGCACAACTAGCAGATGTATTACTTTCTACGGCAAATAGTGATGTGGAATTGCCAGATATGCTTGTACTTTCCAGTAACAATGGCACAGCTTATACGGTTGTTTATGTAGATAATCAAAATAATAATGATGTGCCCAAGAAAAAAGAAAACGGCAGTATTGACACAGAACAAGTCAAAAACGATTTAATGAAGAAATTAGGTTTAAAGTATAACAAGGCTATAAAGCCTATAGAAGGCTTTAATAATTTAAATGAAGGTGATTTAGCAGATTATATTGTTAAAAATCTCTTAAAGAGCAAAAAAGACGCTGCAGAGACACATACTGCTAGTCTTGATGAATATGCTGTAGTGAAATTAAGCAAAGAAGAGATAATCGGACAAGGTATCCTTGATGCAAACAAGGCGCTTAATGGACTAGCTAGATTAGATATTAATCGTATGAATAAAGAAGACATACAAAGTTATACCACTATAAAAGAGCATAGTGGCACAGAACTTAATAATAATCAGACAGAGACTAAAACTTATGGATTTTATACTATAGATACTAAAGGCTACGATGGGACAAATGCCTTTACTAACGATATAGAAGAAAGAAAGTGGGATAATAAATACCACATAGATGAGGCTATAAACTCTCTAAAAGATATTCAAGACAAGGAAAAGCTCCAAGCAGGACTTATTAAAACAGGTGAAGGCACATTAACTTTTAAGGATAACACACTTAAATACAGCGGACCTACTATTGCTAAAGGTGGAACTCTTAAGCTAGAAAATGTAACTGTTCAATCTAGCGCACTCTATGCAGATGGTGGCACTATACAAATTGTAGCTAGCCAAGCTACAAGCGCAAATAATGAAGCAAAAAATACAGGCACGAAAGCACAAAAGAATATCTACGCAAGAAATGGCGGGGTGGTAGATATAGCAAGTAATGCTACTTTGCTAGAGGGTAATGTGTATGCACTAAATGGTGGTATCGTGGGTGGTAAAGGCACAATTACACAAAATTTGCAAAATGATAGCGGTGTTGTCTATGCAGGATTCACCCCTGATACCACTTCGCTCAAAGACTCTAAAGAACAACAAACACTAGAAATTCAAGGCAAATACACTCAGGATAATCAAGGCAAGCTTGTCATAGGGTTCATTAAAGGCAAAGATGGCAATACTATGCATACTGATATGAAAGCTACAAACTACGACATCAAAGGCGGGACGCTTGAGCTTCTCCCTGTTTATGATGAAAATGGCCAGCGCATACAATCAGGCGATAAATTAAAACTCAATCTGGCATTTTTGAAAAATAATGCGAATAATGCAAATAATGCAAATAATGCAAATTTCTCAAATATAGAAGTTGCTGATACACGCACGCTAAGAATCACATTTGACAAAAATACACAAATAATCTCTGCTGAGCTAAAAGCCGATGTGCTAAAAACACAGAATATGAGCCAGAGTATG
>NZ_NHYK01000008.1 GCF_003288805.1 Helicobacter sp. 10-6591 | reverse complement strand
ACAGTAATCCACGATCGGAGACTCTCATCATAGCGAGGGAGCATGGATTGGATGTTTGGACTTACCATACCTTCATTGCCAGCAGCAAAGACTATCATTGTCTGTTTATCACGCGAAAGTTGCATAAGTTCTTTTTCGTTTGTGGTATCACAAGTAGGACAAGCGGCACCAGTATAATACGAATTAACATAATTAATAATATTTAAAGGCGAGATATCTTTGTATTTATCGTTAGCTGCAGATATTTTCGCGTTTTTGATTTCGGTATCAATAAATGGATAGACGTTACTTCCCCAGCTATTATTTAAGATTTTCACATCATCCTTATACCAGAAATAACTAGAGATCCTCATTGGTGCAGGTGCGCTAGCGCCTGGACTCTGTATCGCACCGATATTATATGCATTAGCATTATGTGCCACACCAAAATATGTACCATAGCTGCCTATGGCTATCCCAGCAACATGACTTCCGTGCAAATCACATACTTCTCTATCACAGTTCTTGAAATTAGGTGTATACTGTTGGTTATTTGATCGGATTTTGTAGATGTCTGAATCCAGAATCTTATCTTTTAAGTAATTATGATTGTCATTGATGGGCGTATGACGGAATGTAAGATGCTTTGTGGCTAGGTTGCAACTCTGTGTCAGATTTGTATATCTCTGTAAGCGAGATTGACTCTGTAGGATTTGACTACTATGCGTTTTTAGTTGATCACGATGGCGAGACTGTAGAAGAAAAAATGGGTTTCTGCGAGCATAAAAACACTCAAGAGCTTGAAGACTCTTTACTAGAGCTTCTAGCTTAATATAAAGGAGCTTAAAATGGTAATGGAGGTTCAAGGTTATTGGACAGATTTAAACGGAAATAAGTGGAGTAGGAAAAAATACACCGAAGAAGATGCAAAAAAAGCAAGCGAGTCTTTATCAGATTGCTACAATTGCTATAACTGCAAGGAGTGCACAAACTGCACTAGATGCCACGGCTGCAATGATTGCCATTATTGCACAGATTGTATTTTATTATTTGATTGTCAAGATTGTCAAAAATGCATCTTATGCAGACATTGCAAAGGGTGCAAGGAGGAGTGTGTAGATTGCCATTATTGCACAGATTGCGAAGATTGTGCATATTGCACTAGATGCAAAGGGTGCAAGGAGTGCGAATGGTGCTATGACTGCACTGATTGTTGGAATTGTCAAGATTGTTCTGATTGCGAAAATTGCAGAAAATGAACAAATTGCAATGGTTGCAAAAGAGTGTAAAAATTGCAAATACAGTAAGAATTTAGTTAATTCCAAAATTTTCTTTATATTTTGATTCCAAGCTTCTTTGGTATTTATAATGCTATGTGAGTAGCTGTTATTGAAAGTATCCGCATGTACCAGTGAAACGAGAGAAACCAAAACAAAGCTAAATGCACTATATTTCATCAAAGAAGACCGCTATAGAGTAGAGATAAGAGGGCATTGGTTAGATTCGTAAAATCGCTTATCTCTTGATAAGGCATGGAAAGCTACATGAAAATTCCCACCAATCTATGGCAGCTTGATATTTTTCTCATACCAAGACTTAGTTTTGTGTAATTCTTGGTTAAGGATTTGGTTTATTTGGCTGGGTTTATCTTTACACAAAAGATTGCATCATTTGAGAATCTGTGTGCCTATACCCTTTTTGGTAAAAAGCTCTAAGAGCAGTGAGTGTTTTATTCTTCCGTCAATGATGTGGGCTTTTTGCACACTGGATTCTACACACTCTACACAAGCCTCGAGTTTTGGAATCATGCCTCCACTTATAGTACCTTCCTTTTTTAATTGTGTAATACCTTCTGGATTAAGAGAACTTAGGAGATTCTTTTGCTTATCTAATACCCCTGCAGTGTCTGTAAGAAAAATAACCTTTTGCGCATTCAAAGCTTTAGCAATCTCACAAGCAGCAATGTCAGCATTGATATTTAAACCGAGATTCTCTTGTTTGTCTTGCTCTATATCCACTGCAATTGGCGCTATGACAGGGATAAATCCATCGTCCATAAGTTTATGCAAAAGCTCGCTTTGCACTTTGGTGATTTCGCCAGTGTAACCAAAAGCGCCATTGTCTTTTTTCTTGGCTTGTAGCATAAGCCCATCTTTCCCACTTAGGCCCACTGCTTTAGCTCCATGTAAGTTTAAAAACGCGCTGAGTTCTTTGTTGATTTCTCCACTTAGTACCATTTCTACGACATCCATACATTCTTTGCTGGTGATTCTGTATCCATTTTTGAATACACTTTCAATATGCAGCCGTTCCAGCATTTCATTAATTCTCTTGCCCCCGCCGTGTATAACGATTGGCTTAATACCCACCATATAAAGCAGTACCAAATCAAGTGCAAAACTTTCTTTGAGTTCTGGGGTGATTTGTGCTGATCCACCGTATTTGATTACGATCGTATTGCCACGAAACTCTCGGATAAAGGGTATAGATTCTAAAAGAATCTGCGCGACTTTTGCGTGTGTTTTGAAAGCGGATAGATTTTGCATGAAACCTCTTGGTGATGGTTTTGGTAGCAGAGTTTTATCGATTATTTATATTGATGATTATACCATTGCGCTTGCTCTTACAATTAGGATGCTTATTTAAGGAGAAACAATGAAATACAACATAGTGTTGTTAGATTCTGCGACTTTGGGAGAATGTGATTTGGGTGTATTTGAGTCTTTTGGGACTTTTACACATTTTACTAACACTACACATAGCGAAGTGCTAGCAAGAGCAAAAGATGCAGACATTATCATTACAAACAAAGTCGTGCTGGATTCCGCGATTTTAAAAGAACTACCAAAACTGAAGCTTATTTGTATCGCAGCTACAGGCATGAATAATGTTGATTTGGAGTGTGCAAAACATCAAGGTATAGAAGTGAAAAATGTCGAGGGATACTCTAGTAGTGCAGTAGCTCAACATACGCTTATGCTTGCTTTGAGCTTTTTAGGTAATCTTGCTTACTATGATAGATTTTGCAAAGGTGGAGATTGGAGCAGAAGCAATATTTTTACGCATATTGGCGCGCCAATTACTGAGCTTGAAGGCAGAGAATGGGGTATTATCGGTTTTGGTAGCATAGGACAAAGGGTAGCAAGTCTTGTCCAAGCTTTTGGGGCAAATGTGAGCTATTTTTCTACAAGCGGTAAAAATACTAATGTTTCTTTCAAGCGCAAGGATCTTGATGTATTACTTAGTACGAGCGATATTATCTCTATCCACGCTCCACTTAATCAAGCAACGGCTAATTTACTGCATGCACAAAATCTCACCATTTTAAAAGATCATACGATCTTGCTTAATATGGGACGTGGTGGGATTGTTAATGAAAATGACATAGCTAAGATCCTGGAATCCAAAGAAATTTACTTTGGGACAGATGTCCTCTCACAGGAACCCATGGAGCGAAACCATCCATTTTTGAATCCAAAAATAGCCCACAAACTCATTCTAACCCCTCACATAGCCTGGGCATACGATAAAGCGAGAATTCGCCTTCTGAAAGGAGTTGTAGATAACATCAGAAGCTTTGTCTCCTCGTAGGATTTACTACAGCTTAAGTCTATAATATATATAATCAAAGCCCTTGTTGGTTTGCTATTTCGTTTGAATAAGGGAGAGTAGGTGAGAAAGCTTTTTGTATCTTTAGCTATGACAGGAGTTTGGGCTGGTGCAGTGGAAATTAGTAGTAAGCCTTTTGGTTACCTTACGAGTATGTATAACTCACAGCCAAACGCTTTTGGATTCCAAGTAAGAAATGGCATAGAGTTTAATTTCGATGAAAGTGGTATATATGCAGGGCTTGGTGCTATAGGTTTATGGGAAATCCCTACAAATAGCGATTCTTTTAGTGTAGGTGATATTTCAGATGCCTATTTCAAATACAAAAGAAGTATCAAACATAAAGATGATCCTAGAGAAACATTAGAAGTAGCTATCGGGCGATTTAATAGTGATTTTATGATGAATGACTGGCTTGATGGCAATATGCAAGGGATAGCAGCGCGCTATTGTGTATCTGATCTTTTTAATTTGTATGGAGCCTGGGTGGATTCTATGCTTGGCACAGGGTATAAGCAAGGACAAATAGGCGCAATCAATGGAGTGCAATTAGCAGGCCTCACTCCATATTCTCAAGCTTATAAAAAAGCTAATATCGGTGGCGAAGTTCTTATGGTCGGATTGAATTTCACCGACAGATCAAAGTGGCTTATTGATGTTTTTGGGTTGCTAAACACCAAATTACCTGGGGGTATTGTGAGCTACTCAGATTCTACTCATGGTGTTGTGATTAGCAACAAACCCCAGAGAATCTTAACCCAAGTGGGAATGAGTGCTAGCTATCGTTTTGAGCTTGCTGAAAACTTTGATGCCAAAACCGTACTTCGCGGCATTTTACAATATGGTAATACTGATGGTCGCGATGCTAATAAAACCGGTGAGAATGCGAGTTTCTTGCTTTGGGGTGATGAGCAGGTTCATATTTTTGATGGTTTTTATGTGGGTGCTGGGGTGCATTATATAGGTGGCAGAGAGGGTACAGGTGGAATCTGGGCACTGACAGATTCTACGCGCTATTATGGCAACACTCTAGGGCGTGGCAATAATCTCTTAACAGGTGTAGCGCCTTATTTTTTGAATAACACCATCACAGCTTACTTTTATAGTGGTATGGATTACAACAATATAAAAATCCATGCACTTATCTCATTTTTAGACTATCAAGAAATCCATCTTTTGGCACAAGGACAGGTATGGAGCGGGACAGATATGCATTTAGAAGTCGGTGGGGGCTTTGTGAGCTACAAAGCAAAGAACGTCCAATGGAGCAGTATTAGCACTCTCAAACGCAATGTTTCCTCAAATAATTTTATAGTATTTGCTCGATTTGCTTATTGAATAAAGGTTTTGTATGCAAGAGGTGCTAGATAACTTAGAATCTTGGGGTTATCTGCTTCTTTTTGTTTATTCTTTTTATGGTGGATACGTAGGGCTTATCGCTGCTGCTACAATGAGTTCTCTTGGCAAAATGGATATTATGCTTTGCATTATTGTTGCATTTGTGGCAAATACTATTGGTAGCTCACTTACAGCATATCTTTCAAGACATTATAAAAAAGATATTTTGCCGTTTTTCTCCAAGTATAAGCGACAGATTGCACTCACACAGGTTTGGATAAAGCGTTATGGCAAAATTGCTATTTTCGTTAGTAAATATATCCATATCGTGCGATTTATAGTGCCTGTAACCATTGGCATAAGCCGCTATAACTTTAAGAATTTTCTCATACAAAATGCATTTGCATGTTTGCTTTGGGCTATAGTCGTGGGGTTTGTTGCATTCTCTGCGGGAAATATTGTGCGTGAAATTTTAGAATATCTTAATGTCAATCCATATATTGTGCCTGTAGTGGTAATTTGCTGGATTATTTTTGTTGCATTTTTGGCAAAAATTCTCAGCAAAAGAATCAAGAAAAATCTCTAAGAATTACTCAAAGGATAGAATTTGGCTTTTTTGATTGAAAAACCTACTTTGGCTGATATTGGGCAAATGCAAGAGCTTGTCAAGGGTGAAGTAGAGCGCGGAGTGATTTTAGAACGTAGTGTTGATGAGATAGCAAATGCCATTAGGTCTTATCATATTGTGCGAGAGGAGATTGCACAATCTAAGGCAGCAAAGAATCCAAGAAGCAATCATAAAGGTAAGATTATTGGATTTTGCGCATTGTATATATATTCAGCTACATTAGGAGAGCTACGCTCACTTATTGTCGATAAATTACATAGAAACAAAGGCATAGCAAGCGCGCTTATAGAATCTGTAAAAAGGGAAGCCAAAGAACTTGGGCTGACAGAAATTCTCGTGCTAACTTATCAGGAGCAGTTATTTCAGAAGTTGGGCTTTGTTATAATCGACAAAATGCTTTTACCAAACCAAAAAATATGGGCGGATTGTATTAAATGCAAACATTTTCCAATATGCAACGAAGTGGCTCTTATCGCCAAGCTGTAAAAAATATCTTTTTTTTTGCTTTTCTTTTCATATACCAAAGTTTGGTAGGGCTTGCAACATTCTTACCGCCATTGCTTGGGGTATTTTTTTTGCTATTTCTTTTTTACGATGACAAGGACGATTTTTGGCATTTCTGTGTGGTATTAGGCATACTCTTTGTGATTGAGGCATTTAATGCTATTCCGTTGGGTTTTTTGGTGCTGCTTTTTTTGCTTTTACGCTATGTGATGATTCTGTATTCTCATAAATTCAGTTTTACACGTTTTCTTTGGGTGATTGAGATTATTTTGGTGTATGTCGGTTTTTATTGTCTGCTTGTGGTATCTAGTCGCTTTTTAGAATTTGGCATTGAGCTAAGTCCTCTTATTCTTTTGTACTACCTGGCTGTCGAGATTATTATGGTTGGTATTTATGAGCATTCGCTTTAAAATCATTATTGGTTTTTTTACTTTTGTATGGTTGGTTGTTGCTATCCGTGTTTATATTGTGAGTATCATCAACTATAACTATTATGATAAATATGCTCGAGACAATGTCACAAAGGTTGAGGTACTTATGCCAATACGGGGTGAGATACTCGATAGGAATAACGAACCCTTAGCGATTAATGAGATTGGATTCTCTATTGCACTTGCTCCGCGACTAAAACTTGATGTTGTAAAAGAGCAAATCGAGCTTATTACAACGCATTTGCCATTTCTAGATTCCCAGAAAATACTAAGAATCTACAAAAACGCCAACTCATCTTATAACCATTCACCAATAATGGTGGCCAATTTTCTTACTTATAGACAAATAAGTCATGCTTTTAGTTACTTCAAATTCAGCCCTTATATTTTTATTGCACCTTCAAGCAAACGTTTCTATCCAAATTTTTCTTCTGCATCGCATGTTATAGGCTATATTTCAAGAGCAAGCCAAAAAGATATTATTGATAATCCACTCTCACAGCATACAAAAGTTATTGGCAAGACTGGTATCGAAGCACAATATAATGAATTCTTACAGGGAAAGGCAAGTTACCGTAAGACTCAAATAAACTCACTTTACAAAGAAATTAAAGTGATAGAGGAAGGTTCATTGCCTCGTCAAAATAATCTCAATCTTACAATTGATTTGCGCTTACAGGAATTACTAGATTCTGAGTTTAGCAACAAAGAGGGCGCTGGTATTGTGATGAGTGTAGAAAATGGAGAGATACTAGCAGCAGGGAGTTACCCCGAATACAACTTGAATGATTTTGTGGGAGGCATTAGTGTCCCAAAATGGAAAGAGCTATTAGAAGACCCTCATCTACCATTGGTTAATAAAATAACTTCTGGGCAATATCCCCCCGGTTCTGTTGTGAAAATGGCTATGGGATTGGCATTTTTAGAACATGCAGATGTCAATGAGAATACCATCGTAGAGACACCTTGTTTTATCGAAGTGGGTGGGCGCAAATATAGAGATTGGAAATGCGGACACAATAGCGCTGATATGTTTAAGGCCATACGTTCATCAGTTGATGTGTATTTTTATAAGCTTTCTTTGAAAACAGGGATCAATAATATTGCCAACATACTCTTTGATATGGGTTTTGGCGAAAAGACTGGAATCGACTTACCAAACGAATCCAAAGGAGTCGTGCCTACACCTGAATGGAAACTCAAGATCAAAGGCGATAATTGGGTAGGTGGAGATCTCATCAACATTTCTATTGGTCAGGGTTATTTTTTGGTGACACCAATCCAAGTTGCTCGTTATACGGCTCTTATAGCCTCAGGCAAGCTTGTAAGCCCACATTTTGCTAAAAACTTTAATGACACACAAAAAAAGTATCCAAACCAAGATGTGCTAAGCGATCATGAGAAAAGTAAATTGTGGGTTTTGCGAAAAGGCATGTATGAAGTGTGTAATTCCCCAGATGGTGGGACAGCTTATTGGCGTACAAGAGGCGCAAAAGTAGCCATTGCATGTAAAACAGGTACAGCACAAGTTACAGGGATTCCGCAAGATATAAAAGTGCGGCTAAAGGAATCTGAGATGGATTATTTTGAGCGATCACATGCATGGATTACAGCATTTGTGCCTTATGAGAAGCCAAAATACGCCATTACGATAATCATCGAACATGGCGGAGGTGGAGGAAATGGAGGCCCAATACTTGTAAATCTTGTCAATAAACTTTACGAGCTAGGGTATCTGAAATAGGAGAATAGATGCATCTGATTAACGATAAAAATATCCTTATCACGGGTGGCACAGGAAGTTTTGGTAAGAAATTTGTCTCTACTATTTTGGAAAAATACAATCCGAAGAAAATTGTCATTTATAGTCGTGATGAACTCAAGCAGTATGAGATGGCACAAGCTTTTAGCGACAAATGCATGCGGTTTTTTATCGGGGATGTACGCGATAGCAAGCGATTAGAAATAGCACTTAATGGCATTGATATCTGTATTCACGCAGCAGCACTCAAACACGTCCCGCTTGCCGAATACAATCCAATGGAATGTATAAAAACCAATATAGATGGTGCAAGCAATGTGATAAATGCCGCTCTCAAAAATAATGTCCGACATATCATAGCTCTGAGTACTGATAAAGCAGCAAATCCCATCAATCTTTATGGAGCTACAAAACTTTGCTCTGATAAGCAATTCATAGCTGCAAACAATATGAAAGGCTCAAGGGATTGTAGGTTTAGCGTAGTGCGTTATGGTAATGTCGTGGGTTCGCGTGGCTCTGTTATTCCGTTTTTTAAAAAACTCATAGAATCTGGTGCGAAAGAACTTCCAATCACAGATTTTGCGATGAGCAGATTCTTTATCACCTTGGAATCTGGTGTGGAATTTGTACTCAAGAGCATTGAACGTATGCATGGCGGAGAGATATTCATCCCAAAAATTCCTAGTGTTTATATCAAAGATTTAGCACACACTCTTGCTCCAGATATTCCGCTGAGAGCCATAGGAATCCGCGCCGGAGAAAAGCTGCACGAAGTTATGATTCCAAGAGATGATTCTAGGCTCTGTATAGAATTTGAGGATTTTTATACGCTGATGCCGACCATTAGTTTCCAAACTCCTATTGATTACACTCACACACAAGATGGTTTAGTAGGAAATCCTATAAATTCAGAATTTGAATATGCGAGCAATACAAACACCCAATGGCTAGATTCCAAGGCTATATCAGCGCTTTTGCAATCATGTGATTTTTAGTATAATTCCCCATTACCCACGCAAAAGGACAGGCATGTTGAGATTGCTTTTGGTAGTTATGTTTGTGAATCTATTTGCATGTAAAAATATCCTTGCAATTGATGCAACCTTAGAAATTGTCAAAACCTCAAGTAAAATCCCTTTTATTACCATCGAACATATCTCTAGCAACAAAGAATACGGCAACAAGGTGTTTGCACATCTTGACGCTGACTTACGCGTAAGCAGTCATTTTCAGGTCGAAAAAGGCGACGAAGTCAAAGATAGCAAGCCTGATTTTCAAAGCTATAAAAACAGAAAAATCGATCTTATTGCTCGTGTAAGTGTCAGAAAAAAAGACAATGGTCTTGTAGCAACACTGCAACTTTATGATGTAAATACTTCTTCAAGAGTTTTGGAAAGACAATATGGCGAAGAGCAGATTATAAGATACCCCTTTCTTGCTCATAATATGGCAAATGATATTAATACCTATATCAAGGCCCCAAATATTGATTGGATGAAACAGTTTGTGGTGTTTGCCAAATACACTACTTCTGGCAATTCTGATATTGTGCTAGCAGACTATACACTTTCATTTCAACAAACAATAGTAAAAGGCGGATTGAATATTTTTCCAAAATGGGGGAATGAGCAAAAAAATGTTTTGTATTACACAAAATACTTAGATAATAAACCAACGATTGTCAGACATGATTTGCGCACAAATACTATAGAAGGTGTGATTAGCAGTGATGGTATGGCTGTGGTGTCAGATGTAAGTAGAGATGGTTCGAAATTGTTGTTATCTCTTACTCCAGCAGGAAGTGCTGCTGATGTGTATCTTTATGATGTCAAAGGGAAATCCTTAGACAAACTTACAAATTTTTCTGGCATTGATGTGGGTGGAAAATTTATTAACAATGAACAAGAAGTAGTGTTTGTTTCAGATAGATTAGGCTATCCAAATATCTTTTCTACAAGTATTAAAGGTGGAGCAGTTGAGCAGGTAGTATTTCATGGTCGTAACAATAGTGCGGTGTCAGCATTTGATAAGCGAGTGGTTTATTCAAGCCGAGAGACAAACAATGAGTTTGGTTTGAATACATTCAATCTTTACCTTATTGCTACTAATTCTGAATTTATCCGACGTCTTACTACTGAGGGTTCAAACCAAATGCCTACTTTTTCAAAGGATGGAAACAATATTATGTTTATCAAACATACACCAACTCAAAGTGCATTAGGGATTATCCGCTTAGATTACAACAAGAGTTATTTATTTCCATTGCCAAATGTTAAAATTCAGTCGTATGATTGGTAATTATCGATAGAATTTTTCTAAATGACTACGCATTATTAATACCCATAGAGGAGGTAGTGATGAAAAAAAAATTATTCATAAGTTTTCTGTTTATAAATTTCCTTGGAAGTGCTTTGTTTTTTATAGGTTGTGGCGATGATGTTGAGATTAAAACAGGTGGAAGCGGTGCTGTAACTGCTGTACAAGATTCTGAGATAGATGAGGTATTGATCGAAACAGAAATTATTGATGATACGGATAATTCTTCACAAATAAACAGCTCAAGTCTTAAAAATATTTTTTTTAAATTCGACAGATATGAGGTACAGGCAGATATGTTTGATCGTATCAACGAAATCGCAAATATACTCAAAGCAACAAACGCGAAGGTTATAGTAGAAGGCAATACAGATTCTTTTGGAAGTGATGAATATAACTTCGCTCTTGGAAAAAAGCGAGCAGATTCTGTAAAAAATGCGCTTGTATCACGTGGTGTAGATAGCAGAAATATTTCGACTCTGACGTTTGGAGAAAGCAAGCCCGTGTGCGCACAACAAACACAAGAATGTTATCAGGCAAACAGACGCGTTGAATTCAAAATCGTGCAGTAGCAAGGCACCACATAAAGAGCAAGATGTTACGATTTAGTCTTTTTCTGCTTCTTATTTTTACCTGCTATGCAAAAGAACCTTCGGCATTTGAGCGCCAAAGTGGAGCTACAAAAAAGGATCTATTGGATCTCCAGAGTTCCATGCAAAATATCTCAAATCTTATAGATTCTCTAGCGCGCCAATACAAAATACTGGAGCAATCACAAGAAGGACTCCAAAGTCTTTATGAATCCCAAACTCAAAAACTCCAAAATACTTTAAACAAAACCCTTAATAATGAGGAAGCAGTAAGTAACCTAAAAATCGCAGTGATTGGTCTTAAGAATACATTAGAAAGCTTTCTTAATAGAATTGATGAGCTAAACCAGCAAAATGAAAATAACCAAGCGGCTATTGAGACTTTGGATTCTAAACTCCAAGAAATGCGCACACTTATGCTACAAACTCAAGAAAATATACTCGATAAGCTCCAAGAGCTTATAGCCCAAAATACTGTACTTAGTAAAGATTCCAAGCAACAAACTCCTAGCAAGCCAAAGACCTATGATTCAAGCAAAAAACCAGAGCTTTTTGCCGAAGCCAAAGAATTGATTACGGCCAAACAATACAAAGCAGCAAAAGATATTATGCTATGGCTCAAAGATGTTAAATACCAACAACCAGAAGTGTTGTTTTATCTCGGTGAGATTGCGTATTTACAGAGGGATTACAAGCTTGCTATTAGGTATTATAAAAATAGTGTGAATGCAAGTGAGAAGGGAGAGTATATTCCTGCACTTTTATTACATAGTGCCATTTCTTTTAAGGGCATCAAAGATATAACAAATTATAATAGTTTCTTGCAAGCTTTGGTTTCTAATTATCCAGAGAGCAAAGAAGCAGCGACTGCTAGAAAGTTGCAGCAAAAAGACTCCAAAGAGTCAAACCAATACAAAAAGGAATAGAAATGATAGAAAAAAACAAAGTAGCAAGTATTGAGTATGAGGTTGTTGATACACAAACAAATAATCTTGTTGATTCTAATAAAAATGGCGCTCCGATTGAATTTTTGATCGGAGCAAATCAAATGATTGCAGGTTTAGAAAATGCTCTTTTAGGAGCAAAAGTGGGTGATGAGGTTGAGGTAGAAGTCAAACCACAAGATGCTTATGGTTTGTATCAAGCAGAACTTATCCAAGAAGTACCAAAGGAGCAATTTGAAGGCATAGATCTTAAAGAGGGCATGACGCTTTTTGGTCAAAGTGATGATGGGCAGACTGCACAAGTGATTGTAAAAGGCTTTAATGATAATGTCGTGATGATTGATTATAATCACCCGCTAGCAGGCAAAACTTTGGGATTTAAGGTCAAAGTCTTAGATGTGCGCGACGCAAGCGAACTAGAAATTTTACAAGGTAGAGTTGATAGGGGAGGTTGTGGCTGTGGAAGTGGGGGTGGAGGCTGTTGTGGCGGAGGCCAGCACCACCATCATGGCGGTGGAGGAGGTTGTGGCTGTCACTAGCTCATCAACTTCAAAAATATCAGATTCTTGAGAGAAACATCCAGGTGGGCATAGCTACGATTATCTTTTAGAATTTCTAAGATTAAACCTAAAATTTGGGATTCTAGGAGGTGTTGGTTATGAACATATTTTTTGGGACAAATAAAATCAATATCCAAAAGTGTATTACATAGTTTGAGTTATGTGTTTTAGGGAATCTATTGGTTTGGATCGCGCAATTGTTCCAAACGATCTTTACGCGAGCCAATATCAGTAATTTGTATGCCAAAATTCCCATCTACAATGACAACTTCCCCGCGCGCTATCACTTTATCATCTACCAGAATATCTAATGGGTCATTTGCAAGTTGGTTAAGCTCTATCACGCTTCCTATATCCATAGAGATAACATCTTTTAAAAGCATACGTTTTTGCCCAATACGCACACGCACATTAAGCCGTACATCCAAGACCATGCCAATGTTTTTAAATTCTAACAGATTAAGCATGGCAGAATCTTGGCTTTTGTCCATAGTATTATTATCTTGCGTCGGTTCAAATAACTTTCCAAAAGATTCTGAAACCAATAAAATAAATTCAGAATTCAGACTTTCTAAATTGAAATTGAAAATATAAGCCTTTTTAAATTCGCTCAAATCGATGCTTTCTGTAACAAATTTTATGTCTTGACAAGAAAAACTAAGTTTTGGTAGGTCTTTTTGTGAGCCAAGATTTGTAGCTATTGCACCAAAAATATTTGAGATGATTTCTTTGACTGCATCCAAATCATCATCATTCATCTCATCTTTCCTGGTACCTTCGCCTCCTAGCATCATATCAGCAAGTGCGCTACCCATTTGTGCGGGCATGATAAATCCTATAGTTACGCTCACATCACCTTCAACTTGTATAGAAGCTAATGCGTAGGTTTTTGGTAAAGAATCTAAGCTCACATTGTCATCTTTTGTGTGCGTAATGTTCGCCTTCTTGCCTATAAGTCCTTCGATAGTAGCAATACTTTCAGCAATCACTAGGTTTATGAATCTTTTCATTCACTCTCCTCTTCTATATCTATCATGCGATTTTTACGCTGTGCTTCAAGCACTTCAAGCACTTCTTTGACTTGGTCTTTCTCTGTTACGATAACTTCTTTTATTTGTATGCTTTTCCGGTAACGCTGCAAACCAATAGTAGCAATGTATTTTTCTCTCTCATCAATTGTTACTATCACACTATCATCTGCTACCCTATCAAGACGGACGATATTGCCTACTTCTAAATCAAGTAATTCTTTGAGCGTAATTGCCGTTTCACCCACATAGGCCGAAACTATGACATTTGTTCCTGCGATTAGAGCTTGTAGTTCTTTGTTTCGTGATTTTTTAGAGCTTGTATCACTTAGCATCAAGTCTCTTGTAGCAAGCCTTGATAGAACGGTCTCAAGTGCTATCACAGGATAGCAGAGATTCATCATTCCACTACTATGCCCAATGATTATCTCCATGACAACCATAATAATAATCTCATTTTGTGCGACGATTTGCACGACATTTGGACTGGATTCTTTTGCGTCAATACTAGGAAAAATCTCAGTAACTGAACTCCAGGCTTCTTTGAGATTTTGCATCATTTGGCGCAAGATAGTATCAAGCAAATTGAGCTCGATGTCGCTAAATTCTCGGGGATTCTCATATGGATCACCCTTGCCTCCTAAAAGTCTGTCTATCATAGGGAAAGCAATACTTGGGTTTATCTCTAAAACCCCACTGCCTTCTAGAGGTTTCATCGAAAAAACATTAAAACTTGTAGGGCTTGGTAAACTCATTAAAAATTCACCATAAGTCATCTGATCTACACTATGGAGCTGGATCTCAACAATACTGCGCATCACTGCTGAGATTTGTGAAGAAAGTGAGCGCGCCATTTTGTCATGGATACTTTTGAATGCGCGTAATTGCTCTTTGCTGACGCGATTTGGGCGCTTAAAATCATAGAGGGTTATATGCTTTTGGTGGAGGACATCTTCTTTTTCTAAAGTCTCAGTATCACCACCATCATCTACCACTTCCAAAAGTGCATCGATTTCCTCTTGACTTAGAATATCAGCCAACACCTTCTCCTAACGCAAGTCTAATTTTTTTTATTACTTCTTTAGAGATTTGGGAGATTCTTGATTCTGTAATGTCGAGAATCTCACTTATTTCTTTTAGGCTAAGTTCTTCAAAATAATAAAGTTGGATTATTGTCTGTTCTCTTTGATTGAGTGTGCTTAGTACCTTTGAAATGATTTCTACAAGCTCTTCTTGTTGTAATTCTTCTAAGATTGTATCACCGATGATTGCGTTGTATTGCTCATCAATTGGCACAAGCATATAGATATCACTTGCTATACGCGCTTCTTTGATCTTTTGGACATCTTCTTTGAGAGTTTTGGCTAAGTATTCATCGCTAGGTTCTTCTTGGTATTCATTGAAGTATTTTGAGACTTCGATATCGATGTGCTTTACAAGTTTGCGATTTGAGCGAGAGAGCACATCAAGACTGCGTAGATAATCAAGCATCGCACCATTTACGCGCGTCTTGGCATAACCCCAAAAAGAATCATTAATCGAGGAGTCATAACGTCTTGCAAGTTTGACTAGCTCCTCTGCGCCAATTGAGAGCAAATCCGCTACATCAACAGAGCTTGGCAGGCGCTCTTTTAAACGAAAAGCCATAGCCTTGACTGCTGGAAGATATTGTGTGGCTAACTCATCTTGAGCATGTTTAATACTTTGCTTGTACATATTATTGTCTCCCACTTGTTATCTCCTTATGATGCGTTTGTTATTTCTTGTTCTTGCTCGGATTCTATATTTTTAAGAAAAGCGGAGATCTTTGCTGTTTCTTTTTCTTTCTTGTCAAACTCCAAACGATAATACTCGAGATTCTTTTCTAACTTATCCTTTTTGATATGAGGTTTTTGGGAATCTAAAAACCAAAAATACAACGCAATACAGACTATCACAATCATATGCACGCCTATGGTTGTAATAATTGTCCAAATAACCATAAACTCTGGTCTTTCAAACTTCAAAATTGAAAAGGCTAACCCGATAAAAAAGCCGCCAACAATGCTAAAACTCATATAATTATCAGGTTTCATTCTTATCCTGTTTTATTTCAACCTACCTCATTTCTTGCCAAACTTACAGATAACCCAGCATACGTCGCAAGAAAGAATTAAAGGTGCTTTCTGCTTGAAGCATATTTTGTTCCACATTATTTCCACCAAAAAGTTTCGTCTCTACTAGCAGAATCTGCTTGATAATAGAATCAATTTGCAACCTTGAAGCACTTAGTGGCTCTGCTTTGTAAAATAATTCTCTTGCGCGTGTGGCTTTTGTTATCGTAGTGCTTTGTGTGAGGTGTCCTAGGTAATGCAAACGCAGGTTTGGAATCTTTTCTTTTCCCACATTTTTTATACGCTCATAAATAGCATTTGCTTCCTTGGCGCTTTGTGTCATATTGACAATGAGCGCGATATCATTTTTTGTTTTCGCATTGAGTTTGATTGTTGCATAGGCATCCATAAGTGCCGAAGGATCTCGCATGGTTACGACGATAAGCAAATCGCTAGCATCCAAAAAGCTCTGTGTAACTCCACCAATCCCAGCACCTGTATCAATTATCATATAATCCAAATCTTGCAAGACATTCGTTTCTTCTAAAAATCGCTCAAAGACACCACTATTAGCATATTTTAGAATCTCCTCACCACTTTCACCTGGGATAAGAAATAACCCCTTTTCAATCTGATAAATCACTTCTGAGAAGCTCACTTCACCTTTGAGCGCATGCAAAATATTATGCTCTACTTTTATGCCAAAAATAAGATCAAGATTTGCTAGTCCGATATCTGCATCAAAAACTGCCACTTTTTTTCCAAGCTTGTGTAAGCCATAGGCTAGATTTGCGCTTATACTTGATTTGCCCACGCCTCCCTTACCGCTTGTGATTGCAATAAAACGCGTAGCAGAAAAATTACGCTTATCTTTTGTGTTAAAGAGGGTCTCAAGTTCTGCTGCTTGGTGTTGTTTCATTATTGTTCTTTTGATTTTTTGAATCCATCGAGTAAGCAATCTACAAGATAGTCATTTGTAGCGAGTATCAAATCATTTGGCACGCTTTGCCCTGTCGAGAGATAGCTGATTGGTTTTTTTGTCTCATAAACAAGAGAGAACATATTCCCAAAATTCCTGCTTTCATCAAGTTTGCTAAAAATAATCGTATCAATCTCTAAACATCCATCAAAAGCGTTATAAGTATCGCGTAAATCCTCATATTTCGCATTCAATGCCAGCACGAGAGAAACATCAATTTTATAATCATTGTTTACATAGTTTTTGAGTGCTTCTAATTTCTGTCTGTCATGCTGGGAATGCCCTGCTGTATCAATGAGTATCACATCGCAGTGGCGCAACGAATCTATGGCTTTACCAAATTCATCAGGCTCTACAACAGTGTCAATGCTTAAGCGCATCATTCTTGCATATGCCATAAGTTGATCTACTGCTGCTAGACGATAGGTATCAAGAGTGATGATACCTACCTTATGACGTTTTTCTAGCATAATACTGTAGCGTGCAGCAAGCTTTGCTAAGGTTGTTGTTTTTCCTACGCCCGTGGGTCCTACAAGCATCATGATTTTTTTATGACCTAGCGGGAGATTCTCGCTTCGACAAAAAATCATCTTGCGTAATACTTCGCGAAAATACCGCTTGATTGTTACAGAATTCTCACGCATTCTTAATGGCATAAGTTCCAGACTTAAGCGCATAATAGAATCCAAATGCTCCTTATTCATGCCACTTGCTTTTGCTAAGCGGTAAATTTCCGCAAATTCTTGGGGGATAATCAACCCTTCAGGTGCTTTCTCTTCCCAAAACATATTTTGGATAATTTTCATTTTGTCATTGATCTTATCAAGCTCTTGGCGGATTTCTTTAAACTCAGCCCGCTCTGCATGTGATTCCTTCATACGTACGCGCTGCATATCCTCTATCTTTGAATCAAGACCTTTAGAATCTATACCTGTCTGCATATAAGGATTACTCGCTAATGCGACTTTTTGGGGTGCAACTCTTGCTTGGGATTTTGGCGGTGGGATAATATGCAAATCATTTTGCACGATATTTGCTACCTCACCTACCATATTTTTTATCTGTGCCGCGTCGCTTATTTGTAAGCTTACATCATTGTCTCTTTGTGTTTTTTTTCTTGCGAGCTCTTTGAGCGCTATTTCATCGATTTTTTGCTGGATATTTGTGGTAGTTTGTTCATCTTTTTGGATATCTATATTGGATGTATCTGCTTCTTCAACTGCCACGACAAGTTCATAAAGTCCGGGTTGGTTGAGAGATTTTTTGCGTATTTCTTTTGTTTCTACTATCAATACATCATCACCATAAGCCTGCACCGCTTTTTGCATAGCATGAGCCGCTGTTTCCCCTGCGAAAGTATGGAGTTTTCTTGCCATTTATATATCCTTAAAATCTCACAATATCCCCAAAAAACTCATCGGGATACATACACTCTGGCGGTTTTGCCAAGCTTTGTGTGGAATTCTAAGATAAGCTCGCTTTAAAATGACTTTGTTAAACAAAATTATATCAACGTCTAAAACTCGCGGTGCGTTTTGAAACTCTCGTACTCTAGGGCGCCCAAATCTTCTTTCTAAATAAAATGCCAACCTATAAACCTCTAGTAAACTATAATCTGTCCTAAGCAGCAGCACAGCATTATCAAAATCTGCTTGATGTGTGAATCCAAAAGCAGGGTTTTTAAAGATTGGTGAGGAGATGATGTTAAAAATTTTTGGGTGCATGGAGAGTGTCTTAAGAAGCTGTGAAAACACATTTGGAGTTTTTGGTTTATTTCCGCCAATGCCAAGCAAAACAAGATTTTTTGTTTTTATGAGATTTTTTTTATTAGAAAATTTTGCTCTTTTCCTTTTGATAAAAAAACTAGGATAGAGAGTGCTTGCATACACATACATTAAAGTTTCTCCATAGATATTTAGCATTTGCCACTACAATTCCTACGCTAAATTATAGAACCAAAAGGATGTCCCAAGATGAAGTCTGCTCTAAAAATCGCAATACTTTTTGTTATAAATCTCAATGCTTCAAGCTTCGAAGAACAACTCCAAAAACTTATCAAAGAAAAAACCTCCCAAGATGTCAAGGTACTAAAAGTTGAGAATCTCAAAGCCACAAAAGATGTGAAATTTGTACTGGTACAAACAGAACAACTACAAGTACCACTTTTTGCAAGCAGTGATGGTGGAGTGATTTTTGGTGCATCAAATGTGTTTTTTTCAAAGAATGATGATGATGTTATCGAAGTTTCAAACTCTATCAAACAAGCCCAAAATGCAACACAAAAGCCTGCAACTGAAAAGATTATCAGCTTATTTTCTGAACTCAAAACAAGTGAATTTATTGTCTTAAACTCCCAAGCAAAAACAAACAAGATCACCTATATTGTGGCTGATCCAAACTGTCCGTCTTGCCAACATGAAATGAGAGACATTAAAAATCGCTTGAAGGATTCTCATGTTTATGTTCTGCCTGTGGGATTCTTAGGTGCAGATTCTGTCTTGAAAGCAGCGATGGTAAAAGTACGTGAAGCTGAATTTAAAACTAATGAGGAAAAAATCCTCTTTTTGCAAGAGGTCTATAAAAGTGGCTACAAACTCCCAAGCAAATATCAGAATCTCGATGTTTCATCTGTAATGAGTATCAACCATAAAGTAACCCAATCAGGTATTACCTCTGTGCCATATATTTACGAAAAACTCAAATAGCTTAAAGCCTTTTTTACTTAACTAAAGCTACAATCCCACACAAAAAGTAGGAGAATCCCAACAATGAAGCTGAAGGCACAACACGCTCCTTATATTGCAAATAAAATTGGTCTAGATTTAGTAAATGCAAGTTTTATCAATATCAACACTTCATTAGAATCTCTTAGTAAAGTAGCTTTAGATTGCCTTATGGAGAATATCCAAAGAGAAAAGGTAATTGACGAAAAAGTGAGAGATTTATTAGAAAAGCATAGCAACGAAATTGAAGACTATAGAATGGATGAACGTGCTATGTTCAGAATGTTTAAGCGACAAATCGCGAGCGAAGAGAATTTTACAATCACATGGGATGATCGGTGTAGCGATTTATCACACGAGATACTTTCTCGGATTTGCAAAACAGGATTTATAGATTTTAAGGTCTCAGAGGTAGTTGTGAAAAACATCATACACAAAGCCATCAATGAATATTCTAGAATCTATGAACAAAGCGAAGAGGCAGTTATAGAGCGTCTCAAAAAGCATAAGAGAAAGCTCGTGTATGGCAGTGATGAATATGAAATAGTTTTCAATAAGCTCTATGAAGAGGAATTGCGCAAAAAAGGCTTAAGCTAACCCAAATTTTAAGAAAAACAAAGGAAGCAAAATGTCGGAATCTGATGGCCCTGAAGAGATTTTCTTGTATTTTGCAAATGGTGTGTTTGTGAAAGCCTTAAGTTTTGGTGTTAAGGGTAGTGCGGTAGGCGAAGTTGTTTTTAATACTTCACTCTGTGGATACCAAGAGATCATCACCGATCCAAGTTATGCTGGGCAGTTTGTTACATTCACTATGCCAGAAATCGGGATAGTGGGCGTGAACGATTGCGATATTGAATCTAGGTCTGTATTTTGTAAGGGTATCATCATAGCAAACTACAATAGTTTCTATTCAAATTTTCGTGCACAAGCTTCTTTGGATGATTTTTTAAAAAAACACAATACCATAGGCATCTATGGTATAGATACACGTGCAATAGTCAAGATGCTTCGCACACAAGGTGCTATGATGATGGTAGCTAGCACAGAGTTTAAGGACAAATCCACTTTAAAATCTCTTTTAGATTCCACACCCAATATCCAAGAGCTTAATCTCATTCCAGAAGTTTCTACGAAAGAACCCTACAGACATCAATATGGGAGCTTTGATTTTGTGAGTTTTAACTACGACAAACCCACCACAAAGCGTAATAAAAAGATTGCTGTAATAGATTTTGGTGTGAAGCAAAATATCCTCAATGAACTTGTGGCAGCAGGTTTGGACGTCAAAGTTTTGCCATATGATTTCAGCGCACAAGAGATTATTACGAGCTTTCGTGCGAAGAGAATTGGTGGGGTTTTCCTCTCTAATGGTCCGGGTGATCCACTTATGCTAGATTCTCAAATAGCACAGATAAGATTGCTTATTGATGCAAATATTCCAATGTTTGGGATATGTCTAGGGCACCAATTACTAGCGATTGCACATGGTTTTGATACTTATAAGCTAAAGTTTGGGCACCACGGGGGCAATCATCCTGTAAAAAATATGCTGACACAACAGGTAGAAATCACTTCGCAAAACCACAATTATTCTGTCCCAGATTCTATAGAATCTGTAGCCAAAGTTACACACAGGAATCTTTTTGATGGCACGATTGAGGGTTTGTATTATTTTGATAAACCAATCTTTTCAATCCAGCACCACCCAGAAGCCAGCCCTGGACCAAGAGAATCTCGCAGTATATTCTTAGAGTTTGCTAAGATTGTCCAAGAGTGTGAGAATTAAGCCCGCAATTTAGTTCGTTAATACCAGCCAACTCTCCAAAAACCAAAAGTCATAGACGCTAGATCAAAGCTCCTAGAAATAGAGAAGTTAAGACAAAGCAAGTCTTGATTCTCATCGCAAGAATCTCTCTTCAATATTTAAGGAAATATAAAATATGAAATCCAACTCTTCTCAATCTCATTGGACAACCTACCAATCCCCACTAGGCATACTTTTTTTAGAATTCAAAAATGGATATTTGACGCAATTATGCTTTCAAGACAAATCAGCTTTTTACAAAGAGTTTTTACCTCATCCCCACTGCTGCTCATCTACCCCACAATATAATGCGCTTACGCAAACACTACTTTGGCTAGAGAGTTATTTTCAAGGCCAGATTCCTAGTTTTCTCCCGCCGCTCTTGCTTGGTGGCAGTAGGTTTGAAAAGGAGGTATGGGAGATTTTGTTAGATATACCTTATGGGAAAACCATGAGCTATGGGCAGATAGCAAAACATATCGCCCAATCAAGAGAGATACCTAAAATGTCTGCGCAAGCAGTAGGCATGGCAGCTAGTCGCAATAAAATCGCAATCATAATACCCTGCCATCGAGTGATAGGCAAAGACGGGAATCTCAGAGGCTATGCTGGCGGATTGGATAAGAAAATAGAACTTTTGAAACTAGAGGGGATACTTAGATAGAGCAGCTTTTATCTTATCAATCCTGAATTTGCCTGTATTTTGAAATTCTATGCGTTTGATTGTGGGTTGATAGCAAGATTTTCTCAATGCTATTAGCCATCGACCTTATAGTGGATATGGCGCGCACAGCAAGCAATGTCTCTGGCTCCATGACTGCTGCGCTTTGTAGTGCTAAAAACCTCAAAGCCCTAGATAAGGCAACGCTTAGCACTTAAGAGGGCTTTTAAAGCCCACAACCCTTTCATAGGCTCTTTTTTTAGCCTCTTGGTAGCACACAACATCTCTGATGCATTCTTTTTCTATGGATTTGATGAAAGATTCCATAAAGTCAAAGGCAATTTGTTTATTTTCAATGGGTAGAGAAATCACACTTTTATTAAAAGTTTTTTCAAAATCCCGCACTAAAACGCCTTGAAAAGTCTTTTGGGATTTATTCAGCCAAGCGATGAAAAAATGGGCGATGAGTTTATTAAATGTCGCAAATTTTGGGTAAAGGGTTTTTGTAAATTGCCCTGCATAAAAATCTTTTTGCATATAGAAAAATTGCATTCCTAGCATTCCTACGGCTATGGAATTACCCTTAATTTTATGCTCTTCATCCAAATATTTTACATAACCTGCTATGCCATTATTTAGACAAGTCCTTGTGAAATAAGGAAATTCGGCGTTTTCGCTAAATTCAAAACTATCTTTATTTAACTGCGGATTTGATTGTATTCCAAACAATTCCCCAAGCTTAAATTCCCTAAATGCGCCCCCGTTTTGCTTGAATTGTTTTTCAAGCTCTGCTAAACGAGGGCTTAGGGAAAATTTGGCTCTCTCTCCTTATTTCCATTTTTCAGCACATTGCTCACTTCCCACGCTAAATACTCGCTCACGCATTTTTTAAAATCCGCTAGGGTGGGCTTCGTGTCTATAATCTTATGCTGGGCGTAAGCCCAGTCCCTGCCCTCTAAATTTATGGTGTCCTCAAAGTCTTTATAGAAATTTAAATAGCCATTGCCGTGAAGTAAGACATTGATAAGCTCTTCATATCTAGCCTTAAGCATTTGGCACAGGCACTTGCCACCTATGAGCGATCATTGATGCCCAAAAATTCGCGTTTTGATAGATTTATGCGGGGGGGATTCTCAAATATTGCGAGATGATGAGGTGCTAGGATTGCATATTTTCCGCACGAAGGGGCGCTGTATGAATTGCCACAATGGTGTGGAGTTTAGCGATCACAAATACCACAATCTTGGGCTAACCTACTATGGGCGCGAGAAATATGAGGATTTTGGTCGTTACAATGTGAGTAAAAATCCCAGTGATATGGGTGCATTTAAAACCCCTAGCTTACGCGAAGTGCGAAAAAGTGCGCCATATTTTCATAATGGATTGTTTCCGACTTTACGTGGTGTGCTTAATGCGTATAATTTTGGAATGTTTCGCCCAGAGCCTACGGATTCTCAAAAAAATGATCCATTGTTCCCGCAAACCTCGCCTTTACTAAAAGAGCTTAAGCTCACGCAAGAGGAAATCGATGCCCTTGAAGCATTTTTGAAAACGCTTTGAAAACATCTAAGATATTTTGAGAAAATACAAAGAGTTGGCCTTGGAGTTTGAAAAATAAAGTTTGAATATTCTCAAAATGGTGCCGAGGGTCGGACTTGAACCGACACAGGGTTACCCCTACTAGATTTTGAGTCTAGCGCGTCTACCAGTTTCACCACCCCGGCGTATCGAAGGTAGGAATGTGAAGATGATCAGGCTATATGAAAGACTTTGTATGGTGCGCTGAGCGAGACTTGAACTCGCACGGGTCGCCCCGCCACCCCCTCAAGATGGTGTGTCTACCAATTCCACCACCAGCGCAGAAACCTAGCAGCTAAATTTCTGCTAGGTTCAGAAGATCACTTGAGTTTAAGCCAAAAATGGGTTGCTATAAAGCGCAATGATTGCAAGAACAAGCGTATAGATAACTTGCGCTTCAATAAGTGCTAATGCAATAAACATTGTTCCAAGCAATTTACCACTGATTCCAGGGTTCCGCGCTGTACCTGAAATAGTAGCTGCTGCTGCATGCCCCATACCAATAGCACCTCCAAGTGCTGCAATACCCACACCTATAACTGCACCAGCTACAGAGTATGACTTGATCATATCCAATCCACTCATACCAGAGCCAAAAGCTAGCCCAACGAAACCAAAAAACAGAACAAGAAAAAATTTCATACTATAAGCTCCTGAGAAAAATTTCAAAGTCCTTTCGGATCTGTCCCCTACTAATACTTTGGAAGGACGAAGTTTAGCGATGCTTTGATAAAAGCTAGTTTAAAAATCCCACAAAACAATTTGTATATATTCACCACACAATGTCATATTCGTTGAAGTCGCGTGAATCCAAAATTGCACAGAGCAAAAGACCTATAGTGATACTTGTATTTATCCAGCTACTAATAGAGTTGTTTTGTATTGTTGCTACTTTGCTTGATTTGAGTACCCAGAGATAATTGGTTATATTGTGACTTTCTTGTTTCTTAAAATCACTAATTCATAGCTTCTTGTTCATAGCTTCTTGGGACCCAAGATATTCCACACAAGATTTTAATGCCTTTTGTCTGTGTGAGATAAGGTTTTTTTCTTCATCACTCAGTTGGGCTAAAGTCTTTGTATAGCCGCTTGGTATGAATATACAATCATAGCCAAAGCCATTAAGCCCTCTTTTTTCAGCAATCACTCTGCCATGACAGATTCCCTCAAAGTGTCTTGTATGAGATGTATGCATATCAAGCAAACACATATTTGCCACAAACTGTGCGCCAGATTCCCCGTACAACCCTAGCTCAAAAATCACACGCTCAATATTAAGTTTCTCAGAATCCAAAGCAGGAAAATCCCGCAATAATCTTTGCTTTTCTAGCTCCCACTTATGATAGCCCTGAGTGTCGCTCTTAAAATAGCGCGCACTATAAATCCCGGGTAATCCAGCAAGCAAATCCACGCAAAGCCCACTATCCTCACTCAAAACAAACGCTCTTTCGCATGTGTTTATCTCAGTGTTTGATTCTATAAGTGCTTGCTGGATTGCCCGTGCTTTAATTGCTGCATTTTCTTGGAAACTTCTACCATCTTCTTTGATTTCAAAAGGCGTTACAAACTCATCTAAAGACTTTACTTGCAATCTTTCCACAAGCCCAGAATCTGCAAGCATAGCACGCAATTCTCTTTGCTTATGTGGATTTGAAGTCGCTAGGATAATAAGCATCAGATTCTCTTGTAAGCCTTGATACCGATGATAACAGGATAGTTTTTGTCATGATAGAAGAGTTCTCTTACGGTAAGTTCCTGCGCGCTTATACCCTGTATTTCTGCGGTAGCGCTCAATACATTGCCATAGCTTACAACTTCGACATTTCCCACTCCAAAAATCTCCTCAAAATCGCGCTTTATCCCCATATCTGTGAAACGCCAATAATCACCCCAACGTTTGTAATCATACTCTGAGATTGGACAAAGGCTCGCTACGCTCACAAGTGCTACTCCCCCGGATTCTGTTTTGCTATGAGATTGTGTATTGCCCCCCCCCCCCCTATTTGGGGCTTAAGCATATGGTAGATACCCTTGATGGCACTCTTATAGTCATAAATAAAATTCAGTGTAACCGTGCAGATAAAGCAATCAAGCATATTAGCTGGTAGTTCCTGCCACTTGGTGAGATCGCCTATTATCGTAGCGTTGCTATTTTCGTTGTTGTAATGCAAAATGTGTGATGTAGTGACATGTATTCCAAATTTCTTAGTATAAGTATTCTCAGCGATTTCACACACCTCTCCCTTTATGTATTGAGCATTTTGTTGCAAAAAATCCTCTTGGTAGATTCTATACTATTGGCATACCTCTATCAAATCCAAAAATTCGAGATACAGGCTCTAAGCTTCTTAGGTGATGCCAATTGGTCGGCTGAAGTTTGCGCTTTAAAAACGGCATTGTAATGTGCAAGATTTTATTGAGGACTCTTTTGAGAAAACGCAACATCGCTATGTCCTTGAGATATGGTTTGGGTTGTGAGGTTTGGTGTCCTCGATGCGATTCGAACGCATGACCCTTCGATTAGGAATCGAATGCTCTATCCAGCTGAGCTACAAGGACTATCACTTGTTCTAATGGGGTGCAAAGAGCGGCTGATTGTACTCAAGAATCTGCTTGCAAATCAAGAAATATTATTTTTTTATGGGATTTTTTGTAGAATCCCCGACTACACAAATCCACTGCAATAAGGATCCCAATGGCATTCAAGGTAGCTATCAATGGAACAGGACGTATTGGTTTATGTACAGCTCGCATTATAGGACAAAGAGATGATGTTGAGTTGACAAACATCAACACAACAACAGATATTGATACCCTACTTCATTTGTTGCGCTATGACTCTGTGCATGGACGCTACGACGCACAGAAAATCGATGCAAACACTCTGTGTATAGGAAAAAGCAAAAATGTAAAAATACTCAGCAACCGAGACATCAACACGCTTACTTTCACAGACGCAGAAGGCGTCATAGAATGCACAGGCCAATTCAATTCCTTGCAAGATTCAAGCAAGCATCTCAAGGGTGATATCAGAAAGGTTATCATCTCCGCACCTGCTAGCGATACCCCCACTTTCGTCTATGGTGTCAATCATCTCACCTACAATGGACAACAAGTCATCTCTAATGCCTCTTGTACGACAAACTGCCTAGCCCCTATCGCAAAAGTCTTGCACCAAGCCTACGGGATAGAATCCGCGCTTATGACGACCGTCCATAGCTACACAAACGACCAAAATGTCCTCGATGTCAAGCACAAAGATATCCGCCGTGCTCGAGCTGCGGCGCTTAATATCATTCCTACAAGCTCAGGTGCTGCCAAAGCCGTAGGCTTAGTGATACCTGAGCTTAGCGGGAGATTCAACGGATTTGCTGTGCGCGTACCTACACCAGATGTAAGCCTTGTAGATTTGAGTGTCAATCTCACCAAGCCAACCACCAAAGATGAAATAAACGCACTTTTTAGCAATGTACAACACCAAGAGATGAAGGACATTATTTATGTCGATGAGGAGAAATGCGTCTCAAGCGACTTTATAGGCTCACCTTATAGTGCAATCTTTGTGCCTGACACAACACTTTGTATCGATCGATTTGCCAAAGTACTTGCGTGGTATGACAATGAGATGGGTTATTCCACAAGACTAATAGATTTGAGTGTGCATGTGCTCAAGCACTCTTGAGATATTGTAAAAGCAAATGCTTATTTTCCAGCAAAATTTTACTCCCACACAAGATTCCAAAGCCCGCGATTGCGTATTTGAGCAGATTTTTCAAGAGCGTGAAGAGAAAGTCAGTGGCTATTACGACCTGCCATTTGAGCAGCACGCACTAAGAGATTCTAAGGTCTATATCCAAGCTAACCAAGCGGTATTAGAGAAGCTCACAGATCTCGTAATCATTGGTATTGGAGGAAGTTCGCTAGGCACTAAAGCCATTGATTGCTTGCTCTCATCGTGTAAAAATCGCAAAAACATCACGCTCCATTTTCTTGAGCACACAGATTCTATCCACACACAAGCCACGTTAGAATCCCTCAAACTCCCAAGCACACTCTTTGTAGCTATTTCAAAATCCGGCACAACTATTGAGACCTTATCTTTGTGTAAATACATCCTCAAGCACTTTGGTATTCTGGAATCTCCCACAAACAAAAGGCATTTTCTCACAATTACAGATTCTCTCTCCCCACTAGAATCTTGGAGCAAGAAGCATAGTATCCACACCATCGCGATCCCATCAAATGTCGGTGGTCGCTTCTCTGTGCTCAGCAGTGTAGGCATAGTACCACTAGCCATTCTAGGATATGATACAGCCAAGCTACTTCTTGGCGCTGCCAAATTTATGGAATCTTTTTTCGCGCGCAAGGAAGAGCACCTGCTTGACAAGGCTCTTTTTTATGTACAGCACAAAGAGCGCTACCCTATAAATGTGCTATTTTCATACTCTAGTATCTTTAAAGATTTCAATTCCTGGTATATGCAGCTCTGGGCAGAAAGCTTGGGCAAAATCACACATTCTGGCGAATCTGTAGGTCTCACGCCAATAGGGCTTATTGGTAGCATTGACCAGCACTCGTTTTTGCAACTCATCGTGCAAGGACACCATGATAAAAGTGTGAGTTTTTTGCTTCTTGATTCGCAAAGCCATCCACAACTTCGCATTCCTGATATAGACTTTTTAGAATCTAGTGATTTTGTGAATAACATGTCCTTTGCCAAACTGCTCAACACACAACAACTTGCGACTATAAAAATCCTAGATGAGCATAAAATCCCAACAGATTCCATCACACTCACAGAATTAAGCGAGAGAAGTATAGGCGCACTTATCACATATTATGAGCTGCTAACTTCATGTGTCGGGCGTCTGTTAAATATAAATCCCTACGACCAGCCCGGTGTAGAGTTTGGCAAGAAACTTCTCAAAGAAATGCTGCTCCACTAGATTCTTAGGATTTGCTCCATGTCTTTGCTCCAGAAACTCAAAAACTTCAATGAACTCGTGATGTTTGAGCACACAATCTTTTCAGCCACCTTTATTCTCATTGCCATGATTGTCGCGAGCTTGCAGGCAGATTCTAAAGTGTGGGTAGGCACACAAACTCTTATTTTATGTGCATTGGCACTTGTTTTTGCGAGAAATTTCGCCATGGGCTTTAATCGTTTGGTTGATAGAAAAATAGATATCCTAAATCCCCGCACCAAGTCGCGTCCAAGCGTAGATGGAAGGATAGGACTTGTAAGCATGAATATTTTTTGTATAGCAAATGCGCTTGCTTTTATACTCATCTGCTATTCCATTAATACTTTGGCATTTATGCTATCTCTCCCATTTTTATTAATTATTGGTGGCTACTCATTTCTCAAGCGTTTCTCTTATCTCGCCCACCTGGTACTTGGTATTTCTCTAAGTCTTGCTCCTATTGCTGGCTGTATAGCAGTGCTTGGGAATCTAGAGCTGTGGTGCATATTTTTAAGTATCGGTGTGATGTTTTGGGTAGCAGGATTTGATCTGCTCTATTCCCTGCAAGATATGGAGTTTGATTCCACACATGGTCTGCATTCTATCCCTTCAAGATTTGGAGCAAGAAAGACGCTCTATCTTTCAAGAATCTTCCATATTTGCGCAGTAGTATTTTGGTTTTTCTTTATCTATGAAAGCGCACTTTTAAATATCTTGAGCTACCTGGGATTATTCTTTAGTGGCTGTATGCTCTTATATGAGCAGTATCTGGTACACAAAGATTTTACAAATATCCCAAAAGCATTCTTTACAACCAATGGCTATTTGGGCTTTGTATTTTTATTTTTTGTCTTAAGTGATGGAGTTTTAAACTATGGACTATAAGCAACTTTTAGAAAATTTTGGAATCCACACAAGACTAGGTGCCTGTAGTTTGCAGCTTCACTACGACTATGTCACGGCAGACAACAAGCCCAAGTTCGAAGCAGAATTTGGGGCTCTTGCAAGATCAAATGACACGCCAATATCACGCTATACAAACACCCTTCGCTCCAAGCTAGAGGAAAATGAAGAGATAATTTTTGATCTCTTAGTTGAAATCTACAAGAGGCTCAACTCCATTGAGAATATGCTCAAGCAAGATACTAACCCCCTGCTTACCTTAGAGTATCAGACAAGTCTTGCCTTCATTGGACATGAGGTACTTTGTGTGAATGTAGATTCTCCATACATACGCACAGGCGAGATTTATGCGCGCTTGCTTCTGCCTATCATACCAGAGCGCCATATAGGAATCTTTGCCCAAGTGTTGCATCCACAAGTCGCACAGATAAAGCACTTGCACATAAGAGACTCCCAATGTTTTGATAGTTTCGTGGTAGAATGCGAGCGCACCATGATTTTAGATAAAAAAAGTCTTTCTTAGAGTTCCAAAGGAATCTTGTAGTATGTTTCATCTCTCACTAGGCACGTTAAGTATTCTTTGCAGTCTCTTTTGCTTAGCTATTGTGATATTGCTCATGCTAGTAAATTACTTCCGATCAAACGACCTACACAAGAGAATCCAAAATTTCGAGCGGGGCATAGAAGAACTCAATAAAGAGATTTATAAAATCCGTAAGTGGATCAAAGACAACGAACTTGAAAACCAATATACCAACACAGCACTAGGCAGCAAGATAAAATCTGAAGTAAAAGACTCTCTTGAAAATGGACTTATTAAAGTATACAGACAGATTGAAGTGTTAGAAGTGAATATGGACAAGCAAAATGACTATATAGAAGAGAAAATGTTCCAGCTTGAAGAGAAGCTACGCGAAATCAACTATACTCCATCAAATGGCAACCAGATTGATGAAAAACGCATACTTACACTTTTTAATGAAGGCTGGAGCATGGATTCCATCGCCAAAGAAATGAGGCTTAATAAAGGTGAAGTAGAGCTTATCCTTAAACTCGCAAATATCCGCTAACATCATTAGCTTATAAGCGCTATTCCCAAATCCTTTACTATTCTTATCTCTTAGAGTCTTGTTCCTGCTTTTCCCGCACCCGCTCCCTGCGGTTTAAACCCCTTCCATAGCTGCCGACCCAAGCCTCTTAAAAACCTTCACTTTAGGCTTCTGTCTTAGATTAAAACATCCATTTCCTAATAAGTTTTAATATTTTAACTCTCTTAAACTACCATACTTGCATATTTTTATTATTTATAAAAAATAAAAATTATTAATCAATAATTTTTATTTATTTAATAAGATTCATCCGTCTTGAAACATGACTTTCAGACACAACTTAATTATAAAGGACAACTATGCTTACAAACAAATCACTTCAGCAAATCTCTCTTGCAGGATTATTGCTAGCGACAAGCCTCTGTGCCAAGGATGGATTTTTTGTCGGTGGGGAGTTAGGTTTCGGATATGTGCAGAAATCTATCCCTAAAGGAAACACAGAATACAACTATGGTATAGATTATGGGGTACATTACGGAGCAAGAGCAGGCTATTTACACACTTTCTCTTATGATGATTCACTAAGAATCTACGCAAGCGCAGCACTAAGCAATCTTTTTCCTGTCACTGGAGCCCCAAGTTCTGAAGGATATAGTAAAAAAATAGGCTTTGGATACAAATACGATCTTAATGTCGATTACATATACAACTTGATAAAGTCTCAAGACACCCAAGCTGGTATTTATGGTGGGGTATTTGCAGGTTATTCTCAATGGGATGGGAGATATTACGATGCTAATGGCCAAGAAGTGAAATCCAAGCAAGAAATACGGAAAGGTCTAGGATACGGGCTTAATTTAGGTATGACGATAATAAGAGACAGCCACATTGTTGATTTTGGCATGAAGATTCCATTAGGAGGACCAAATATAAAGGTATCGAATGCTAATAACAGAGAAAAGAGCTGGAAAAATGGCAATGTAGGCTTTGCCTATTCATACCTATTTTAACTACTCTAGCGATATGACTCCTCATATCGTTGCCTCCAACTCCCCTTTGATAGATTTTCCTTAGATTCACTGAATTATTTCCTTTTTAACGTTGTTAAAATTTTGATGACAATCCAACCCTAGAAGTGGGTAATAAAGATAATAATAGTATTGTCAATGTTCCTAAGATAACAATAGAAGAAGGAGCTATTCTTAATAGAACGATTCAAAATGGAAAGCAAGGATGGAACATACTCTTTCGTGGTGGCTCTACAATAGAGAGCTTTGAAAATAATGGAACAATAAGCTCAAGCAATAATGCAGATACAGTCTATCTCTTTACAGATGAAAAAACAAAAAATGGGAATAGTAAAGGTGGACAAACTGTTGTGAGAAATTTCACTAACAAAGGGACTATAGAATCAAAAGATAACAATGCTGCTTTAAGACTCCAAGGTGCCAAGATTGAGACATTTAAAAATGAAAAGCTTATTTCAGCGACTGGAAATGCGGTTGCAATAAAGATTGAGAGAAATGGACAGAATAGTCCAAAATCTCACTATCAAAGAAGGTGCTAGAGTAGAAGGAGCAGATGGCAGTGGTTTGGTACTAGGTAAAGTGGAAGATAATAAAAAGAATAACAATGGACAAAAAGCTCAACAAAGCGATAATACAGATAAGTACCAACTCACAGGCAAGATTGAAATAAATGGTACTTTGAAAGGCACGAAAGCTGGGATTACAAACTACAGAGATATGGGAACAGAAGGTGGTATATAACATTTAACTACAATACTGCTTTTAACTCTAAGCTTACATAGCATACTGGTTATATGAAGTTGAATTTCATGTGGTAGGGGGGGGATTCAAAGAAAACAAAACAAGATATAGCATGAAAGACTGTATATGAGTATCATTCCTTACCAAATGTCAATGGAGTCTTCTGTGAGTCGTACTAAAGGAAGCAATGCGGAATCTCATGCTTGTGAATTCTTGCTTCACAAAGGGTTTGAGATAATTGAGCGGAACTTTTATACGCGCTACGGCGAGATAGATATTATTGCGCGTAAAGATAATGTATTGCATTTTATTGAAGTTAAGAGTGGCAGTAGCTTTGAACCAATCTATAATATCACCCCAGCCAAACTCACTAAACTCACTAAGAGTATAAAGATCTATCTTGCAAAAAACAAAACCAAATATGCCTTCTGTTTAGACGCACTTATCATACGCTATGAAAATGGCATACCTAAAGAATGTGAGCTTGTAGAAAACATCACATTATAGATCTTGTATTCGGATTTTGTAGGGCTTTTGGCTTACTATAGGCAGTGATTGTATTTCTTGTAAGGCTTTGTTGATGTCAGATTCTATGCTTGTGTGTGTGGAGATGAATAATTTCGCCATACCTTGTTCTGTATGCTCTTTTTGTAAAAGTGCTTGGATGGAAATGTTGTTGTCTCCCAGAATCTGTGTAATCTGACTTAAAACACCCGGCTTATCTTGCGTATAGAGACGGATGTAATAACGCGATCGGATCTTCTCAATACTCTTAAGAGTCAAATTCTTATCAAAGCTTCGCGAGAATCCAAGCATGCTTGAATGTGTATCACGCGCTATCTCAATCAAGTCTGCAATCACAGAGCTTGCAGTAGCATTTCCCCCCGCCCCAGCACCATAATACATACTCTCGCCCGCACAATCCCCTATCACACTCACGCCATTCATCACACCACCCACTTTGCTAATCATACAATCCTTTAGTATCAAGCTAGGATGGACGCGAAGTTCTAGCTCATTGTTGTCACTTTTTGCAATCCCTAAAAGCTTGATTGTATAGCCAAACTCGCGTGCAAACTCCATATCATCGGGTGTAATATCACTAATCCCCTCAATCAAAATATCTTCTGGCAATGCATTGATTCCATATGCAAGAGTGGCAAGGATAAGGAGTTTATGCCCTGCATCTAGCCCGTTAATATCAAGCGTAGGGTCAGATTCTGCGTAGCCTAGATTCTGTGCTTCAAGGAGTGCAGTATAGAAATCTTTATTGTGGTCAAACATTTGGGTTAAGATATAGTTGCTTGTGCCATTTAAGATTCCATAAATAGCTTGTATGTGGTTTGATGCTAGACAATCTCTTAGTGTCCTAACTATAGGAATCCCACCGCCAACGCTTGCTTCAAAGCCGATTGGCAATTCTTTGGCAATGCGTGCTAAATCATATCGGTGGTAGGCTAGCATCGCCTTGTTTGCAGTGATAAGAGCCTTATTGTTCTGCAAAGCTTTTTTGGCTATCTCGTAGGCAAACTCTACACCGCCAATAAGCTCAATGACCACATCAATATCCTTGTCATTTAATATGGAATCTATATCTGTATGGAATTTATCAGCCTCAAGAATACCTAGCTTCTGGGCCTTTGGAATGTCGCGCACTACTGCTTTTTTGATTACAAACTCTACCCCCGCACGCGCTCCAATAAGATCTTGGTTTTGCTTGAGTATTCTTATAACAGAGCTTCCTACTACACCCACACCAATGATGCCAATATATATCTTTCTCACCATACCCTCACTTGAACTGTTTTAGAAAATTTTTAAGGTTGCGCGCAGCTTGGCGGATTCTATTTTCATTTTCAATAAGAGCGATGCGCACATAGCCTTCGCCATGATGTCCAAATCCCACTCCCGGACTTACGGCAATCTTGGCTTCTTGTAAAAGTCTTTTTGAAAACTCTACACTCCCTAAATTCTCAGCGCATTCTGGGATTTTCGCCCATACAAACATGCTTGCTTGTGGCTTTTGTATTTCCCATCCGGCAGTTTTAAAAGACCTTATAAGCACTTCCATGCGCTTTTGGTATTTTGCTTTGATTTGCTGGACGCAATCTTGACTACCATTCAGAGCTATAGTGGAGGCAATCTGCATTGGAGTATAGATTCCATAATCAAGCCAGCTTTTGATTTTCTGCAATGCTTCTACCATCTTTGTATTCCCAACGACAAAGCCCACCCTCCAGCCTGCCATGTTATAAGTTTTACTCAATGTATAGCATTCTGCTGCTACATCTTGCGCTCCTTTGACTTGTAAAATACTCGGGGCTTTGTAGCCATGAAAACAAAGCTCTGCGTAGGCAATATCTGAAATAATGTAAAAACGCTCTTGCTTAGCTAAAGCAACAAGACGCTCATAAAAACTCAAAGAAACAACTGTTGTGGTTGGATTGTGAGGGAAGCCTACTACGACAAACTTCGGCTTTGGGGTAGATTCATGCAAGCTTGCAATGAGATTGTCAAAATAATGCGTTTCATCAAGCTCCATTTTGTCATTCCATTTGATTGGGAAACTCACAACATTTGCGCCATTAAGGATAAACGCATAGGAGTGGATAGGATATGCTGGCTCGGCCACTATAGCTGTATCTCCGGGATTTGTAATAGCTTGGATGAGGTGCGCATATCCTTCCTTGCTTCCCATAGTAACGCATGCTTGGGTATTTGGATCAAGTATAACGCCATAGGTGAGCTTATACCAATCACAAATTGCTAGACGCAGTTTGTATATCCCCTTGCTTACAGAATAGCCATGATTTTTGGGTTTCTGCGCTGCTTGACAAAGCTTGTCGATAATATGCTGCGGAGTAGGTCCATCAGGATTACCCATAGAGAAATCTATCACATCCTCATTGTTGTGTCGCATTTGGAGTTTGATTTCATTAATAGCTGCAAAGACATATTTTGGTAGTCGCTTTGTTTTTTCAAATTGTATTTCATCAAACATACTTGCCTCCCTTAATCAAACTCTATAGAGATTCCATTTTTGAGGTTAGCAGTGTTATTAAAATCTGTAATCATTATAAAGCTCACACCTTGGGGTATTTTAAGTGTAATAGAAGTCTTAGAATCTTTGCTCAAAAACGAATTGACAATGGCGAGATTTCTATCAAAAAACACTACTCGTGGATACCATTTTTGCGTATTTGATATTTTGAGTTTGCCTTGCTCTTGGAGATTAAGCCAATACTGACCTGATATGTCACGTAGACTGAGCGCCTCATTTAAGCTGATAGTGCGTGAATTTGGAATCTGCAGACTGCTGAGCTCAAGCAGGTATTCCCATTTTTGCAAACTATGACGGGTTACATCAATGCTTAGCAATCCTCGCTTTTCTAACTCTGAAAGGATAACCCATGGATCAGGTGCATGTTCTGTCACAAAGTGAAAGTCAATGCTGGAAATTCCATCATTGTAATCCGCTTTTTGCACATTAAAATAAGAATAGCCCATGCTCGAGAGAATGTCATTTATTGTGCGATTAAGAAGAATAGGGCTTGTACGGGCAGAAAAAATCAGACTTACTTCTTGTGGATTTTGGAATCTGAGATTGAGCAAGCCATTGTTTTTAAGGGTCTGAAATATTTGGGGCATACTGAGCTTGCCATCTGTATAAAAAAGATTTCTGTCTTGGAATATTTTGTTAATAAAATTTGCATTGATTTTGTAATTCCTCTCGCCAATGAGATTTTTGAGCTTTGAATCAAGTGCATCACCAAAGCAAAAGCAAAACAATGCACTTGCAAGCATCAAGAATCTCATCTAATTGCCCCATTGATCTATTGGATAGAGCTGCTTGTATGTGGAGTAATTTATCTCTTTTAATTGTTGGCCATCAAAATAGAAGCGCACAAAACTGTTTATCTTATGAGGGAAAGTCTCATCATTAAGAATCGAAGTGAAATCATTGTGTCCAAACACAACTATCAATGGCTTATCCAAAGTGATTTCATAGGTTTGCGTGATATTAAGCTGGGTTGTTTTTTGAGTCTGTACTTCAATTATCCCTATCCAAAGCTCAGATTTTGGGACAATAGCAAGCCGAGGGGCTTGTGAGAGTGGAGAATGCGTATCTAGCGTTCCATCTTGTAGAGATTGTTTATCTTGTATGTAATCTTTCAAATCCATTTCAAGAGAATCTGTCATAAATTCTACTGGCAAAGACTGTGTGGAATGAGAATAATCTGTTGGCATGGTAGTTTCAGCAAAAAATACGCGATAAGCTAAATATCCAGCACAACAAAGCGCAAGGAGAATAAGCAAAGCAAATGGCAGAGGATTGTTGCTAGCTTTTTTGGCTTTGATGCTCTTATTATAGGGTTCTGTAATCTGTGGGCTATCTACAAGTTCCCTGGGGTTAGTATTCTGTCTGTTGTATTCGTTTATATGCGTGCGTAGGTCAATCTCTGCTATAGGGGATTGTGAAGTGGTGGGAGGAGGTGTATGAGAAATTTCTTTGTTATGGAAGATTGCATATTCGTTCAACCAACTTGATAGATTGAGATTGTATTCTCTCTCTAAGATATTGATAAAACCTTTAGCGCGGGTTTTGTCAATCTTGTCAAAACGTTTTTCTAAAATATCTTCTATTTTATTGGTTGTGAGCTTGGTGGTTTTGTTGATTTCTTTTGTGCCAATTCCTTTAAGGTATGCTAATTGTTCCTCTAAAGTTCCCTTATTCATTCTGTCCCCTATTAAGCAATCTATCTAAAAATATTACTGTGGCATGTGCGACATTGAGTGAGTCAAAATCGCGTCGCATAGGAATACACAAGGTTATATCCATCTTTTTGAGAATCTTTGGTTGCAGACCTTGGCCCTCACTCCCAAGAAACAGTATCCATTTTTCTGGAAATTCCCCAACAAAGCCTGCTGGCTTGCTATTTGTCTGGCTGATTCTATCGATTTTTTTAAAGTTTTTTGGCATTTGCGGGGAATTTTGCTGTGATTTTGACAAGAAACTCGTGATGTTTTCTCCTGCAGAATCTGCGCCAATAAACACAAAGCCTGCCATTTTGAGTTCATTGAGAACCTCTAGGGTATGGGTGATATTGCAAAATGGCATATCAAGTGCCGCTCCAGCGCTTGCTCTTAGCATACCTTCTATGCCGCTTTTGCTTAATGTGTAATCGCATACAAGCACGCCTCCAGCACCAAGACAATAAGCACTACGCATGATAGACCCAAGATTGCCTATATCACTCACTCCACAAAGTGCTAGCAGAGGGCTTTGGTGTTTGATCGTTGCTAGGTCTAAAGGTTTTATATCTCGTATTTGTGCAAAGATTCCCTGATGGTTACGACCATGAGCTAGAGCTTGGGCTTTTTTGGAATCCAATACCGAAATAGGTTTTTGGTATTTTTTCAGCGATACAAACAGATTCTTTGGCAGTTCTTTGGCGATGAAAATTTTCTCAATCTGATTAATATGCCTCTCTAAGGCATACAATACGGGTTGCTTGCCATAGATTACCATAGGTCTATACTGTGTGAAACAAAAGCTCTTCGTAACATTGTTTGATTGGCTTTTGGGTAATTTTTGCTAGAAGTTTTGCTTTGAGTTTTGGTGCAAGTGGTAGAGCTATAATGTCTTCTACCCCTATGGAATTGCATCCATTTTGGAACTCTTGTGCTCCTTGCCTATTCTCTACACATAACACCCATTCCCCACAAATCCTATCGCCTTGCAATTGCACAATAATCTCTGTCGCACTTCCAAAATATCGCTTTTGATGAATCTTACTTATCTCTTTACATGCACATATATAAGCATCTGGCAAGGTGGATTCCATATCTTTGAGAGTTTGTAAAAGACGATGAGGACTTTCATACCAAATACAAGGAAAACCCAATTTTGTATAAAAACTCAGGGTTTGTTTGCGGTCGGTTTGCTTATGTGGCAAAAAACCACCAAAAAAGAATCTGCTTGATTCTATCCCACTTGCAGCAAAGCAAACATTTAGCGCGCTTATACCTGGTAAAACATCATATTCTATGCCATGTCTTATACAGTAAGATACAAGTATCGCACCCGGATCACTGATACAGGGCATACCAGCATCACTTATATAAATAACATCTTGAGTAAAAAAGTCTTTTCGGATATCACGTAAAAACTTTTCTTGGTTATGAGAATGGAAAGCAAGGAAAGATTTCTGTTTGAAGCGTTGGATGTGTTCATCTTTTGTGAAATAACAAGATGACAATGAATTAAAAAGCTCTTTGTCTATCAAAAGAAAATAGAGCTTTTTAGCAACTCGCGTATCTTCACAAAGAATAACCTGCGCCCTAAAGATAGTCTCTAAACCCCGTAAAGTAATATCATTGAGATTACCAAGAGGCGTGGAGACAAGAGTAAGCACTATTTTAGATTATATTTCTGTCGGAATTTCTCCACCCTACCAGTCGTATCAGCAATCTTGTCGCTACCTGTATAGAAAGGATGACAAAAACTTGAGATATCAATACGCAAAGTGGGTTTTGTGCTGAGCACCTCGATTTCGTTGCCACTTGTTACACAAGTAACTTTGCAGGGGACATACTGGGGATGGATTCCTTTTTTCATAACGATTCCTTTAAACTATTTTTTAAGATAAGCTAGAGGCTTCACATATAACCTCAATATATGCACTCTCGAGCGGGGCGCGATTGTAACCGATATTAAATTAAAAAGAGTTTAAGCTAAATTGCTGAGAAAATCTAAAAATCACTAAGATTGTAGAACTGAGTAGAGGATAAAAATTATGATTGAGTATTTGAGTGTCTTTGGTATTGCCTTTTTTGCTGCACTTAGCCATTGTGTAGGAATGTGTGGGGGGCTGATTGTCGCTTATAGTAGTTCTAAACTTGCTCATACTTCACACTCCAAGGCTGTATTGGCACATCTGCTTTATATCTTTGGGCGGATTTTTACCTATGTGATTTTGGGTGGTATGATTGGCTGGAGTGGGAGTATTTTTGAACAAAATGCATTAACAAAAGCAGTGATGCTTATTACGGTCAATATATTCTTGCTTATTTTTGGACTAGCTTTTTTGATCACTCCAAAATTTGCACGCAAATTAGAATTACGACTGGATTCTCATTCGTGTTTATTTGCTTATGTATCAAAAGCCTTTAATGCACTGTTGCGCAGCCAAAGCCTTGCTTCCTTTCTATTGCTTGGTATGTTAAATGGAATCTTGCCTTGCGGTATTGTGTATTATTTTTTGCTGACTGCATTAGCTACCCAAAGTGCTTTAGAAGGGGCGTTGGTTATGGGGGTTTTTGGCGTTGGTACGCTTGTAGTTATGCTGCCTTTTAGTTTTTTTACATCGCTTTTTATGCAGTCATTCAGGCACAGACAGAAGATATTTCGTATGCTTTGTGGAATCTGTATGATTGGCTTTAGTGCATTTAATCTATCCAAGTTTCTTTGAGAATGTGGCTTATTTAATAAGATTACTCAAAGCTTTGAAGTTTGTATCTTTAGAATCCACAATGCTTCCAAAAACCACAGATTCTGTATTGGTAATCTTAGCGCCAAGTTGGCTCATAAGACTCTTGGCATTCAAGCAGTTTGCTTCGTTTCTTGAGCTTACACAATCTCCCACTATCCAAACATCATACCCGCACTCTAAGGCATGCAGCACGCTTTGAAAAATACACACATGAGCTTCAATCCCAAAAAATATAAGCTTTTGGATTCCATTCTTTTTATGCTCATTTAAAGCAAGTGTGATTTCTTTGTCGTTAAAGATGCTAAAAGTTGTTTTTTCAAAAAACTGCACTTGATGAGAATCTAAAGATTCTAAGCTATCTAAAAGCTTCTTGTCTGTCTTGCCTAAACCTTTAATGTACTGCTCGCTGACTAAGATCTTACTTCCTAAGATATGTGCGCTATTGATAAGTATCTGAGAATTTTTCAAGACACCTTCAGAATCAGCCATAGCACCTATGAGCCGCTCTTGTATATCAACGCATATAAAAAGCGTATTTGAAAATATTGGTGTATGCATTTGGTTTCCTAATTTATTTTTTTGTTTGTTTGCAACAATCAAAGCTAGTCTTTTAGTTGTCCAACTATTGCTGCTGTATCTCTTGCGATAACCAACTCCTCGTTTGTAGGCACAACGCATACCTTGACTTTAGAATCAGGAGTTGAAATCACGACTTCCTGTCCGCAAGTATTGTTTGCTTCTGTATCGAGCTTCACACCTAAAAAGTCTAGATGCTCAACAATCATGCCGCGTATAAATTTCGCATTCTCACCTACACCGCCACAGAAACTAACCGCATCTACACCAATAAGCACTGCACAATATGAACCTATATATTTCACTACGCGATATGCAAACGCTGCTCTCGCAAGTTTTGCGCGTTCATTGCCTTTCAAATCTGCATCAAGTAAATCCCTAAAATCACTTGAAACACCAGAAATGCCAAGCACACCAGATTTTTTATTCAAGGTATTCACAATTGCTTTGATATCTAACCCTTCTCTATCAGCAATATAGTCCAAAATAGCTGGGTCTAAATCTCCGCTCCTTGTACCCATAATAAGTCCCTCTAATGGCGTCAAACCCATGCTTGTATCTATAGATTTACCATTCTTAATTGCTGAGATTGAGGAACCATTACCAAGATGGCAAACTATGATTTTAGAGTTGGACAAATCCAGATTAAGAAATTTTGCTGTGCGCTGGGAGACATACTTATGGCTTGTGCCATGGAATCCGTATCTGCGAACTTTGTGTTTCTCATACCATTCATAAGGCACGCCGTACATATAAGCTTTTGGAGGCATACTTTGATGGAATGCCGTATCAAAGACCGCCACCATTGGTTTGCTCGGCATAAGTTCTTGTATAGCTTTGATTCCCATGATATGCGCTGGATTATGCAAGGGCGCAAGAACTGCACAATTTTGTATATGTGCTATGACCTCATCATCAATAAGTACAGATTCTTTAAAGTATTCACCTCCATGCACTACTCTATGTCCTGTGGCAGTAATATCATCGAGTGACTTGACAGCGCCATATTGATGGTGTGTCAGCATATCTAATACAAGCGAAACCGCCATTGAGTGATTAGGAATCTCTATTTCTTGGGTAGTTTTATTGCCATCTCTACCTTTGTAGTGCAGCACACTGCCTGCAATTCCTATCCTATCACAAAGCCCAGAGGCTAAAATCCCTTCCGTAACTGTGTCAATAAGCTGAAATTTCAAAGAAGAACTTCCACAATTAATTACTAAAACATTCATATTCACTCCTTAAATAAATTTAATTTTTGGATTATTTAACTCTACGCTTGACACATTACACATCCGCTTGCAAGGCAGTAATCGCCACCACACCCACTATATCCTCAGCACTACAACCACGCGATAGATCATTGATAGGTGCAGCCATACCTTGCGTGATAGGACCATATGCCTGTGCTTTTGCAAGACGTTCCACAAGCTTGTAGCCAATATTCCCAGAATCCAAATCTGGAAAAACCAACACATTTGCTTTGCCTGCTATCTTTGACCCCTTAGCCTTAGATGCACCAATGCTAGGTACAATGGCTGCATCAAGTTGGAATTCCCCATCGATTGCTATATCTGGTGCTAAAGTTTTAGCGATTTGTGTCGCTCGGGTAACTTTCTCTACATCTGCATGCGCTGCACTACCATAAGTAGAATGGCTTAACATAGCGACATTTGGAGTAGCGCCTAAAAGGGAAGTGAAACTCTTCGCAGAACTGATAGCTATATGAGCAAGTTCTTCGCTATTTGGATTTTGATTCAATCCGCAATCTGCAAATATAAAACTGCCGTTGTAGCCATACTCACAATTTGGAACGACCATAATAAAAAAGCTTGAAACAAGCATTGAATCCTTGGCTTTACCAACAATTTGCAAAGCTGCTCGCAAAACATCAGAAGTCGAGTTGATCGCACCAGCAACCATACCATGAGCACGATTCGATTTTACAAGTGCTACCCCGAAATACAAAGGATTCTCTAAAAGCTCTCTTGCTTTGGCTTCATTCATACCTTTATGACCACGAAGGCTTACAAAAAGTGATGCAAACTCTTTTAGCAGACTCTCATTGTGATTATCTACAAATTCTGCAGCACTCAGATTTAATCCAAGAGTATTTGCTCGAGATTCCAACTCCTCTTGTTTGCCCACCAAAATGATATGTGCAAAACCTTCTTGTAAAATAATATGTGCTGCTTGCAATGTACGATCATCGATTGTCTCAGGCAAAACAATAGTTTTTTTTATTGCTCTAGCCTTTGATTTGAAAGCCTCTAAAATTCCCATGATTTACTCCTTTAGCTAAATTTATATGTTATGACCATGAAACTTATAGTCATTCAGTTTTTATCGTAATATTTAATTTCCAACATCATGTTATATAAAAGGTAAAAATAAATTTGCATTGTTTCAATTTTGGAATCTCTAATAAATGATTTTTGTGGATTTGGAGTATTTGTGAATATTTTCTAATAGAATACCCCTCGCTATTCAAAAGGTACATAAAAAATTTACTTTTTTGGAGATAGAATCCAAATATTTTCTTAATGAGGAGGGAGTTTAAGATGAGTAACCACAAAGAAACCAAATTAGTAGAGGACATCAACAGACGACTTGATGAACTTGCTAAAATGCCTAAAGTCCGAGAAGATAGCTCTATAATGCAAACATTACAAGAGCACGGCTTCACTCGTAGAGATTTTATGAAGTGGGCTGGTGGTATGGCTGCAATGCTTTCTTTGCCATCAGTCTTTATTCCAAGCATTGCTAGGGCTGCAGAAATGGCTGATAGATTACCTCTCGTATGGCTACATATGGCGGAATGTACGGGCTGTAGTGAAAGTTTGTTACGCACAGATACTCCAACGATTGATAGTCTGATTTTTGATCACATAAGTTTGGAATATCATGAGACTGTGATGGCTGCTTCAGGTTGGCAAGCAGATGAAAATCTGGAACATGCAATAGAAAAATACAAAGGCAGATATGTACTGTTAGTAGAAGGAGGGATCCCAGATGGAAGTAGCTCATATTTTCTTACTATTGGTGCACATGGCAAAACAGGTAGAGAAATTGCTATCCATGCAAGTGACAATGCGTATGCAATTTTTGCTATTGGAACTTGCTCAAGTTTTGGTGGAATCCAAGCAGCTGCGCCAAATCCAACAAATGCGCAACCATTACATAAAATTACTAATAAACGCGTTATTAATGTCCCTGGTTGCCCACCGAGCGAAAAAAATATTGTAGGAAATGTATTGAATGTCTTATTATTTAATGCCTTACCTGCAGTTGATGTTTATAATCGTCCAAAGTGGGCTTATGGTCTAAGAATCCACGATTTATGCGAAAGAAGAGGACATTTTGATGCAGGTGAATTTGTCCAAGAATTTGGTGATGAAGGTGCAAAAAAAGGCTATTGTCTCTATAAGGTTGGGTGCAAAGGACCTTATACATTCAATAATTGCGGTAGGGAACGTTTTAACTCTCATACAAGCTGGCCTATACAGGCAGGGCATGGATGTATAGGTTGCAGTGAGCCAAATTTCTGGGATACGATGAAAACATTTGAGGAACCTTTGGGCGATAGACATTTTCAGAGTGTTTTTAGTGGGCTTGGTGCTGATGCAATCACAGATAAAATAGGCATAGGTGTCTTGGCGCTTACAGGTGTTGGAATCGCAGCACACGCATTACTTTCTGGTGTAGCTGCTAAGGAAGATTCGCATAAAGGAGCAAGCAATGAGTAATCAAAGAATAATAGTCGATCCAATAACTCGTATCGAAGGTCATTTAAGAGTTGAGGTTGTTGTCGATGAAAAAAACATTGTCAAAGAAGCTTATACAGGATCAACCTTATGGCGAGGTATAGAGACAATCGTAAAAGGACGTGATCCACGAGATGCTGGTTTTTTAACGCAACGAATCTGTGGTGTTTGCACGTTTTCACACTATCGTGCAGGAGTTGAAGCTGTAGAAAATGCACTTGGTATTACCCCTCCTCTTAATGCGGTTCTTACACGTACCCTTATGAATGCAACGCTCTTCCTTCATGATCATATTGTGCATTTTTATCAACTACATGCGCTTGACTTTGTAGATATTATGAGTGCGTTGAAAGCCGATCCAAAAAAGGCGAGTGATGAAGCATTTAAATGGTGTGATTATCCATATGCTTGTGGATCAGACCAGCTTAAACTTGTGCAAGCAAAGATTGCAAATTTTGCCAAAAAAGGCTCGCTTGGACCATTTGCTAATGCTTATTGGGGGCATTCTACCTATCGCTTTACTCCTGAACAGAATCTTATCGCTCTTAGTCATTATCTTGAATGCTTGCGTTTGCAACGTGTCATTGCACAAGCTATGGCCGTCTTTGGCGCTAAGCAACCCCATCCACAAAGCCTAACAGTTGGTGGCGTGACCTGTATTATGGATTTACAAGATCCTGCACGTTTTGGAGAGTATATGGTGAAGTTAGAGGAAACAGCGGATTTTGTTAATCGTGCATATTATCCCGATCTTCTTATGGCAGGAACTGCATATTCTAAAGAAGCAAGCGTCTTAAATGATGTAGGAGTAGCAAATCTTATCACTTACAAAGATTTCCAAATTGGAGCAAACGAATTTCTTTTTGACGGTGGCTATATCCTTAATGGCGATATATCTAAAGTGTATGAAGTTGATGAAGCTCTTATTACTGAGGAGGCTACAAGCTCTTGGTATAAGGATAACGGTCCATTGCATCCTTATGATGGAAAAACAGAGCCAAATTATACAGGTCTAAGAGAGATGCAGACATTGAATGCACAGGGTAAGATGGAATCAAGCAAGGCTTTTGATACTGCGGGCAAATACAGCTGGATAAAATCTCCTAGATACAACAGCACACCTATGCAAGTAGGACCTCTTGCAAATGTCGTCGTCAATTACGCAAAAGGCAATCCTACTGTTGTTCATGTAGTAGATACATTCTTAAAAAGAACAGGTCTGCCTCTCACTGCAGTTTTCTCTACACTTGGCAGAACTGCAGCACGCATGATAGAAGCTAAGATCATCTCAGACAATACAATGAAGGCATTCAATGCGCTCATAGAAAACTTAAAAATCGAAGACACTACATGCTCACGGTATGTCATTGACTCGAAGAAAAGTTACAAAGGCAGATTCATTGGTAATGCTCCTAGAGGCTTATTGAGTCATTGGTGTAGGATTGAAAACGGTGTGATAGCAAACTGGCAGGCTGTAGTGCCTTCTACTTGGAATGCAAGTCCAAAAGATTCTAAAAGACAAATGGGAAGTTATGAAGCTTGTCTTATTGGGCTAAAGATTGCTGATTTAAAACAGCCACTAGAAATTATCCGCAAAATCCACTCTTATGATCCATGTATAGCCTGCGCAGTACATGTTATGGATACAAGAGGAAACGAACTAAGTAGCTACAAGATTAATCCAAGCCTCATTTAAGGATGGTCACTATGAATAAAACAAGCAAAAAAGAGAATCTTGAACGCGAAGCATTTTACGAATTTTCTGTAGGCATAAGAATTACACATTGGATTAGGGCTATTGCTATTGTAGTGCTTATCGTGAGTGGATTTTATATCGCGTATGTGTTTGTTAGTCCAGTTATTACTTCTGAGCCTACAAATTTTATGAATGCTAAATGGCGTGCCACCCATCAAATAGCTGGTTTTGTACTGATTGGTTGTTTTCTTTTTAAAACTTACCTCTTTTTCTTTGACAGACAGAGTCATTTGGAACGGATAAGTTTTAAAGACGCATTGAACTTCTCAATTCTTAGAGATCAGTTGAAATACTATCTTCTGCTAAGCCCTAAACATCCTCATTTAAAAGGTGTGTATAATCCATTGCAGCTTTTTTCGTACATAATGTTTTATATCGCACTTTTTGTGATTGTTCTTACTGGTTTGGTGCTTTATGCTCATGTCTATCATGAAGGGCTTGGTGGGCTATTATATACGCCTATGCGTGTAGTAGAGCATTGGTGTGGGGGATTGGCAAATGTACGTATAATCCATCATATTGCAATGTGGGTTATTATCGTATTTGTATGTACGCATGTGTATATGGCAATTTACAATGCAGTACGCGGAAAAGATGGTACGATTGATACTATTGTTAGTGGATACAAATTCAACAGAAAGTCGTAATTATCTTACCAACACAATAAGGTTTTAGGGAATTATGAGAATCTTGGTGCTTGGTATTGGGAATGTACTTTTTGGTGATGAAGGCGTCGGGGTGCATTTCATCAATGCCTATAAAAAATGCTACAAAACCACATCTGAAATACACAGTGTTGATTTTATTGATGGCGGGACATTAGCCAATAATCTGAGTGGATTGATCGCAGAATATGATTATGCAATCATTGTTGATTGTATAGCAGCAGATGATTCTGAGGTTGGCGATGTGTATTTTTTTGATTTCGAAGCTATGCCTAAGTCTATCAGTTGGTCTGGAAGTGCTCATGAAATAGAAATGCTACAAACCCTAGAAATGATGGATTTACTAGGTGATCGTCCAAAAACAAAAATCTTAGCAATTGTACCAAAACGCATTGAGCCTATGACTTTTCAACTAAGCAGGGAATTGATCGAGGGTGTAAAAATTATGGAAAAAACTCTCACAAAGCATCTACAAGAACTTGGAATAGAATGCAAGAAAAAATCAGAATTTGATATACAAGAGGCAGCAAGTGGATGGAAAAAACAACGATTCATTGACACTCCGATTTAGTTTTGAATGCATTTTTTACGACAATATTGAAGTTTTTATCCATCATTTCGCCAAAAACTCTACTCTGGAATATAGTGTCATCAAACAACAGCAATCACTTGATCTCTATATACAAGGTAGCAAAAAGCAACTAGAAGATTTCAGTGACACAATAGCTAAAATGCCCCACTCGCTTTTTTTAAAAAACTTCGAAGTCGAGTTAGCGGATTTTCCAGAGACAGCAAACACTACAAAAGCAAATTATTCGCTTCCACAAAAACTTTGCTCTTTTCTCACGCCACTGAGCCTTGAATCTTCATGCAATGAATTTGGTATGATACCTGATATAAATCTAGCCCAACATATAGCAAAAGAACTTCTAGATTCTAAAGCAGTAGTATTCCAAGACTATACACTGGAGATATTTAAAGATTTTACCTGTGATTTTATCTTGCCTACACATCTTAATGCGTTGCCAAAGATCTTTGTTTGTGATGAGCAAAGTTTGCTTATGCTTAGCAGCTTTGAGAAACCAATTTGTCCATTGCGAATAAATGCAATCTATAAGAATGCCAATCCCTCCACACCAAGCTTTTTTGACATACGAGCTTGCTTTGATATAACACTCTATCATACCTGCAAGATTCTGCAAGAAAATGGAATAAATTTCTTAAGTGTCAAGTCAAAATGCCAAGATTTGAGAATCCAGCCACTTGATTATGGTTTTGTCATCACACAAGGTTTAGATTCTTTAGAAGCACCAACACACAAATTATTAGAATCTCTAGACTCCCATCTTAAGAAAAATACCGCACTTCTAAGCCTTATAAAATCTGAGATTCTCTTGCCTAAACAAGAATTCTATGCACATGCATTTTTTAGTACAAAGACAAAAGATTATCTGATTGCACACAAAGATGACAAAGACTTTTTGCTTCTGAAAGTCCCGCTTCCAAGAAGCTATGAGGAAATCTATGAAGCACTCGCAAAACAAGATGGTGGAGAGAGACTTCTTGCAAACTACCAAAAAGTATTCAAACTCCCTACTGGCTTGATTGAGATAGAAGATAATTTCTATTCGCTCTTCCATATTATCAGCAAGCTTTTGGATTTCCAAACAGATTTTTGGGAGAGGGCAAACGATTATGCAACCTTCAAAGGTGCAAAAGGCGTGCGGATAGACTTCAAGCTCATCAATACAAATGAATTTGATCACATAAAGTGCATACGTTCTGCCTTAAGTTTCAAGCTCGCAGGTGCAAGCGAAGGCAATATAGCTTTTGGCTGTGTGGAGAGTCTCGCTCTATTTTTGAGCGACTTTAGTGATAAATTACAGAGTGAATACGACAGTGACATCCTCATTCTATATGGTGCCCTGTTTGGCAATCCATCTCTTGCAAATCTTGCACTCAAACACTCAAAGGGTTTTGCGAAATTGAGCCAAAGGTATGTGCTTGAGCTCTTTTAGATTCACAATACATGGGCTTGTGCAGGGTGTAGGTATGCGTCCATTTCTTTATAATGCTGCTTGTGAATTCCGACTCAAAGGCTGTGTGTATAACACATCTTTTGGTGTCGAGTTAGAGCTAAGTGCAAAAGAGAGTGTATGCGATGAGTTTATAAACTTTGTACGGGCAAATCTCCCACCCTTAGCGCGTATAGATTCTATTACCAAGCAAAAAATCCCACAAAAACACACAAAATTTCAAATCCTTAGTTCCAAAGATTCTATAAAGTCTGCTCCGATTCTCTCAGATTTTGGAATCTGTGAGGACTGCAAACGCGAATTTTATGACAAGCTCAACAGACGCCATTTGCATCTTTTTATAAATTGCACAAATTGTGGACCAAGATACTCTATTATCCACTCTCTCCCTTATGATAGAGCTCATACTTCCATGGATGCATTCCATATGTGCAAAGACTGCCATAGCGAATATACAGATCCAAAAGACAGACGCTACCATGCCCAGCCTATTAGCTGCAAAGCCTGTGGGCCACGCGCAATATTACGCAATACTCAAGGTGAGATTTTGAGCTACGATTTAGAATCTATCAAAGAAGTCGCGCTCGCATTGCAGAATGGCCAAATAGTAGCTTTCAAAGGTATTGGTGGATTCCATCTCATATGCAATGCTTTGAATGAAAAAGCCTTACAAGATTTACGCACCAAAAAACATCGCCCACATAAGCCGCTAGCTATTATGTGTAAAGACTTAGAGCAAGCCAAAGAATTTGCACATATCAATGATAGAGAATCTACTCTTTTACAATCGCTGGGCAAGCCAATCGTACTGCTAGATAAAAAGGAAAACACAGCGTTTGCACCAAGTATTGCGCCACAAACAAATAAGATTGGTATATTCTTAGCCCCCAGCGCATTACATTTAGCGCTTTTTGAATATATCACTTTTCCTATTGTCGCCACAAGTGCAAATATAAGTGGTGAGCCGATTATTAAAGACTACAAAAACCTTGAGAGATTAAACGTGCATAATCTAGTGCTTGATTATGACAGAGAGATTTTGAATGCAAGCGATGAAAGCGTGGCATTCGTACTCCAACAGCAGCCAGTATGGCTACGCACCTCAAGAGGACTTAAGCCCTCTAGCAAAATGATGCTTGATACGCATTCTGATACCTTACTCAAAGGTTCTTTCCTAGCACTTGGAAGTGAGCTCAAAAATTCTTTTGCCATCTACCACAATGGACTTTTGATAAATTCGCCATTTATTGGGGATATCAAAAATCCTGCAACAAAACAGCGTTTTTTTTCTACCTTAGAAATGTTTGTCAAAAGTTATGGAATCAAAGATTTTGATTTTGTATTGGCTGATTTGCATCCACATTTTTTGCATACCAAACATTTCCAAAAGCAAGGTGCAAGAGTCATAAAGATCCAACACCATTACGCTCATATCCTAAGTGTTATGAGCGAGCATAAGTTGGATTGCAAGGTGTTGGGCTTTAGCTTTGATGGCACGGGATATGGCGTGGATTCTAAAATTTGGGGTGGTGAGATTCTCTTGTGTGATAGAGAGAATTTCACACGTTTAGGACACTTTGATGAGTTTAAGCTCATTGGTAATACATCTGGCAATCTCTCATATCTGACTTGGAGTATCTTGCATAAATACAATCTCAATGCACCCAAATTCCTAGAAAACTTCAACCATAACAAACTCACAAATCTCAAACAAGCCTATGAAAATTCGCGTATTTTCACAAGCTCGCTTGGCAGAATCTTTGATGCGCTTTCATCTTTGGTATGCCACATCAAATACACGAGTTTCGAAGCCCAAGCAGCAATACTTTTAGAATCACTTTATGATGCAAATCTTGATACAGAATACGACTTGCCATTTGAAAATGGAATTATCAATTATAAAGAAGTATTTAGACATGCACTCACAGATAGTCCTACGAGAGTCGCAACAGGCTTCATCAATGCACTTGCACGACTTATTGTAAAAACAGCCAAAATATACAATCTGCCTGTTGTGTTATCTGGAGGTGTATTCCAAAACAAGGCCCTCCTTGATCGCACAATTTTTTTGTTACAAGATTCTCAAATCCAGTACTACCTACCACGAGATACTCCATCAAATGATAGTAGTATTGCACTAGGGCAGGCATACTATGGAATCCAACTTTTAAGGAGAGACTATGCAGACAACAATAGTTGAAGTTTTTGACAAAATTCTTGCAAACAACGACAAAGAAGCACAAACAAACAGAGAGTTTTTAAATAAACATAATATTTTGTGTATTAACCTTATGAGCTCCCCGGGTAGTGGGAAAACTACGCTTTTAGAATCTACAATCAAGACAGGAAAATTTCGCCTTGCCGTGGTTGAGGGGGATTTAGAAACCAACAATGATGCAAATCGCATCATTACAGCAGGAGCACAAGCATACCAAATTACCACAGGACAGACTTGTCATCTTGATGCGCTTGAGGTAAGAAGAGGCTTAGAAAATTTATCACTCCAAGAGGTGGATTTTGTATTTGTCGAAAATATAGGCAATCTTGTGTGTCCTGCAAGCTATGATGTTGGTGCGCATATTAATGTCGTGCTTTTAAGCGTGGTTGAAGGAAGCGACAAGATAGCAAAATACCCTGTGATGTTCAAACGAGCTGATGCAGTGGTGATTACTAAAAGCGGACTTTTGGAGCATTTTGATTTTGATATAGAGCAAGCGAAGAGAGATTGCAAAGAGTTAAATCCGAATGTAGAGTTCCTTGTGCTAGATTCTAAAACACAGCAGGGTTTCCAGTCTTGGCTGACGTTTTTAGAATCCACACTGAAATCTCACAAGTAAGGAGCAATAATGTGCCTTAGCATACCATCTAAAGTACTAGAGATTGATGAAAATAATTTTGCAATTGTGGAGACACTAGGCGTAAAACGTGGGGTAAGTCTTGATCTTATTAGTGAGCCCGTAAATGTAGGAGATTATGTCCTTATACATGTAGGTTTTGCGATGGAAAAAATTGACACACAATATGCCAAAGAATGCTTAGAGGTATATCAAAAGATCGCTGATGATATGAAATCTGGTGTGATTCCATATGACGCATAAGGCAATGTAATGGATTTGATTAACGATTTTAGAGATAGCGAAAAAATCCGTGCATTAAGCAGATTGATTGTTTCTGAGTCTCGATCCAAGCTCAACATTATGGAAGTGTGCGGAGGGCATACGCATAGTATTATGAAATTTGGCTTGCAAGATATTGTTGGTAAGCATATAGAATTTACTCACGGACCAGGCTGTCCTGTATGTATCATGCCGCGTCTGCGTATAGATGAAGGTATAGAGTTAGCAAAGCAAAAAGACGTGATGTTTTGCACACTTGCAGATATGCTGCGCGTTAAAGGGTCATATATGAGTTTATTGGATTTGCGCGCTCAAGGACAAGAAATAGTCTCTTTATACTCTCCTTTAGATGTAATCAAACTAGCACAAGATAACCCAAGCAAAACAATCATATTTTTTGCTATAGGTTTTGAAACTACTACGCCAATGAGTGCAGTGCTTGTAGAGAGAATCTTAGAGTTGGGACTAAAAAATGTACTTTTGCATATCAATCATGTAAGCGTTCCAGAGCCTATCACAGAGATACTGCAAGATAAAGAATCAAAAATCAATGCCTTACTCGCACCAAGTCATGTAAGTGTGATTACAGGAAGTAAAATCTATGAACCAATCGCACAGAGATTCCATATACCAATTGCAGTGAGTGGATTTGAGCCTGTTGATATTCTAGATTCTGTGCTTAATCTTGTGCGTCAGGCAAATACAAATACACACAATGTCTATAACCAATATGCGCGTGTGGTGAATGAATACGGAAACACAAAGGCACTCAAACTCATTGCAAAATACTTCCAAAAATGCGACTTTGAATGGAGGGGACTTGGTATCATAAAAAACAGTGCATTAGAACTCAAAGACCAATATACGCACTTAGATGCAAGAAAGGCCTATGACCTTAATATAAAAAGCAAAAGCGAAAATAAAGCTTGCATCTGTCCGCAAATACTCAAAGGCTGTGCTAAACCTTTTGATTGCAAGCTTTTTGGGAAAATCTGTAACCCAAAAAACCCAGTAGGAAGCTGCATGGTAAGCAGTGAAGGTGCATGTGCTGCTTATTACAAATATACCAAAAGGACATTGAAATATGGATAGGATTGTGCTTGCTCACGGTGGCGGTGGAGAGGAGATGAATGAGCTCATTAGCAAAATAATCTTTAAGACTTTTGATAATGAAATTTTACTCGCACAAAATGATAGTGCGATTCTACCAGCCTCTGATTTTTTCACACACTCAGTACAAAAGTGTGATACCCAAAAGCTTGCTTTCAGCACAGATAGTTTTGTGGTAAATCCTATTTTTTTTAATGGCGGAGATATTGGCAAACTTGCAGTTTGTGGGAGTATCAATGATCTAGCAATGGTTGGCGCAGAAGCGAAATTTTTGAGCTGTGCTCTTCTCTTAGAAGAAGGATTAGAGATAAAGAGCTTAGAGAAGATTCTCTGCTCTATGAAAGAGCAAGCGCAAAATGCTGGTGTAAAAATCGTATGTGGAGATACTAAAGTATTACCAAAAGGAAGTGCTGATAAGATTTTTATCAATACTTCTTGTATTGGGGCAATCCTACGAGATGGAATCGAAACTGCAAATCTAAAAATCGGTGCAAAGATCCTACTCAGCGGAGATATAGGCAGACATGGTGCAGTAATCCTAGCACATAGGGAGAATCTTATTGTAGATACACAGAGTGATTGCAAAAGTCTAAAAGATGTGACCAAAGCACTCTTAGATTCATCCGTGCGAGTATTATGTATGCGCGACGCTACAAGGGGTGGGATAGCAGCTGTTTTAAATGAATGGGCGAATTTCAAGGGTTATATGCTCAAAGTGTATCAGGATGCTATACCTGTAACACAAGAAGTTTTAGGAATCTGTGAGATTCTTGGCTTTGAACCTTATGATATTGCAAATGAGGGAACTTTCTTGTTGGCGGTAGAAAGAGAGGATGAAGCAAAAGCTCTTGAAATCTTACGAAGATTCCATCCACTAGCAGCGAGTGTAGGCGAAGTAGTAGATGATAGTGAATCTGGGGTTATATTACAGACACTTTACGGAAGCCAAAGGTTTCTTGAACTTCCAAAAGGCGAGCTGCTACCAAGAATCTGCTAGATATGCATGAACTGGCGATAATACAGGATTTACTCAATGTGTGTGAAGAAAATGCACACAAGAATAATGCAAACAAGATTCTAAAGATTGAACTAAAAATCGGTCGCTTAAGTGGAGTGGAAGCACATTATTTGCACCGGGCTTTTGAAGGATTTAAAAGTGAGAAAATGTTTGAAAATGCTGAACTCATCATACATATACAAGATGTAGTCATAAAATGCGAATCCTGTGGGTTTGAAGGTGGTATCAAAAAGAATAGATTTGTTTGTATTGTATGTGGTGGTACACGGCTAAAAGTCATAGATGGAGAGGAGCTTTTGCTTCTGCGTCTAGAAATGGAGTAAAAATTTATACATCAGTTTCTATTATCAGGCTTTAACAAAATCTTTACAAACAAAACACTCCAACGAATAAGACCGTATAACACATATCCGCTCATTAATACACAAAGCACCTCAACAGGCTTTATGAAAGTAATCGCAAGCAGAATCAGAAGCACGCTGAAAGATTTGAGATTCCATTGCATTTTTTTAAAGCTTGGATAACGCACATTGCTCACCATTAAAATACTTATAATAAACGCACCAAGCAACAATAAATACTCATGATGCAAGAGAATCTTATGCTCTAAATCTACTAAAACCCACAAGACAACAAATACTGCAGCAGAAGGGATTGGTAGACCGATAAAAAAGTTTGGCTCAGATACAGTAGTGATATTAAATCTCGCAAGTCTCATTGCTCCAAATATCACAAAAAGTGCAGAAGTTGCTTCCCCAAAACGACCCAAATCATCACCAATATAAAAATACAACAAAATTGCAGGTGCTACGCCAAAGGCTACCACATCAGCTAGAGAATCAAACTCCACACCAAATTTTGAGGAAGTATTTGTAAGCCTTGCGACACGACCATCCAAACCATCTAAAACCATAGAAACCAAAATAAACCAACACGCCATTTTAAAAAGGCCATGAGAAGCGGCCATAATACTTAAGACTCCAAGGAATATACTCCCTGCAGTAAAGAGATTAGGCAAAATATACATAGGGCTTATTTTCATGAGATAAACCCTATCACACTATTAGCGCTAACAACCTTATCGCCAATGCCAATTTTTAACTCACTATCTTTTGGTAAATAGATTTTAGTGATGCCTTTTTTCATATAACCACAACGCTCGCCTATAACAAGATTTGAATCTGCATAAATATTAGAGTTAGTAAAAAATTCAGGAAAAAACTCAAGACAAAAATTTTTCCACTTGAGTGCAAAAGTCTCATTGAGCAATTCCTTCTTGTCCTTCTTAGCACAGCAAAGCGTTACACCACCTCTTTTGCTTAAAGTAGCATGCGAAATATCACATGGTGCTCGCACTACACCCACATCCAAAATACCTGTATAAATCTGCACACATATACTTTGTTCTAAAATATCAATGTTTTTTATCACACCATCAACTGGTGACAGAAAACTTGAATCTTGATCTTTGACTATACGCTCAGGATTACGAAAAATAAAAAGCCAAAGGATAAAACCAACCAAAAATACAAAACTCAAAAATTCTAATTCCAAAAAGGCAAAAGCCAGAAATAAAATCCCTAATACAATACCTCCAAACCAGCCTTCTTTAGCAATGATCTGTATATTTGCATTCATTATCGCCCCTTTTTAAGCATCTTCTTTTTGTATTGCTACAAGACGCGTTTGCATGCCATTTTGTTTTTCATATTCTTCAATAATCTCACGCACTTTTGAACCATCAATCACTTCTTTTTCGAGCAACTCTTTTACCATCTCTTCAATTGCGCCCTTATAAAGACCAAGCGTTTCCTTGACGTATCTATGGCGTTCATCAAGCACTTTTTGTATATAGGAATCCATCTTTTGTGCAGTCTGTTCGCTAAACTCTCGTGTATTGCCACCACCGCCTAAAAAATTACTACGTCTTGTGTAGTCATCTAGGACCATAAGCCCACTGACATCACTCATCCCATAATACACAATCATATTTTTTACGATACCTGTCGCGCGACGCAAATCATCAGATGCACCATTTGAGATTTCACCCAAGAAAACCTCCTCAGCACTACGCCCACCAAGCAATACATCAATCTCGGCAATCATCTCATAACGTTGTTGTAAATGCTTGTTTTCTTCAGGTGTATGTAATGTATAACCCAAAGCACCCATTCCACGTGGGATAATAGAAACCTTATTCACACGATTAGCGCCCTCTGTAAGCTCACCCATCAATGCATGCCCACTCTCGTGATAAGCAACAATTTTCTTTTCTTTTGGCGAGATTCTACGAGATTTTTTTTCTAAGCCTATCATTGTGCGTTCCATTGCTTCTTTGAAGTGCTTTTGGGAAACCTCTTTTTTATTCTCTCGTCCTGCAAGAAGTGCTGCTTCATTGACAATATTCGCCAAATCCGCCCCTGCAAGTCCTGCGCTAAATTTTGCAATCTCTTGTAAATCAACATCACGTGCAAGTTTGACATTCTTAATATGCACTTTGAGAATCTCCACGCGCCCATTAAAATCTGGCGCATCAACAAGCACTTGTCTATCAAATCTCCCCGGACGCAAAAGTGCAGGGTCTAGGATTTCTGGCCGATTGGTAGCAGCTAACACAATAACAGGGGCATTCTCGCTCCCAAACCCATCCATCTCAGCCAAAAGCTGATTGAGTGTCTGCTCTCTTTCATCATTGCCACCTACCATACTACCTGCAGCACGGCTTTTGCCAATAGCATCGATCTCATCGATAAAAATAATACTAGGTGCTTCTTTTTTTGCCATCTCAAACAAATCTCGCACTCTGCTTGCACCAAGTCCTACAAACATTTCAATGAAGCTACTTCCGCTCATTGAAAAAAACGGCACATTTGCCTCACCTGCCACTGCCTTAGCAAGCAAAGTCTTTCCTGTCCCTGGAGGACCTACCAAAAGCACTCCTTTTGGAATCTTCGCTCCCACAGCCGCATAACGTTCAGGGTATTTAAGAAAATCTACAATCTCCACAACCTCTTCTTTTGCCTCTTCGTTGCCTGCCATATCATCAAAGGTTACTTTTGGCTTCTCGGCATTTACAAGCTTTTTAGAGCTGCCAATGCCAAACATACCTCCACCCATAGACTTCTGCATTTTGCTTGCTATAAAAAGCCAAATTGCGATGATTATAAAGATTGGCAAAAGCATATTGATCATATCTGTGAAAAAGTTAGATTCACTAAAGCCGCTATATTCGATCTGTCTCTCTTCTAAGAGTAGAGTTAAGTTGGGATCGGTTACGCGTTTAGCGATATAAAGAATCTTTGGTGTGCTGCTTGAAGACATGGCTTTGATAAGAGTTTGTCCGATGCTTACAGAATCTACTTCTCTGTTTTGGATAAGCTGTTTTAATTCATAATAACTCACTTCTTTGCTTACCACGCCTCCGCTAAAACGTTCACCCAAAATATCACCTGTTGGAGCAAAAAACTTGAACAAAATCATCAACCCAATCACAAGAAGGGCAAAGGTCAGAAATGGATTTTGTCTGAATGGTTTTTTATTGTTTGGATTCTCTTGTGCCATATTCACTCCTTAAAACTTTGCATCTCAAAAGCCACCCACCCATCTTTTTCCAAAGTTTTTAGAATCCTAAATCCTCTGCTAAAACAAGCAATAATTTCGCTTTTATGTTCTAATAAAATTCCAGAGATTATTAAGATTCCATTGGTTTTGAGATGCGTTAAAAAATCCCCATAGAGAGTCTTTAGTGTTATCGTGATAATGTTTGCCACTATAACATTAAAATCTAAACTACCAAGAGAGGCTATACTACCGTGATATAGCCTAAAATCAACACTATTGAGTTGCATATTATGCTTGGTTTGTTCAATGCTTGCAATATCTGTATCACACGCTAGCACATTGGCTCCAAGCTTACTAGCTGCAATACTTAAAATTCCACTCCCACAGCCAACATCAAGCAGACTCGCATCTTTGAGTGTGATTGTGCTTAAAAGCTCAAGACACATTGCTGTGCTAGGATGATGTCCGGAGCCAAAGGCAAGAGCTGGGTCAATAATAATGGGAATGAGATTATTTGCATTGCATGCATGCCAAGATGGTGTTATATGAAATTTGGCACAATCAATAGGTATTACAGAATCTTGATAGATTTTAATCCAATCTTGATTCTGTTTGGTAGTTAAGGAAAATGCTACGCCAACAGGTTGATTAAGTCGTGATTGCAAAAGCATACAAATTTGCTCTAAATGTCCTTGGAGTTTTGAAGGTTGATGTGTGAGATAAAAAACTATTTTTGTTTGTTGAGAATTCTGTATGTCTTTAAAACTGAGAGTTCCGGCAAAATCCCAATGTGCTATTTCATAATCAAACACGCTTTGAGATTCTATAAACTCACAACAAAACCCATTCTGCAAATGCGAGAAAGATGATACGCGATGAGACTCCTCATCTGCAAAATAGTTTTGGATATTTAACTGAGACTGCGTGCAATCAATATCTTTAGAATCCACTTCTACAGGAAACTCATACTCTAGAGTTTCATAAAAAATATTCGCAAAAATCTCGGGATCTATACTTGGATATAAAACGAGTTCAAAATAGGAATCCTGCATTATTAAAAAAAAAAAAAAAGCTTTAAAGATTAAAGCTGGGCATCAACCTTCATTCACACCTAAAACGACTTCAAGTTTCTCTTTCAAAACCTGTGGAGTAAAAGGCTTAACAATATAATTATTTACCCCTGCTTTCAATGCTGTAATAACTTCTGCCTTCCCACCTTCAGTAGTTACCATAATGATAGGAATATCTTTATATCTTTCATCTGCGCGCACTTTTTTTACTAAATTCAATCCATTCATCTCAGGCATATTCCAATCAGTAATAAGGACATTGATACCTCCAGTTCCATCGAGTATCCCCCATGCTTCTAGACCATTTTCAGCTTCTAAAATATCATCATAGCCCAATCGTTGTAATGTGTTTTTTATAATTCTTCTCATCGTCGAGCTATCATCAACTACAAGTAGTTTCAATGTATTCTCCTTAAACATTTGGTTAACGCAAAATAGCCTCGGATTCTAGCACACTTACTTTAGATTTGCTTTAATTGGCTTTTGGGTGTTTTTCAGATACCTTCCTAGATCAATTTTTTGTTCATAAAATGCCTTACCGATAATCACCCCTTTTATAAATGGATTCTTTTCCAGAATTTCAAACTCATGAGTATTTGCAAATCCTCCACTTGCGATTGTGTAGATTCCACTGTTTTTTGCAATACTTTCAGTAAATTGCACATTAATCCCACTTAGCACACCATCTCGCTCAATATCAGTGCAGATAATAGCCTCTATCTTGCTTCCTCGAAATTCCTTAGCAAAATCAAATGCCAAAATTTCACAATTATGCGCCCAACCCTCAATCGCTACTTTGCCATTACGAGAATCAATTCCCACTGCAACAGGATACTTTTGTGCCATGGCCAAAGTGAAATCTCTGTCTTTTAATGCCACTGAACCTAAGATCACGCGCTTTATTCCCATATCTACATATCTTGCTATACACTCTTGGGTGCGGATTCCACCGCCTATTTGTATGTTTAATTTTGTATGCTTGGCAATCTCTTTAATACACTTCAGATTCTCAGGCTCACCTGTAAATGCACCATTCAAATCTACAATATGCAACCACTTTGCACCCATTTCCTCAAACTTCAAAGCAAAATCAATGGGTTTGCCATAAATCTTTGCGTTCTCCATCTGGCCTTTTGAAAGCCTTACTGCGTGTCCATCTTTAAGATCAATAGCAGGATAAATATCAAGCACATTATCTCCTTATAAATCCCATATTTTTACTTCCATCAAAATTCCCGCTTTGTTCTTTTTTGATCTCCTCTTCAAAATCATTTAGACTAAAAAGAAGATTTTCTCTTGCGGCAACCTTATAAGCCGTATTTGTGATTACAAGCTTTATCTGCCCGCCACTTAAATCATATCCGCTTAAGGCTTTAATAATAGATTCTTTAGAATCTGCATATTTGATATTGCGCGGTAGAAGAGACTTCCAAAGCTTTGATCGCTGGGAAATATCAGGTCGTTTGAATTCTATTTTGTAATTGAATCTCCTTGAAAATGCACTGTCAAAATTTTCAACAAGATTTGTCGTAGCGATAATCACACCATCAAAATGCTCAATTTGCTCCAAAAAAATATTTTGCATCTGGTTGTGCATTTTATCTGCGCTACTTGTAGTGCTTCCACGCGATGAAAGAAACTGATCTGCTTCATCAAGCAGTAATATTGGTTCATTCTTTATTTTTTTACAAATATCCTTATAAGTGTCAAAAATCTTGCGAACATTTTTTTCGCTCTCGCCCACGTACATCGAGAGAATCTTGGAGCAATCAAAACTTAAGACTTGTTTTTTTAAGTCTTTTGCTAAAGCCATAGCACTTAGTGTCTTGCCTGTACCCGGAGGTCCAAAAAAGAGAATCTTTGCTTCAATGCTGCGTTTGCTTTTAACACCCCATTGTTTGAGGAGTTTTATCACTCGTGTATCCATTTGGGCTAAAAGGTGATGAAGAATCTCTTTGGTACTTGTATGTAAAATCACAGAATCCAAACCCTGTTTTGGTTCTAATAATTCAAAAATATCCTGGTTTTTTACCAAGGTTTCTAAGCTTATTTTTGTGTTGCGAGTACTTCTTGCACCTTGTGTGATTTCATGCAAAATCTCTTGTGGGATAAAAAACGAACGTGTAATGTTCCCAACATTTGAAATATACTCATCATAATCAAGTAAACCACTAGAGATAAGCTTTGCGTTTTCATTGAGCAATGCGCTGTTGCGCATCCTTTCATATTCATTATTGCTAATAAGTCCTAAAAGCACTCCTGTATCTCTTAACAACTCGGTGTCTTTATTGGAATATTCCTCTTTTAGCACAGCAAAAAAAAGCGTTTGTTCTTTTTGATTTAGCCCTTGGGATTTCAATAATTTTATAATAGGAATCCTCTTGGTAGTGAGCTTCAAACGAGCTTTGATACGATCATTTAGAGATTTTAGTGTATTAAAAAATGCTGAAGGACTTTTAGAAGTGCTGATTTTATAGAGAATATCAATCCGCATAAACTGATCTTGTAGATATTCTAAATCATTGCTATAAGAGCTAATTTTTGGGAGATTGCTCTCAGTCCTACCCTCCATAAGAGTAAAAAAACTGCTTGAAAGCTTCACGCGTTCATTATAAAGCTCAAGCAGGCACTCTTTAGATTCTAAGAAGTCATAGCTACTTTGGTTTATCCAACCCAAATCAATTAAATTGCGTATTTTAGGTAAAACCCAAAGATTCTTTGTGTAATCCTGCTCAAAGAATTTGCTCAAAAATGTTCCTATGAGAATATCACTTTCACCTTCAAAATATTCTTTGAGCATCATACGAAGTATGAGGGCCTCAGATTCATCACATTTCAAATAAACAAACGCTTTGGAATCCGTGATTGTTTGAGCCTGTAAAAAATCCTCCAAAAATTCCATTGTCTCTACCTTAGGCATTGTATTTAAGTACCACATCTTGTTCGTGATCATCATAAGGATCTAGATGGGCATTTATCTCCCATATAAGCTTTGGATTAATCTTGCGAATCTGCTCTTCAATACCATTGCAAATCTGATGGGATTGCAAAAGTGTCATAGCAGAATCAAATACTAAATGCACTTCTAAAAAAATGATATTTCCTGAGATTCTAGTGCGTAGCGCGTGATAGCTAGTAACTGGAGCAGATTCTAAAATACCACGCACCTTATGTAAAATCTCTAAATCTATAGATCTATCAAGTAACAAAAACACACTGTCTCTAATCAGTTTCAATGCATTCAAGCTGATATAAAGAGCTATGAGTAATCCTAAAATAGCATCAAGTTTCTCAAATCCACTCAAATAAATGACTATAAGAGAACAAAGAATCGCGCCATTACTTAGCAAATCGACCTTATAATGCAGGGCATCGGCTTTTAACACTTGGGAATTTGTATGTTTAGACACAATATGCAAAAAGATAACCAAAGCTAGAGTTACACAAAAAGAAAAGATCATGACCCCAAGCGATGAATGTATACTGCCAATACTGTGATTATCTATGAGTTTGCGTACAGAAACATAAAAAATATACAAACCAGAAAAGAAAATAACAAATCCCTCCATGACACTTGCAAGAGATTCTATTTTCCCAAATCCATAGTTAAATCTACTATCTGCTGGTTGCTCAGACTTTCTTAGTGCAAAAAAGTTGAAAATAGAGATTCCCACATCAAGCAAAGAATCTACTGCACTTGCTAGCACTGCTACAGAACCACTTAATAACCCGACTATAAACTTAACTACTGCCAAGCACAATGCTACCAATGTAGCAACGATAGCAGCAAACTTGGGAGTTAGAAGAAGAGAGAAAAGCTTTTGTTTCATCACCTTAATTTTATGAAATAGACTATTTAAAAGTAGTGCCACCATCTATAACAATGGTCTGACCAGTAATCCAAGCACTCTGCGTAGAATCACATAGAAAGAATGCTGCTCCTGCCAGATCCTCTGGAGCTCCCATACGGCCAAGCGGAGATTGCTCCTCTACTTTTGCTTTTACTTCTGCATAATCGGGAAAAGCCCGCAAAGCATCTGTATCAATTGGTCCACCACTTACCGCATTCACGCGGATTCCCCATTCACCAAGCTCTGTGGCAGCATATTTGACTACTGTTTCTACTGCATTTTTAGAATTACCATGTCCAGCGTAATTTGGCATATACACGAGATTCCCTGTTGAACTAAGAGAAATTATTGCACCACCGCCTACTTCTTTCATGCGCTTTGCAGCTTCTTGAGCGCCGACAACAAAAGCGAGTACAGTAGCTGTATAAATATTATTAAGACCTTTGGGTTTTAAACGCATAAATGGCGCAAATCCTCCGACTACACTCCTACCATAAATAATTGCGTTTGAAACAAAAAAATCTACACGACTAAAATCTGCATCAATCTTACTAAAAAGCTCAATATATTGCTCTGGTTCTAAAATATCAAGCGGATAGAATCTTGCCTTGACCTGATATTTGGATTCTATATCTTGGGCTATTTTTTGGGCTTCTTCTTGGTTTTTATTATAAGTAAAAGCGACGTTAACGCCATTTTGTGCAAAGCGATACAAGATAGCCTTACCAATACCCCTTGTAGCACCACTAATAACAAGAGTTTTGCCTTTCATAAAATCCGTCGTATTTTGATTCTTTATCATCATCAACCCCTCTTACTTACCGATATTTCCTTGGATGTGGATTCTAGCAAAATTTCACTAAATTGGCCCCTAGCAGCCTTAAAAGCAACGCCAAAATAGAGGCAATATTCCATAAGAATGTAATATTTCAACACCCAAAATCGCCACTACGCCAATAAACCAATTTATAGCCCGTCTGATTTCTTTGTGTAAAAAGAATGGACGAACTTCTACCTTCTCTGGACAATGAAAATTTGTAAGACTTGGAAAAAATCGTGGGGATTTTGTAAGAAACTCGGCATAACTTTGTCCAAATTTTTGGCTCAAAAACTCTTCCTCACTTAAAATTGTCATACGATAAATCCACAAATACAAAATTGATCCGATCACGATAAGGCTTATCTGGGCTTTGAGTGCAAGGATTCCCACAAAAGCGATAAAGGAAAAAAAATAGAGCGGATTGCGGCAAAGACTGTATGCACCATAATCAATAAAACTCTTGCCATCTGTACCTTCATTTTTCATACCACCAATGAAAACAGTTGCATATATTCTTCCATACACACCCGCAATCACAAGCATCACACCGAGCCCACGAATACAATTTGCTATAAAATCTCCGTAGGCGCTATAGGAGCAAAACATCCATACTATTCCAAATGCACCAAAGATATATTGCAAAATGAAACGATTTAATCTCATTGTTTACTCCCTCAACTTTGTATACGATACTTTTTTAAGACTTGTTCTAAGTACGCAAAGTTTTCTTTCGTAGGTGGTACAAGCGGCAAGCGATATTCCAAACTTTTTAGAAGTCCGCTCAGGTACATCGCGGCTTTGATTGGGATTGGATTACTTTCACAAAAAAGTGCTTTATTGATTGTATAAAGTTGGTTGTTTATGTTTCGACTTTTTGTCATTTCTCCCTGTAATGCCAAATGCGTCAAATCTGCAATTTCTTGGGGCAAAAGATTGCCTGTTACAGATATGACACCTTTGCCTCCGTTTGCGAGAATCGGATAATTTATCGTATCATCACCGCTAAATACGCAAAGCTCTGGCGCATCTGTTGTAAATTCAATCACACGTTCCATTGAACCGCTAGCTTCCTTAATTGCAATAATATTTTTCATTTCTTTAAAAAGCCTAATAGCTGTGGAAACCTCAATGCTTACTCCAGTGCGTGAAGGCACATTATAAAGCACCAGCGGAATCTCCACTGAATGTGCCACCGCTCGATAATGGGCAAAAAGCCCTTCTTGACTTGGTTTATTATAATAAGGACTCACGCATAAAATCGCATCTGCTCCGCACTTTTGTGCAAAAACTGCCAACTCGATGGCCTCACTCGTCGCATTACTTCCAGCACCCGCTAATACCTTAACTCCGCTTCCTTTGCATGTACTTACTGCCAATTCTATACATTCCATATGTTCTTTGTGGTTGAGTGTGGCAGATTCTCCAGTAGTCCCAACTGGTACACAAGCATCCATACCATACTTAATCTGTCTTTTTATAAGCGATTCAAAACTTGCATAATCCACTTTTCCTTGATAAAAAGGCGTTATAAGAGCGCTCATAGCTCCATATATCGTTGTATCTTGCAAAAAACAACTCCTTAAGTCTTTATTTTTTAGTGTGAATTATTGCTGTACTTAGAGAATCTGTCTGAAAATATTTTCTCGCTACGCGTGCAATCTCTTGAATATCTAAGGCCTTAATGTCCTCTTCGAAGCTAAAAAGTGGTGCCAAATCACCTTTAGCCAAATAATCACCAAATACTCTTGCTGTTGAAGCTGCATTTTCAAATCCATAAACAAAAGCTGCTTTGGTATCAATCTTTACTTTTTCTAATTCACTGGATTCTATTTGGCCTTTTTTGATTCGTTCTAGAATCGCGACAATTTCTTCCTTGAGAGTATTTGCATTCACCCCTGGCGTGGCTAATGCCATAATGAAAAATATGCCATCATCCTTAAGCTCCATATTGTAGGCTGAAATACTAGAGGCAAGTTGTTTTTTATCAACAAGATCACTTGCAAAAAGACTGGATTTTCCTCCGCTTAAGATTTTGCTAATCGCGCTTAGAGCGACTTGATCTTTATGTGCAAAATCTGGAATCTTATAGCCCATCGCCAGATAGTCAACCTCGCTCTCTTTCTCTATAACGATGTTACGTTCTTTTATTTGTTTGGGCTCTTGTGGAACAACTTGCGGCACAGAATCTGTCGTATTTTTTATAGACGAAAAATATTTTTTCACATTTGCAAATACGTCTTCAGGTTGTATATCTCCAGTCACTAGTACAATGGCATTTTGTGGTTGGTAATAAAGTTTATGAAAATCTACAATATCCTCTAATTTCCAAGACAAAATATCATCTTTAAAACCTATTGGTGTCCAATGATAAGGATGTGTTTGAAAAGCAGTATTAAAGAACTTAAAATACAAAAACCCAATGGGGTTATTGTCCGTCCGCCATAGGCGCTCTTGGAATACGACATCTCTCTCTGGTTGAAACTCAGAATCTACAAGAGTAAGATTTTGCATAACTTCAGAAAAAAGCTCCAAAGATTTGTCAAGATTCTTGTTTGTGGTCCTTATATAGTACTTCGTATAGTCAAAGCTTGTATAAGCGTTATCAACACCGCCAAAACTTTTCACAATCTCATCAAACTCCCCAGCACGTAGGTTTTTTGTTGATTTGAAATTAAGATGTTCTAGCATATGAGCAATCCCACTTTTCCCTTTTATCTCATTGCGACTACCGACTTTATAAATCACATCCACTTCAATCACTGAGCTTTTGTTATCCAATGGCACAACTACGACTTGCAAGCCATTTTCAAGCACTTGTTCATAATGCTTTGGGATAACTCCAGCGCTCATACATACGCTCATCAAACCTCCTATTATGGCTATTTGTATTATTCTCACCACTCTATATCCTAGTATGATTCCTAGTTTTTGCTCGCCTCTTAGTTTGCAGAGAAGAATCTTGTGTGGAGTTTTTCTTTGTCGGGGTCCTTGAAATTTTAGATTCTATGGGGTTTGTCAGATTTTCGTGTGTTTTTCTGTAATCAGATCCAATAACCTGGCTTATGTGTTCAAAACCATCCTGGGACATAAGACCCAAAATACCTAGATTGATATCTCTTATAAGACCTGGACCCTCATAAATAAGCCCTGTATAAACCTGTATTAAAGATGCACCCATTTTTAGACGTTCATATGCCTCCTGTGCATTGGAAATACCACCCACAGAAATAAGCAATGTCTTACCAAAAAACTCTTTTGTGATTGTTCTAAAAACATCTTTAGCATACTCTCTTAACGCCTCTCCGCTTATACCACCTTCTTCTTTTGAGCCTTGCAAAAGAGAATAATTAGTTGTGGTATTAGTCGCAATGATTCCGCTAACACCATTATCTATAGCTTGTTGTATGACTTCAAGTAGATCTTGTGTATGCATGTCAGGAGAGAGTTTTATAAAAATCGGTTTATCAGTATATGATCGCGCCATATTACACAGCGATCCAATAAATTCTTTGTTTTGCAAATCACGCAACTGAGGTGTATTAGGACTTGAAACATTAAGCACAAAATAATCACCATAAGCAAGCAAACCTTTGAGTGCATTTTCATAATTACGTAAAGAATCATCTTGTGCGATTATTTTATTTTTACCAATATTAATACCCAAAGGCAGGCAGAAAGGAGTGATGCTTTGGAGGTGTTTTGTAACATTTTGCACACCTTGGTTGTTGAAACCCATACAATTTTGCAAGCTTCTTTCTTGCAGGAATCGAAAAATCCTAGGTTTTGGATTCCCACTTTGTGGATTCTGCGTGATTGTGCCAATTTCCAAAAAACCAAAACCAAGTAAGCTTAACCCCCTACACATCGTGGCATTCTTGTCAAAACCTGCAGCTAAACCCACAGGATTGTCAAAGGACAGGTCCAAAAGAGTATTTGCAAGCCTAGAATCCCTTAGCACAAAATTATGTGCCAAAATATCTTGCACAATAGGCAGTACAGCCAAATTACGCAAACAAAATTCAACAACACTATGTGCATTTTCTGGTTGTAATTTCAAAAGCAAGGAACTTATTTTCTCAAGCATCACGCACTCCTCTTTAAATTCTATTCATTCTGTTTGGAAAATTTCGGTCTAGGAGTAAAAACCCTGCATTGTAATAAAAATTATTTAAACTGGGCTTACTCGGGGCTCTCCTAACACAAAGTCTTTTTATGGAAAGCATTTTGCAATTTTACAAAGTCGCATGTTTCTAAAAAAAATTCTACAGCTTCACTTCCATACAAAATAATCTTTTCTAATCTTTGTCTTTCATCGCTTCTAAAATCTTCTAGCACATAATCTATAATATCTTGGGTTCCAGATGCTAAATCCTGCTTTTGTGGCCTGCCAATCCCTAAACGCAACCGCACATATTCATTCCCACAATGAGAATCTAGCGATTTCAAGCCATTATGCCCACCACTTGAGCCACCTTTTTTGATACGCATAGAGCCAAGGGAAATATCAAGATCATCATGTATTACGAGTACATAAGAAAGCGGGATCTTGTAGAAATCACAAAAAGCTTTTACACTTTTTCCAGAATCATTCATATAGGTCTGTGGCTTAAGGAAAAATGCATTGCTACATACATCTTCTCTTATAGAGGCAATCTCTCCGTAAAACTTACTTTCTAGATTCCATACAAGATGGTATTTCGAAGCCAGATAATCTAAAAGAATGAAACCTATATTGTGTCGAGTGTGCTGGTATCTCTTGCCTGGATTCCCAAGCCCTACCACAAGCAGAGGAATTTGCTGCCTATCTAAACCCCTCATTTTGCCTTTATCACACTGACTACTGCAACATTTGGCTTATTGATAACTTTCAGTCCTTCAATACAGGGCAAATCTCTTACAAGAATAGAA
>NZ_NHYK01000007.1 GCF_003288805.1 Helicobacter sp. 10-6591 | reverse complement strand
CATTGTAGATTGGGATGACGACACCTATGGATTGATGGAAGGCTGTAGATTCTTGAAGTGATTGGTTATTTGACATATTCTAAAGATTCCTTTTGTTTGAGTAGAACTGTACCATATCTGTAGCATTGGATATAAGCCTTTTTTAAACTCTTACAAACTATAATCCGTGCTTTTTGTACTTATGTCGGGGCGTAGCGCAGTCTGGTTAGCGCACTTGGTTTGGGACCAAGGGGTCGAAGGTTCGAATCCTTTCGCCCCGACCATCTTCTATGTATTTGGTGGGTGTAGCTCAGTTGGTTAGAGCATCAGTTTGTGGCACTGAGGGTCGTGGGTTCGAGCCCCATCATCCACCCCATTCAACGTGCGTTCGTAGCTCAATTGGATAGAGCATCAGACTTCGGATCTGAGGGTTGGGGGTTCGACTCCCTCCGAGCGTGCCACCCATCTATCTTAAACCTCTTTGCGCTCATAGCTCAGCTGGATAGAGCAACGGCCTTCTAAGCCGTAGGTCAGAGGTTCGAATCCTCTTGGGCGTACCATACTTGTCTCTTGCAAAAATCTTTATCCAAACCAATTTGCGGCTTTGTAGCCTATAAATGAAAATATATATGCCACAATACTTGTAAAAACAAAAAGCACGATGACATAGCGCCAAGATCCAGATTCTTTAGCAAAGACTGCAGTTGCGGCAAGGCAAGGATTATAAAACATCACAAACAAAATAAAAGCTATTGCTGTTGGAAAACTTACATTTTTTGCAATAACTTCTTGCAAATTTTCATCTTCTTCATCCAATCCCTCACCCAATGCATACAATACCCCCATAGAAGATATAACAACTTCTTTTGCCGCTAGACCATTGAGCAAACTCACACACAAACGCCAGTCAAATCCCATAGGAGAAAAAACTGGACTTATCCATTCGCCGATACGCCCTAAAAAACTTTGCTCCAAAAGCTTTGAATGTAATTGGAATTGGAGATCTTGTATTTTTTCTTCATTAGGTCCAAGATTTTGGGAGAGTGCGCTGACTTTATTTTCATACTCTTGTAGCAATGCTGGATTGTTGGGATAATTTGTGCCAAACCAAACTAGCATTGAGGCAAGCAAAATAAATCCCCCTGCTTTTTTGACATACATGAGTGCTTTTTGATACAGACTAAATACCACAAGATTCATACTTGGCAGGCGGTATTTGGGAATCTCCATGACAAAGGGCTCATTGTGCCCTTTAAACACGCTAAGTTTGAGAAGTTTTGCGATAAATAGCCCCACAACCGCGCCAAAAATATAGATGCCAAACAACACACTTCCAGCGATATTGCTCGGGAAAAATATCCCCACAAATAGCGTATATATGGGCAGTCTAGCACTGCAACTCATGAAATTTATAATAAAAAGCGTCAGAATCTTATCACTTTGATTTTTTAATGTGCGTGTAGCCATATAAGCAGGCACAGAACAGCCAAAACCTGTAACAAGCGGGATAAAGCTTTTTCCATGCAAACCAAATTTGTACAAAAAACCATCAAGCAAATATGCTACGCGTGCCATGTATCCAGTTGTCTCTAAGAGGGTGATACCTAAAAATAACAACAAAATATGCGGTAAAAAACTAAGTACAGCACCTATGCCAGCGATAATTCCATCGCTTATGAGTGAAGCAAGAGAAGGTGAAGAAATATGTTCTTTGAGAATCTCGCCAACTGCACCCATACCGTATTCAATCCATACTTTTGGATACTCCCCAAGCCTAAAGGTGAGTTCAAAAAGTAACCACATAAAAAAGAGAAAGAATGCAATACCGCAGTATTTGTTCAAAAACACAGAATCTAGCTTTTGTGTCATGGTGGTTTGAGAGTTATAAATTGTGCAACTAGTGGCAATTTGGTGGGCTTTGGTGATGTGTTCTTGGGCTGAGGCGGTATTTTCTTTAGGTTGGATTGGAGTATGAAAATCTGATTTATAAATATCTATGATTTTATCGAGCAAAGATGTAATATTTTCTTTGTTTTTCGCGCTTACACTAACAGAATCTACTCCCACTTTTTGTTCAAGAGTCTTGTGATCTATCTGTAACCCCTCTTTTTTTGCTTCATCAGACATATTGAGTGCTAAAAGCATTTTTTTACTTAATGCAGTTAATTGCAAACTTAGCATGAGATTACGAGCAAGATTCGTACAGTCTAGCACATTAACTATCAGATCATAGTCATTTTCACAAAGAAATTGTGTAGTGATGCGCTCCTCCATGGAGTATCCATTGAGCGCATAGATTCCCGGCAGATCGACAAAAGACAAAATGTAATTTTTGTATTGCAGCGTCGTCTGGGTTTTTTCTATCGTTACACCACTAAAATTTCCAACTTTTAGATTCGAACCAGCAATAGCATTAATAAGCGAGCTTTTGCCAACATTTGGCTGCCCAACAAGAGCAATAGTAATTGTTTGCATTATATGTAACCTTAGCGTTTTGCGCCAATTATAACTGTGTAAGACCAATTTTTGGTAATTATTCTTAGAAGTAACTCGCAATACCAACGGCTGCAGTTGAGGAAAGATTGTATTTCTTAAGCTTGTGTAAAAACTATTTTATAAGTTTGAAGGATCTATCCACAAAAAGTACGCATAAGCTCACCAAGAGTATTTTAAAAGCAAGCTCACTTTGAAAGTGCATAGATTGGAATTCAACACTAGCAGTATCTGGTGCATTGAGGATAAAGGGTGTGTAATACAATGCGAAAAGCAAAATCATTAATACACTGATTCCGCTACTTAGGGTGCTTATCATGCTTGAGGTTCTAAAAACTCTCATTGCAAGCAGCTCAAATACAACAATCATCACAGCCATGATAAGAAACATATAATTGGCTTTTTGGAAAATCAACCCCATCAATACCCCACTTTCTTGTATTCCTATGAGATTCGAATCCAAAATCTCACCAGCTTTAAAAACCACAGATGCACTCAGAACACAAGTAATAATAGAGCCAACCCCTACACCAAGCAAAAGCAGATATAAAGATTGTAATAATTTAAAAAATTTGGAGCTACGCATTGTTATACAAAAGATTTAGTCTTGCTGCTTGCGGATACAAGCTGGGACATCCAAGTTGCTTCTGTCGTAACTTGTGGCAGAAAATAGCGTTTCTCCGCTGCTTACACGCAAAGAAGATACTTGCGGAACAGAAGTCATATTAAGATTCTTATTTTCTGGAGCATCTGTTATTTCTTCTTGGAATCCTGTCGCGATAATTGTTATACGTGCAGAATCTATTGCTAGACTCTCATCGCTATAACTACCAAAAACAAAATCTGTCTCATCCGTCTCGTATTCAAGCATTTCTGAGCGCGCTTTATCAATTTCCTTATAGGGATAATCTGGATGTGTTTCAAGGCACATGATAATGCCTGTTGCACCATGAATGCTGACATTTCCAAGCATTGGAGATTCTAAAGCTTGCTTGAGTGCATTTTTAGCTGCATCCTCTCCAGTATATTCACCTATAGTCATTATGGAAAGCCCTTTATTTTCCATGACAGTTCTTACATCAGCAAAATCCACATTTGTATCATCAGCGCTTCCACCTAAGATAATATTTGATAATCCAATCACAGCATCTGCAAGCACATCATTTACCATATTCATAGCTTCTCTTTGACCATCTTTATTGCCTATAGCACTTACCATACGATCATTGAGTACCACGATAATACAATCGCTCTCTTCTCGTAATTTTCTTAAGCCTTCTTCTGCAATCTTTGCGCGCTTTCTCCCTTCAGACTTGAAGGGCTTTGTTACTATAGAAACTGCCAATGCATCATTTTCCTTTGCAGCTTTTGCAATAAGTGGTGCTGCTCCTGTGCCTGTGCCACCGCCAAGTCCAGCAGCAATAAAAACTATATCAAAACCCTTGAGTGCTTCTTTGATCTCGTCAAAACTTTCAAGAGCAGCTTGTTCGCCAACTTCTGGTTTAGCTCCTGCGCCAAGTCCTCTGGTAAGCTTTTTGCCAAGCTGGATTTTGCGCTTTGCACTGTTTTTGGCTAAATGTTGCGAATCAGTGTTTGCTGCAAAAATTGTTATACCATCCCTTGTATCTTTACGCACGAGATAATTGATTGTATTGCTACCTCCACCACCTACGCCTATAGCTGCTATCTTTGCCCCCCTGCATCCATCATAAGCGATTTCATCTCCGAGTTCTTGGATGTTTAAGTCGTGTAAGTCTTGCATATTGTTCCCTTGTTAGAATAATTGAGTAAGCCATTTATAAAAGCGCTTAAAAAGACTGGTACTTTCCTTAGTGCTTGTGTCCAAATCGTCAGTTCTATACATCTCTTTAGGAACGATTTGCTCTTTTATTTGCAAATTTTGCACATTGTTTACAACTTTTTCTTGTTTAAGAGTAACTTCTTCTATACCTTGATGAGTTTGCAGTTTTTTGAACTTCACTTCATTATTTATCCCAACTTCGTAGTTTGTGAATCTCCCAGCATTATGCAAAATAAGTCCAATAATAGTCGCGTATTCTGGTCCTTGAAGTTTTTCAAAAATTCCACTGAGTTGTTTTGGTTGTGCGATTCTTATTGATAATCCATAAAAACAACCACTTTGGTTTATGTATTGTTCGAAATTTTTAAGCTTTACCATACCGCCTGTAAGAACAATCCCAGAAGTTAATAAGTTTTTGAGAGCACTTTTTTCTAAAATATCATTTAATAGCTCAAGGGTCTCATCAACTCTTGCTTTTAATACACTCAAGATAGATTCCATAGGGATGGGCTGCTTTTCGGCCATTCCTTTGATTGGTGCGCTTAAACCTTTCTCTTGATCTTCTTGGGTAAGTATGAGGTTGCCATATTTGGTTTTTATCTCCTCACTTACGCCAAGTGGTAGGTTAAAAACTTGAGCGAGGTCAAGTGTAATGTTGTTTGATCCTACATTTAAATAGTCGCTATAACACATTGACTGCCCATTGTGAATCATAATATCACATAGCCCACCACCTATATCAATACATGCTACTCCACCCTTACGCTCATCATCGCTAATAGTAGCAATAGATGATGCATAAGAACTTACAACAATATCGCTTATTTCGATTTCACAATTTTTGATAACTTTTTTGAGATTCTCTAAATGCGACTTTTTTGCTGTAACCATATACACGAGACATTCTAATCGATGAGCACTCATATTAATGGGATCTTCAATAGCCACTTGCATATCATCAATAATGAATCTGTATGGCAAGGCATGAATAAGTTGGTGATCTTGAGGTACAGGATTATTGTGTATGGCTGTTTGCATAGCACGTTGTATATCTGTGAGACGAATCTCTCCGTGTGGGAGATTGACTATTCCTTTAGAATCCATACTGATGGTGTAGTTGCTAGGTATTGAGATTATTGCTTTTTTGACCTCTACGCCAGCCATCCTGATAGCTTCGTTGATAGCTGAGTGTGCAGCAAGACTAGCATGATCTATATTGTTGATCATGCCTTTTTTCACGCCTTGAGATTCCTTGACGCCAACGCCAAGCACACTTAAAGCTCCATTGCTCCCTATTTCTGCAACAGCTGCACAAATTTTATGTGAGCCAATATCAATAGCTAAAATATGTGTTTTTGCCACGACTTCTCCTAATCTAATTGGATAAAAATCTTAGGTTGGTAATTTTTGTTTAAATACTGTTCAAAAAAGCGCAAAAAACCTGATTGCTTGAATGTATGGACTTCTTGTTCGACATTTTGTGCATTTGGATTTAGAGTCTGGGAGATAACCCTATAAAGCACAATTTTTCCATCATTAGATTCATAAATGCCTTCTTTAGATTCTGAACTAAAGGCCTGGGATAGTAAATTTTGAAGCAAAAGTGGTTCTATACCGATTTTTTGCAAGTTGTCATTAAATTTCTTTTCTGCTGCTAGATTCTGAAAAGTTAGTGGAGAAACATATTGGCTAAGTATCTCTCCTTTGAAATTGGCAAGCTCGTTGTTTGCTTGCTCTTTGAGAGAATCCCGCTGCTTTTTGTTTATAAGCTCTGTTCTTAGTAGCTCTCTGATAGATTCAAAACTCTGAGGCTTTGGTGCAATTTTTTTAAGCAGCTTCACAAGAGTGTAGCCATTATCTTGCTCTAGTGGAGCCAATACGGCATTTTCTTCGATTGTCTTGAAGCCACTTATATCATCGGGCGTAAGAAATGTATGAGGATCTAACTCTAGGAGAGTATCACTTGCCTGTATGTCTATGATAGTGCCTGCAATTTTATTATCGCGTAATGCTGAAAAATTCCTTTTTGATTCTACGAAGGCTTTGTCTTTTTTGATTTCTCTAGCGATTTTATCTTCTAGCAAATCTAAAGGAGTTATGTCGCCATCTTGATTTGTATATGCACTAGCATTGCGCTCATAGTATTGAGCTATTTCCTCAGTGCTTGCACTTTGATTGTCTTGTAGAAATGTGATGTATTCGATCTGGTAATGCTCTTTTTCTAGGTATTTTTGTTTATTTTGCTCGTAATATTCTTTGAGTTCAGATTCACTGACTTTTATCGCACTTGCAGGTTTTGGTCTGAGTACTTTGAATTCAAATTGGTCTTCTATATGCAAAGGTACACTGATACTTAGACGCTCAGTAGCGCTTGTCTGGGGTATTGCATGCATAAGTTCTTCATAAACCCTTCTGACCAAAAGCTCTTTTCGTAAGTCCTGCTCAAACTCATCTTTACGCATACCAACAGAATCTAGATATTGTTCATACATAGCTTTATCAAAGTTTCCATTAACCTGGAATCCTGCAATTTGCGTGAGTGCATTTAATACTTCTTCATCGCTTATTGCCATGCCCAAATGTTTCGCAAACGACTCTAACTGGGCATAAGCTATCAAATCGCGCAAAGCTTGGATATGTAAGCCCATACTTTTGGCTTGGGCTTCATCAAAGTTGCCACCAAATTTTTGTAATGCCTCGTTATAAAGCCTTTGATAAGCCATTTGGTAGGCTCTCTTGCTGATTTTTATATCACCTACCTCTGCTGCTTTGTCTGTATTAAAACCAAAAGAACCAGTCCCCCAACCGATACCTCCAGCACCTATGAATGCAATAACACTTATCCAAATTGTAATCACAAGCCATTTTCTGTGTTTTTGCATCCAATCTAGCATTTTCTACCCCGAATGATAATGATGAATTGATATTGATACTCTCTAGGAGCGCGGATTCTATCTTAATGCACTTTAATTTTTTATTATGTTAGAAACTTATTCCATTTTGAAAAGACTATCGTTTGGAAAAGAAAGCAGTTCATAGGTTTTGTGCGTAGCAATTCTTCCGCGTGCAGTGCGTTCAAAATAACCCTGTGCAAGCAAATATGGCTCAATAACATCTTCTATCGTACCTTCATCCTCACTCATTGCGGCAGCAATAGCATTCAGTCCCATAGGGCGATTTTTGCTTTGTACGAGGATCTCAAGATAACGTAGATCCAACAGATCAAAGCCAAGCTCATTTACCCCTAATTCTTTTAATGCATATTTTGTGCATTCAAGACTGATTATCTCTTCTTGCTGTACTTCTGCATAATCACGGACTCGACGCAAAAGCCGCAGTGCTATTCTTGGAGTACCACGTGATCTTTTAGCGATTTCTAATGCACTTTGCTTCTCTATTTTTTTATTGAGTTTGTCTGAGGCTAAAAGCACAATCATTTGTAATTCTTCTGGTGTATAAAATTGCATTCTGAAGTTCATACCAAATCTATCGCGCAGAGGGTTTGATAGCATGCCTGCACGTGTGGTTGCACCAATAAGTGTGAAACGTGGCAAATCAATCTTGATAGTTTGTGCGGCAGGACCAGAACCAATGATAATATCAAGCCTATAGTCCTCCATACAAGGGTACAAGACCTCCTCAATAGGTGGGCTTAGACGATGAATCTCATCGATAAACAAAATATCACCATCATTGAGATTTGTGAGAATCGCGCACAAATCCCCACTTTTTTCTATCATTGGTGCTGCTGTTACTTTGATATTTGCACCCATCTCAGTTGCAATAATATGACTTAAAGTGGTTTTGCCAAGTCCTGGTGGCCCAAAGAAAAGAATATGATCCAAGCAATCATTGCGGAGTTTTGCAGCTTGTATAAATACTTTGAGATTTTTTTTGATTGTTTCTTGTCCAATATACTCTTCCCATATATTTGGACGTAGGGAAGATTCTATCTCGTGGGATTGTAATGGACTTATTTCGCGCTCAATACTTATCTTTTCCATTAATAGCTTTCCATCTCACTTGGGAATTTTCCTTCTTTTACATCATCTACATAATGTCTGAGTGCATCTTGTAATAACTTCTTGCCTTCAAGATAAGTTCTCACAAATTTTGGTTTGAATCCATCGAAGAATCCAAATGCATCGCTCCAGACAAGTATCTGACCATCGCATTTCCCTCCAGCGCCTATGCCAATAGTCGGAATCTCTACAGACTTTGTGATTTCCTCTCCTAACTTTGCTTTTATTCCCTCTAATAAAAACCCAAATACGCCAGCACTCTCAAGATTCTTAGCGAGTGTTACGAGACGCTTTTGCTCTTGTGGGGTTTTACCCTTGACCTTGTATCCACCATCTGTGCGAACAAACTGCGGCTTCAATCCAATATGCGCCATAATAGCAAAACCTTCTTTGCATAAAGCCTCAATAATTGGTAGCTTGTCCTCATTGACTTCGAGTTTGATCGCATTGCACTCTGTTTGGTTATAGAATCTTAGGGCATTTTTGATGGCACTTTTTTTGTCGTAATAACTTCCAAAAGGCATATCTGCTATGACAAAAGCCTTTTTTACATTTGAGCAAACTGCTTTGGTGTGATAAATCATAGTATCTACGCTAGCACTGAGTGTGTCAGGCTTAGTATGAAAGCTCATATTAAGAGAATCTCCTACAAGAATAATTTCAATAAAATCATCAAAAATCCCAGCCATAAGACCATCATATGCAGTGATTGCAGTGATTTTCTCTTTGCCCTTTTTTTGTTTAAGGTAATCAAGTGTTATTTTTTGCATACTTGTTCCTCCTTATGTTGGTAGTGGGATGCATTTCTGGATATAGCGATCAATAATAACACACAAGACACAAACATTACAACGCTTAGAATCTGCCCCATAGAGAGATTGAAGGCATAATAACCCATATGAGCGTCTGCTTCTCTGAAATATTCGCAAAAAAACCTTGCAAGAGCATATGCTATGCCATACACACAGGCTAACTGCCCACGCTTTTTGCAGAATCTCCTCACAGAAAGCATAATGATAAAAACCACAATTCCTTCAAAAAATGCTTCAAAAAGCTGACTGGGATAGCGCAAATGTCCATCTACTAAGATTCCTATCCAGGTAAGCTTTGAATCTATATCAATTATTCTCCCATAAAGCTCCTGGTTGAGAAAGTTTCCTATTCTGCCAAAAACATAAGCTAAGGGGATACAAAGGGTTGCAAGATCTAAATAAGAAAAAATTGGTTGTTTTTTGTAAAAGCAAAACATTACACTTGCAAATACAAAGCCAATCACTCCTCCGTGATAGCTAAAGCCAGCAATCCCTACAAAATTCCCATCCAAGTCAAAGGGATTAAATATATCCCATGATAATCCATTGCCATAGATAGTTACATAGCCAATCCTAGCACCCAAAATGACGCCAACTTCCGACCAGACAAAATAAGAATCCAGCATTTTTGCATCTATACCAAAATAGGATTTGTGATGTTTTAAAAAATATTGTGCGATGAAGAGTGCGACTACAAGTGCTACTACATAACAGATTCCATACCAATGGATCTTGAGAAAAAAAATCTCAAAAGCTATAGGATCAAATTTGGAATAAAAGAGATTCCAAGTACTTAGCGCCATTTAGCCTTCTTCGCGGATTTTGACTTCAAATAATTCAAGTAATCCAATTTCTTCAAAAAATGTAAACATACGCGAACCATCAACGATTGTCTCTATATTTATTTTGTCATGCAGTGCAAGTTTACATAAAAACCCTAGCACATAAGAATTTAGCGGATAAGCACGCACAAAGTAGATTCTGAATTTTTCGCCATTAAAGCTGTATTTGCTAGAAGTATCTTGGTCTTTGTAGGCTTTGAGATAGAGTTCTATCTCCTGTTTGAATTCTAAAAATGCTTGGTAGGTATTTATTTTGCCTACTATTTTTATAGCATCACCACCATCTCGGAAACTGGATTTTGAAATATCCACTTATCTATTCCTTGATGCAAGATCAATGCGGATTTTTTGCATTCGCAATATTGTCAGCTCAAATCTACAGAATCTTTGCACAATATCCATTCCCCTACCGTAATAGTATTTTTGGTAGGGCTTATGTCTTGTGATTCTAAAAGTGGGATTTTTGTAATGTTTCCTAGGTATGAGTTTTGACTGAAACTGTGGAAGAAACTTTGGCATAAAAATAAAACGGAGTTTGTATCCGCATGAGCTTAATACACATAGAATCTTGTATTTTGAAAATCTTTTGGTTTGGCGTGGATGTTGGGCAATTTTTGTATTAAAAAAGTTATGCTCTAAGATATTGCTAAAAACCTCAAATGCACACAAACAAAACTCTGCACTAGAGTTTTTATTAAGGCAGCTTGGGATAGTTTGTAACGAATGCAAGGTTACTGGTAAAAATATATAGTGCAAAATATGCCTTTATACGAAGTAAAGGCCCGCATTGTAGCAAATCTGATAACTTTCCTACGAAACATTGTTTATGCTTCAAACTCTAGTAGGGCGCTTAAGTGGTGTACCTAGGTGCTATATATCGCTTCTTGTAGCAAAGATTCCAGCTTTTTCATCATATGCACTTTGGTTTACTCACTAATATTGTTCAGTATAAGTATGAAATGTCACGGAATGGATTCTTTAATTTCATATTTCCTTAAATAGAAAATCTCCACTTTTGCCACCGCTTTTTTCTTGGAGATGGATTTCTCTTATTATCATGTTTTTGTCAATTGCCTTTAACATATCATAGATGGTCAAAAGCCCTATACTAACACTATGAAGAGCTTCCATTTCTACACCTGTCTTACCTTCGCATTTTACTAATGCCTGCACTTTAAAGCCAAATGTGTCTTGCAGTTCTGTAATCCGTATATCAACCTTGCTTAGCATAAGGTTATGGCACATTGGAATTGCTTGAGATGTATTCTTTGCCGCTGTAATGGCTGCTATTATTGCAGTTTGCAATACAGGACCTTTATTTACAGAATTTTCTTTAACTGCCACAAAAGCAGATTCACTCATTGTAATTTCTCCGCTGGCTATTGCTTGGCGCTGTGTAATGTTTTTGGCACTTATATCTACCATAGTCGGATTATTATCACTATTTAGATGGGTGAGATTCATCTGTATCCTTAAGAATATTTTAAGGGTGTATTCTAGCATTTTGCACACATACTACCCAATAGAGATTGCGATTCGTTTGTTATAATCCGACCTTCTACATCGGGGTTTTAAGGATTTTTCTTGCGCCATATACCTAATATTCTGACAATCTCTCGCATTATCTTAGCCGTTTTGCTTTTGTTTCTTGTATTGCACTACGAGATGATACTTCCTTCTTTTGTAGATTTTTCTTGGGTAAATTATTTTTCTTGTTTGATTTTCTGTGTCGCAAGTTTGACTGATTTTTTTGATGGGTATATCGCACGAGAATACCATTTCAACTCACTTTTTGGCGAAGTTTTCGATCCGCTTGCTGATAAGATGCTTATCCTTTCTGCATTCGTTGCACTTTTGGTCTTAGAGAGAGCAAATCCTTGGGCGGTATTTTTGATTCTCAGTAGGGAATTTTTTATCACAGGTTTGCGTGTGGTAGTAGCAAGCAGTGGTAAAAATATAGCTGCTTCAAAAGCGGGTAAATATAAGACAGGCGCGCAGATTGCAGCTATTGCCTTTTTGCTCGCAGACTTTTTCCCCGGTGGTGAGGTTCTTTTATGGCTTGCTACAATACTCACGCTTTATTCAGGACTTGATTACACACTAAACTACTATAAAGGTTTGAAGGCTTAGTTTGGGTGTTGTTATCGGAATCCTAGCTCTTGGTTTTCTTATATTTTTTCACGAATTAGGACATTTTCTTGCTGCCAGAATGTGTGGCATAGGAGTCGAAGTCTTTAGTATTGGATTTGGACGCAAAATTTTTTATTTTTCTCATAAAAATTCGCAGTTTGCTTTGTCATTGATTCCATTGGGTGGCTATGTAAAGCTTCAAGAAAAAGGCTCTTGTAGCTACAAAAGTAAGCCAGCAAGCATCAAGCTCTTTGTGCTTTTTGCGGGTCCATTCTTTAATTTTTTTCTTGGTTTTTTCTTGTATTGCGTGATTTTTATGCATGGAATCTTTGCGCTCACGCCGGTTATTGCAGACTTACAAGATAATAGTCCAGCAAAAAGCGCAGGACTTTTGCCAAACGACAGAATCGTTTCTATCCAAAATACTCAAATTGTGCTTTGGAAGGATATACAAAAAGCATTGCAGGATTACACTCTGGCTAATAGCACAGACCCTTTACATATTTCCGTAAAACGTGGAGCACAAACACTGGATTTGTATGTAACCCCGGAATCAAGAGAGTTTCAAAATATATTTGGAGAAAAGGTCATAAGAGCGTTTCTTGGGGTTATGCCTTCGCAAAATAGAGAATTTGTATCTTTTGGTTTTTTGGATTCTCTGAAACGAGCGTTGGTCAAAAGTATAGAATCTGCGGGCTTTATTCTGCAAGGGCTTAGTAAGGTCATAAGTGGTGTGCTAGGGGTTCATGAGGTAAGTGGTGTTGTTGGTATGGCTTCTGCTTTGGGTTATACATTTGATGAAGATTTTTTAGTGTTTGTAAGTCTGTGCGCGCTACTTTCTATTAATCTTGGGCTTTTGAATCTTTTGCCTATTCCAATGCTTGATGGAGGACAGATTCTCTTTGTGTTGTATGAAATGCTTTTCAAAAAAGAGGCAAACAAAAAAGTAATATCAATTTTAGGCGTATTTGGCTTTGTATGTATTATCGGGTTAATGTGCGTAGGGCTTTTTAATGATTTAAAAAGGCTCTATTAACACACTAAGCGCATAATAAAACCCATTTTATTTATCACAAGGAGTGGTTATGGAAGATATTTTTGATACAAAATCTTTAACGATGAGTATTCTTGCAAGTCCTAGTATGGCAAATTTTAGTGGGGTTGTGCACGGTGGGGAATTGATGAAATTGCTCGATCAGGTGGCTTATGCATGTGCTACTCGTTATTGCGGACATGGTGTAGTGACTTTGAGTGTGGATAATCTTATGTTTAAGCAACCTATCCCGATTGGCTCATTGATTATCTTTTTAGCAAGTGTGAATTATGTGGGTAGAACCAGCTGCGAGGTTGGTATAAAGGTTATTAGCGAGGATATCAAAAACCATTTTGTCACCCATTGCAATACCTGCTATTTCACGATGGTAGCAATCGATACAAAAACTGGCGAAAAGAAGTCTATCCCGCCATTCACACCACAGACAGAAGCCGAAATCCGACGCTATGAAAACGCGCTCAAGCGTATAAAGATGCGTAAGGAAAGCTCACTTCACATAAAACAAAACATTGGTTGATTGTGCTTGCGCATGATTTTTTGGCGCAAGCGGATGTGATTTTTGATGTGCGTAGTCCCAGCGAGTTTGCATCATCACATATCGTAGGTGCGCGCAATGTGCCTGTGCTAGATGATAATGAGCGCGAGCAAGTTGGGAAACTCTATAAGCAAGATCCTTTTGGCGCAAAGGTTTTAGGCGCTACTCTCATATGCAAGAATATATCCCAAGTTTTATGTACCCTTGGTATTACCCCAGCCCAAGTGATTGGAATCTATTGCGCTCGTGGGGGGATGAGAAGTCTGTCATTGCAGAGCATTCTGCAAAACATTGGCTATCGCACCCTGCGGCTGACAAATGGCTACAAAGCCTATCGTAAGGAAGTCTTGGAATTTCTTGCAAAACCTCTAGATTCTCAATTTTTCACCCTTAGCGGACCTACTGGCTGTGGCAAAAGCACATTGATTGGCATGTATGAACATTCTCTTGATATAGAATCTTTGAGTATGCATCTTGGCTCAAGCTTCGGGGGAATCTGTGGGCAGCAGCCAAGAGCAGCGATGTTTGAAAATCTGCTTTTTGCACGACTAAGAGAGCTGGAAGGCAAAAAGATTTTGGTAGAAAACGAAAGCAAAAAGCTAGGCTCTCTTGTGGTGCCCAGTATGATTTATAACGCATACAAAAATGGAGTAAAAATCCTCATTACTGCACCGCTACAAATCCGCATACAACGTATATTAGAGCAGTATGGCGATATAGATTTAGATTTTTTCAATCATGCTATGCAAAAGATTGCTCCCTTTATGGACAAACGATATTGGCTGCAAGCACACAAAGCATTTGAGCTTAGAGATTTAGAGCAGGTGGCATATATCCTTATCACGCAATACTATGACAAGGTGTATAGGAAAGAGCCTTGTGCGTTTCATATAGATTCCACAAATCTAGAATCTGCATTTGAGCACATCAGACAAATTATTGCTACACACTAAAATACACTGCCACACTTGTGAGAATCAACCCTGCTAAGAAAGTGCAAAGCGCGCCTTTGCGATTTTTTTTACAAAACGAAGTGATGACCAATCCAGAAAAATAAAAAAGCATCAAAGAGCAGGCAAATCCAATAGCCATAAAATCAAAAAATGTGAATTTGTAGCTGCCTAAGGTGAATTTATCTCCTTGGGATTTGTGCATCATCAATAAGACCCCATAAAGATTCCTATCAACTACGCGCAAGGTCACCTCGCCTTTTTGGTCCTTGGTGATAGTAGCGCTGTATTTGACATTACCCATCATCATATTGCCCTTAAGGTTGCGCACTTGTGTGTTTGAAGGAAGAGGGAGGTTAGCATCAAGTAAGGTTTGGATAATCACCTCGGCCTCTTTGCCTTTTTGCGGCATAGAATCAAGTTTGAAATTCCAAGTCTGTGCGCCACTATTTTGGCGGATTTCAAAAATATACAATGCGCCTGTTAGCGCATAAATAAATGCCACAGGCAGAAAAAATAAACTCAAATAGAGATGTATTTTCATCCAAAATTGCTTATCAAGCTTTTTCATGAGCTGTCCTTTGGGTACTGATATAAAATTTGGAGATTGATTCTATAGGATAATTATGAAATCCAGTCTTAAAATTCATTCAAAACACAAGACAAATCCCCTGTCATGATTGCTCAAATCTTTATAAAACTCTAATTTCTTGTATCCAAGCGGCTTTACTATCTCCTGTATGAGCGCCTTTTGGTCAAACCCCATTTCGCATACCACAAATTTCACCCCATGCTTCTTGCACACTCTGAGCAGCTCTTCTATCGCCTCTATTCCTCTTGTCCCGCCAAAAAGCGCAGTTTGTGGTTCGTATCCAAGAGGGGAAGGAAGTTTTGTGCCATTTGGAATATATGGCAGATTTGCGATTATAAGCTCTGGTATAGGCAGATTTCTTTGTATAAGAGGCTCTAGAAATTCTCCGCAAAAAAGCAAGATAGCACGGCCAAGAGAAAATCTTTGGATGTTTTCCCTCGCTACTTCTAATGCCTCTTTGCTGATATCTGTGGCAAAGATTCTGAGTTGTGGATTATGGAGCAAAAGAGTGATTGATAGCGCACCTGAGCCTATGCCTACTTCTGCAATCTGTGTGATTTCATGATGGATGATAAGCTCTTGTGTTTTTTGTATGAGTATCTCACTTTCACATCTAGGGATAAGCGCGCCATGCTGTATAAAAAAATCTCTCCCATAAAAGCTCACATGTTTTGTAATGTATTCTATTGGTTCTGCATGAAAGCGTCTCCAGATAAGTTGAAAAAAACGCCTCAGCTCATTAGGGCTTAAAGCATCCTCTGAATGCGCATGCAAAAACACTCTCTCTTTTTGCAAGACAAAGCAGAGCAAGAGCTCTGATTCTAAAGTAATGCGCGGGTAATCTAATCCAAACCCAGCTGATTCTCGCACATAACAAGCAGATTTTAGAATCGCTTGCGCGTTTTTGAGTGCTTTTTGGATATGCAAGCTAACCCCAGAGCTCTAGTCAATCTCATAATCAAGTGCTTTCAGTCTCTCTATAAGTGGTGGATGGGAATAATAGAAAAAGATATATATTGGATGTGAGCTTGGAAAAGTCTTGTTTTCATTGACCAAACGCACAAGGGCATTTGCTAGATGGCTTTTGCTTGAGAGTTGTGCGCCAAATCTATCTGCTCCATATTCTGCCTTGCGAGAGAAGTAGCCTATAACTGGCAAAAACCAAAACGAAAACACAGGAGCGAGCAAGAGAAGCATGCCAAGAATTGCAGCATTAGTCTCTGGAATATTGCTTTGGGTGAAAAAAGCACTTGGAAAATGCGAAGCGATAAAAAACAGCGCAAACAAAAAGACTCCTCTAAGACATATACTCTTGAGAATATCATTATTCTTGAAATGTCCTAGCTCATGGCCTAAAATCGCCAAAAGACCATCTGTGCTGATTTTGTCAAGCAATGTATCAAAAAGCACTACGCGCTTTGTCTTGCCGATACCGCCAAAGTATGCATTAAGCCTGCCATCTCGTTTGCTTGCATCCATGACATAAACGCCATTTGATTTGAAGCCCGCTTGTGTGAGCAGAGATTCTATGCGACTTGTGAGTTCTGCATCTTTGAGTGGTGAAAATTTATTGAATAAGGGCGCAATGATTGTGGGATAGATAGCATTTGCCAGGATTACTATGCTAAAAATGAGACAAAAACATGTAATCCACCAATATGCATAATGATTCATAAGCCACAAAAGCCCAAAGATGATGGCTGAACCAAGCAATATGACAAATAGCAGGCCTTTGGATAGGTCTAAAAGAAACAACCCAATGCCTTGCTTGCAGAATCCATAACGTTTATCGATGCTAAATGTCTCATAAAGCGAGAATGGAATACCAATAAGTGAGCCAAGAAGTAGAATAGATAAGATAAGCACAATACCGTGCAAATAAGGATTCAATCCAGCAAGCTGAGAATCAAGCGCGCTCAAGCCATAAACAATCCAAAAACCAAACACAACACCATCTACCACGCTGTGTATTATGTGGAGTGAGAGTTTTTCTAGTGCATAGTAGCCAGCTTTGGCGTAGTCTTTGTCATCAAGCAAAATAGGTTTTTGTTTTAAAGTCTTTTTGATATGCGCACGTTGCAAAAGATCCAAAATAATACTAGGCAAGATAAAGCCTAGGAGAAATAGTATTACCAAAAGCATTGTATTCCTTAAATGATGTTTGTTTGATGGTGTGATTTTACAGATTCAAAGACATAAAGCAGTAAATATTCCTCAGGGCTAGAATTTCAAGGAATTTATAGAATCCAGAATTTATAATTACACAAAAATTACACAAGGTATTGTATATGAAAGTGGCAGAGGTAAAGTATATTTTTGTGACAGGTGGGGTGCTGAGCTCTCTAGGGAAAGGCATTACTTCTTCTTCGATAGCCACGCTTTTGCAGCACAGCGGCTTTAATGTCAGTATTCTCAAGATCGATCCTTATATCAATGTCGATCCAGGAACGATGAGTCCATTAGAACATGGCGAAGTCTTTGTGACAAGTGATGGTGCAGAGACGGATTTAGACATAGGGCATTATGAACGTTTTTTGAACAAAGACTTCCATAAGCTCAATAATTTCACGACCGGACAAATCTATCTCTCAGTGATTGAAAATGAGCGCAAAGGCAAGTATCTTGGCAAAACGATTCAAATCGTCCCGCATATAGTAGATGAGATCAAACAAAGAATCCATTTGGCTGGTCAAGGAAGTGAATTCCTTGTAGTCGAACTTGGAGGGACGGTTGGCGATATGGAAGGCATGCCATATCTAGAGGCTATGAGGCAGTTAAAGCATGAGTTGGGAGCAAAGCGTGTGATAAGTGTGCATGTGACTTTGATACCACTTGTGAAAGCAGTCGGGGAGCTCAAAACAAAGCCAACCCAACATAGCGTACAAGAACTACGCAGAATCGGAATATCCCCACAGATTCTGGTAGCACGATGTGAAAAGAATCTCGACACAGATCTCAAAAAAAAGCTTGCGCTGAGCTGTGATGTAGATGATGATAGCGTGATTGTGGCAAAGGATTCTCCAAGCATTTACCAATGCCCGCTGGATTTCTTACGCGAAGGGATTCTCACCCCAATCGCGAGAATCTTCGAACTTGGCACACTCAAACCAAACATGCAAGAGTGGGATATGCTTGTCAAAAAAATCATCTCCCCTGATGAAAGCCTCACGATAGGCTTTGTCGGCAAATATCTCTCGCTCAAAGAATCGTATAAATCTCTCACAGAAGCATTGATCCACGCAGGCGCAAATATCAATGCACGGGTGAATATCAAATGGATTGATAGCCAAAGCCTAGAGCATGATATCCAGGCGCTCAAAGAGGTGGATTCCATCCTGATACCCGGTGGATTTGGAGAAAGAGGGATTGAAGGTAAGCTAAAGGCGATTACTTATGCACGAGAGAACAAGATTCCATTACTTGGGATCTGCCTTGGTATGCAATTAAGCATTATCGAATTTGCCCGTAATGTACTTGGGATAAAAGAGGCAAACTCCACAGAATTTGACAAAGACACAAAAGAACCAGTGGTTTATCTCATCGAAGATTTTATCGATACAGCGGGGAACAAACAGCTTCGCACACATACTTCACCAATGGGCGCGACAATGAGGCTTGGAGAATACGAATGCAAAGTCAAAAAACCCAGCAAGCTCTATGAAGCCTACAAAAGCTTATCTATCAAAGAAAGACATCGCCACAGATACGAAGCAAATCCAAGATACAAAGAAGCATTAGAATCCGCAGGGCTTGTGGTAAGTGGATATTCAAACGGGCTTATTGACGCTATCGAATTGCAAGATCATCCGTGGTTTGTATGCGTGCAATTCCACCCAGAATTTACTTCAAGGCTAAAAAACCCAAACCCTATCATTTTGGAATTTTTGAAACAAACCCTAGCAGCAAAACACTAAGCGATGATAAAAAAGCTTACTCCTGCTCTTGTGCGAGAGATTTTAGAGCAAAGAAACACGCCACAAGGTATTTATAGTCTCAAGGATTTGCCACAACCAGATTTGCTCAAAGACAGCAAGCAAAGTGCGTATCTTGTAGCAGAAACCATGCGAGAAAATGGAAATATTCTCATCATAGGAGATTATGATGCTGATGGGGTCAATGCAAGCGCGCTTATGTATAAGTTTTTTAGCACTTTGGGGTATAAAAACTTTGAAGTTGTCATACCCAATCGTTTTAGCGATGGATATGGAATCTCAACCAAGCTCTTAGAGAGACTTGAAGCAAGCAAAAACTTCCAATTAATTATCAGTGTAGATAATGGCATCAGCGCCTATGATGCTGGGGAATTCTGCGCGAAAGAGAATCTCAAGCTCATTATCACCGACCATCATACCCCTCAAGATTCCTTACCCAAGGCAGATGCACTTATCAATCCAAAACAGCCAGGCTGTGAATTTCCATACAAAGATATTTGTGGCTGCGTGGTTGCATGGTATCTGTGCGCAAGTATCAAGCAAGAAATCAGTGCAGATATCAATATGGGAGAATTCTTGCCATTTCTGGCGCTTGCTACCTTAGCAGATGTGATGCCACTTGTCGGAGTGAATAGAATCCTCGTAAAAAAAGGCCTAGATTCCATCAAAAAATCAAATATGCCAATGTGTGAAGTCATCCGTCAGAAGATAAAGATAATGAATGCGGAAAATGTCTCTTTCAGTTTTATCCCTCTTTTGAATTGTGCTGGACGTATGGGTGATGCGAACAAAGCGCTAGAATTTTTGCTTGCTCCTGACTTGCAGCGCGCCAAAGAGTTGTACAAAGACTTAGAATCTATCAATAACGAGCGCAAAATCGTGCAACAAGAGATTTTGTGCTCAGCCCAAAATGTGCTTATACAAAAAGACAATCTGCTCTATGCAAGCCACAAAGATTGGCATAAGGGTGTGCTTGGGATAATCTGCAGCCAGCTTGTGCAGACCTATAAGAAAAGCGCCTTTGTGCTAAGTGATGATGGCCAAGGGATACTCAAAGGCTCAGCAAGGAGCTATGGAAATGTGGATTTGATAAAAACAGCCCAAGATATCCAGAGCAAACATTCGCTTTTGCTTGAGTTTGGCGGACATCAGGGGGCATTGGGCTTGAGTTTAGAATCCAGAAATCTTGAGAGATTTATGACACTCTTTGATGAGAATCTCCAGACAAAAGGAGAGGCACAAAGCGCTATTTTAGGCGAGATTCCATCTTGTTATATCAACAAAGATTTGTTGCAGATTCTTGAAGAATTTGAGCCTTTTGGACAGGCAAATCCTATGCCCTGCTTTGCGTGTAATGATTTGGAGTTGGTGCAATTTAAGATTATAGGCAAGGACAAAAACCATTTGCAACTTGCATTTTTGAATACACAAAAAATGCATTTAGGTGGGGTTGAGTTTTTTTACAAACAACTCCCAGAGCTTGGAACAAAGAATTGGGAGTTTTCACTTTCACGGGATATGTTTTATGATCTTTGTTTAAAGATACATAGGAACTGAATTTTTGCATCAATTTTTAATAGTACAATTGCTATTGATTTTGGAATATTTTGAAGGATAGTAATGAATCTTGCGCTTTTGCAGATTGCTAACGTGCCTAATTTCAATTATTTAGAACAGTATCTTAAAACTTGTCAGAAACAACAAGTCTCCTTGCTTTGCTTCCCTGAATATGTATTTGAGCCATTTTTTACATCACTGAAAACTTTGAGTTCTGCCACGCTTCTTTCTCGTGCTAATTTTAAGAATCTCCAAATGCTTGGATCTTTAAGCGCTCAATACAACATAAATTTTCTTACCCCTATTATTGTTAATAATGAAGTTTTATTACAGCATAGAGTTTGGGGCAAGTTATCCAACACCAAGGGATTATACAAAACAATTGCCCTTATCAGAGGCACAGAAAAAATAGAGTTTTATCTCCCACAGTGTTTGATTGGATTTGAGCATTGGAACGAACGAGCGTTTTTTGATAACAAGAAAGCACGTAGCGCGAGATTACCACTAACTTTTGAACAGGATGCTCTAAAGATTGGGGTGTTATCGGGATTTGAACTTCATTTTGATGAAATCTTTATTCGCATCAAAAAAGAAGCTTATGATATGCTTATCGTACCTTGCGCAAATACCTTTGATACACATGCAAGATGGCGCTCTTTATGCAAAATGCGCGCGTTTTTAAACTCATGTGCACTTCTAAGAATAAATCGTGTAGGAAATGAGTTGGTAGATGGGAGCACTTGGAATTTTTACGGAGATAGCTTGTATATCAATGCCTATGGGAAAATAGAGGATAGCTTGCAAGAATACGAGGGTCTTATGATTGTGCATGTATCAAAAAGTGAAATCACTCAAGCAAGGGAGAGCTGGGGATTTTATAAAGAATTTTAGCTTTGTGATGAGGTGATTGCAGGGATAGTTATGGAAATTTTGGAATATGATGTTTTGGAATCTACACAAACTTTTTTGATTGGTGCCCTAAAGGATTCTAAGCTACAGGCGCCTGTGTGCATTATTTGTAGGTCTCAGACTCAAGGGATTGGATCTAGGGGAAATACCTGGGAGCATACGCCAAATGCCTTATATTTTTCTTTTGCTTTACCATTAGAGCTGTTGCCACATGATTTGAGATTAGAATCCGCGTCCATTTTTTTTGGCTACATACTAAAACAAAACCTACAGGCTCTTGGCTCAAAAGTATGGCTCAAATGGCCTAATGACTTATATGTAGAAAGAGATAAGGTAGGTGGGGTGTTAAGCACAAAAATACAGAATACATTAGTATGTGGAATAGGAGTGAATCTTTTTGGTACTCATCGCGCAGATATCGCAAAATATGGGACTATAGAAAAAGGCGTAAGCATGAATATCGATAAAAAAACGTTTGTGCAAAACTACTTGCAAACGGTAGAAAAAACAGAATCTTGGAAGCAGATTTTCAGATTCTATCAGTTAGAATTTGAAAATAATTTTGCTTTTAGCTTCCACCATCAGGGTAGAGAATTGTTTTTTAAGGATGCGAGGTTACTTGAAGATGGTTCTATTTGCGTGGATTCTCAAGTGATTTATAGTCTTAGGTAATTTTATATGGATTTATGGAGATCAGTAATGTGTGAAGTGATAACTATTGCAAATCAAAAAGGCGGAGTGGGCAAAACAACTACAGCTGTTAATTTAGCAGCATTTCTGGCTACCTCGGAAAAGCGGGTTTTGTTTATTGACTGTGATCCGCAAGCCAATGCTACTACAGCTTTTGGTATCCGTCGTAATGAAGTGCAAATTGATGCCTATCATGTATTAAGCGGCTCCAAGAAAATTTCTCAAGTAATCATTCGTCTTGATGAGATTCCATATCTTGATCTTGTCCCCGCAAATATCGGTTTAGCGGGATTTGAAAAAGATTTTTATAGCAAGAAAAATAATGGACAGACTATGCTGCGCAATAAAATAGAAGAGGTGAAAAATAATTATGATTTTATTATTATTGATTCTCCTCCAGCACTTGGTGCATTGACAGTAAATGCGCTTGTGGCTTCAGATTCCATCATCGTGCCAATCCAATGTGAGTTTTATGCGCTTGAGGGATTAGCCCAACTTCTCAACACAGTAAAGGTTATCAAAGATACAAGTAATCCCGATCTCAGTATTCGCGGATTTTTACCTACAATGTTTGTAAGCCAGCACAATCTCTCGCGTCAAGTGCTTGATGATTTAAGTCAGCATTTTGGAGATAAGCTTTTTAGACACACAAAAAAAAGAGAAGAGTATATTATTGTTCCAAGAAATGTGCGCTTAGCGGAATCTCCAAGTTTTGGAAAACCTATTTTGTTTTATGATGCTAAATCTAGCGGAAGCATTGCTTATCAAAATCTCGCGGAATTTATCCTAGAGGGTGCATAATGATGGCAAAAAGCAAAAGAGGCTTAGGTAGGGGGTTAGGTGCTATTTTAGGGGAAGTGGGTGAGTCGTATGAGAATAGTTTGCATGCTGATAATGATTCTCTACTTGTGTTGGAATTAAATATTGAAAACATAAAACCAAATCCTTACCAGCCTCGCAAAAATTTTGATGAAAGCGCGTTGCAAGAGCTTTCGGATTCTATAAAAGAACATGGTTTGCTGCAACCTGTGGTGGTATGCGAAGATAGATATGGTGAATATATCTTAATTGCAGGGGAACGTAGGCTTAGAGCTAGTAAGCTCGCTGGAATGGAAAGTATCAGAGCTATTTTGGCTGACATTAAATTCGACAAAATGCGTGAGCTTGCACTCATAGAAAATATACAGCGTGAAGAGCTCAATCCAATCGAATTGGCATTATCCTACCAAGAGCTCCTGAATGAATATAACATTACTCATGAAGAACTCTCACAGAAAATCAAGAAATCTCGTGTACAAATCACAAACACTCTCCGTTTGCTCAATCTTGAAAAATTTGTGCAGGATTATATTATGGAAGGCAAGCTTACACAGGGTCATGCGAAGATTCTTATCACATTAAGTCCAGACGAACAGAGAATAGCAACAGATTCTATCATTGGACAAAAGCTCACTGTACGAGAGAGTGAAATGTTGATTAGAAATATAAAAACACAGAATAGTATAGATGAGGATAGACATCCTAAGATGATAAACAAATCGCATGTCGATAGGGAATTGTTACATAGTGTACTTACAGAACTTCTTAAGCAAAACTTCAAGGCAAACCTCAGAAACAATAGGCTTTATGTAGAATTTAATCAAAATGTGGAAATAGTAGATTTTTTGAAAAAAATCCAGTTTAAAGCTTAAAATTTTAAGTTATTAAAAGACTTAACTTGTTAGAATGGATGGCAAAACAAGACATTAGTTAAAGGAGGCCTTCAAGGATGGGTATATCAGTTAATCCGTATCTCATGATACTGGTTTTTGTTTGTTTTCTGATACTTTTGGTTTGTTTGAATCAATGGTTATATAAGCCTGTGTTTGAGTTTATGGATAAACGTGATGAACACATAAAAAAAGATCTCCAGGACACACAAAACAACGCTCAAGATATTCTTACAATCGAAGAAGAGATAAACGCGATAATATCTAAAGCACAGCAAGAAGCAAAAGATATTATTGAACAAGCCAATATAGAAGAAAAAGATCTTTTTGAAGCGGCTATTCAACAAAAAAAAGCAGAGCTTGATGATCGTTTTATGAAATTTCGAGAACAATCAAAAAATGACCAAAAAGAATTGAGAACCGAACTTTTAACCCATATTGATGAATATAAGCAAGCTATAGCGCATAAACTCAAAATCCTTTAGAGATTTGTTAAGGAAATGAAAATGAGAAAGATATTTTTGTTTTGTTTTGTTGGTTTGCTTCCAAGCTTTACGTTTGGAGTTGGATTCAATGAAGGAGATAATGATTTTGTTCAAAGGTTGATAAATTTCATTTTATTTGCTGCTATTTTGTGGTATTTTGCTTATCCGCACATTAAAGAGATTCTAATGACAAGAAAAGAGAATATCGCTTCCCGATTGGATGAAGTTCAAAATAGGTTGCATATAGCTAGACAAGAAAAAGAAAATGCTTTAAGAAAATTAGAAGAAAGTAGGTTGACAGCGCAAGAGATTGTAGAAACAGCAAAGAAAGAAGCTAATTTGATTTCAGATAGGTTTGCCAAAATAACACAGGTGAGTATAGAGTCTATGGAAGCTACGATGAACGCAAATATGGACTTCGAGAATACTCTTGCTCTAAGAGAAAGCGTTCGGGTAGTTTTAGACGACGTTTTGCATTCCAAGGATATTGTTATTGACAACAGGGATTATGTTGAAATCATCACAAAAAGGATCAGTTGACCATGGATGTAATAGCCAAAAAATATGTGCAAGCACTTTTTCAGGTATTTTCTATTGAGGAACTTGAGGATGTTTTGTGTGTATTGTCAAATATTAGCGATGCTTTAGGCAAGAAACAAATTACAGACTTGATTTATTCTCCATTTTTGACTACCAAACAAAAAGAAGAATTGCTTTTGAATCTATTTGAAACAATCGATGAGCGCTTAAAGAATTTTTTTAAAATCATAGTTTTAGAAAATAGAATCCAGGTATTACAAAATATAACGGATATGTTAGAGAAGCGTTTGCTTGCACAAAAAAAGCAATTTGTAGCAGTCTTGCAAACAAAAGATGGTTTAGATTCGAAGACTCAAGATATGATTGCTGAGAGTCTCTCTCGCAAGTTGAATGTGGTTTTGAATATTAAACAAGAGCAAGTGATGATTGAAGGTATTAGGTTGAGTGTAGATGATTTAGGAATCGAGATTTCCTTTTCAAAGGAGAAATTTCTAAGTGATCTGAGTGCATATATTTTAAAAGCATTTTAATTCTTAGATTCAAAGGAGAAAAAGTGGTAGCAAAATTAAAATCTCAAGAGGTAAGTGCAATCATAAAAGAGCGCATTGAAAGCTTTGATATTAATGTGGATATTAGCGAGACAGGCAGAGTTCTTGCTTATGCTGATGGTGTTGCAAACGTTTATGGATTGAATAATGTTATGTACTATGAAATGGTGGAATTTGAGAGCGGTGATATTGGTATTGCTTCCAATCTTGAAGAATCAAGTGTCGGAGTAGTTGTCTTAGGTAATGGTAAGGATATCAAAGAAGGCTCCTCAGTTAAACGCTTAAAAAAGCTTATGAAAGTGCCTGTGGGTGATGGTGTAGTAGGACGTGTTATCAATACATTAGGCGAAGCAATTGATGGTCGGGGTCCTATTGAAGCAAGTGAATATAAGTTTGTAGAGGAAAAAGCACCAGGTATTATGGCAAGAAAATCTGTACATGAGCCACTCCAAACAGGCATCAAAGCAATTGATGCTCTTGTGCCTATTGGTAGAGGACAAAGAGAACTTATTATTGGTGACAGACAGACTGGCAAAACAACAGTTGCGGTAGATTCTATTATCAACCAACAAGGACAAGATGTTATATGTATTTATGTAGCTATTGGGCAAAAAGAATCCACCGTTGCGCAAGTGGTACGTAAATTAGAGGAACATGGGGCTATGGAGTATACCGTTGTTGTCAATGCCCCAGCATCTTCATCTGCGGCTATGCAGTTTTTAGCTCCTTACACGGGCGTAACAATCGGAGAGTATTTTAGAGATAATGGTAGGCATGCGCTTATTATATATGATGATTTGAGCAAGCATGCAGTAGCTTATCGTGAAATGTCTCTTATTTTAAGACGTCCTCCAGGGCGAGAGGCATTTCCTGGAGATGTATTCTATTTGCATTCAAGGCTTTTGGAGCGTGCTGCAAAATTGAGTGATGAGCTTGGTGCCGGTTCTCTTACAGCGCTCCCTATTATTGAAACGCAAGCTGGTGATATTTCTGCTTATATTCCTACTAATGTGATCTCCATTACCGATGGGCAAATTTTCCTTGAAACTAATTTATTCAATTCAGGTATTCGTCCTGCGATAAATGTGGGTTTGTCTGTTTCTCGTGTGGGTGGAGCAGCACAAATTAAAGCTACAAAGCAAGTGGCAGGTACATTGCGTCTTGATTTGGCTCAATACAGAGAGCTTCAAGCATTCTCGCAGTTTGCTTCGGATCTTGATGAAGTTAGTAGGAAACAGTTAGAACGCGGACAACGAATGGTTGAAATCTTGAAACAATCCCCTTATTCTCCTCTTGCCATTGAGAAGCAAGTTGTGATTATTTATGCCGGCAGTCAAGGATATCTTGATGATATACCTGTTGGTAGGATTGTCAAGTTTGAAGAGGAGTTGTATCCATTCATTGAAGCCAAATATCCTAAACTTTTTGAGGATATTCGTGTTAAAAAAGCTTTAGATAAGGAACTTGAAGCCGAGCTTAATATTGCGCTGAAAGAATTTAAGACATCTTTTTCTGTCTAATTCAAGCAATTGATTAGGAATTATGGGAGTGACATATGGGTGGTAATCTTAAAGAAATAAGACGCAAGATAGTTAGTGTAAAAAACACTCAAAAAACAACGAGAGCTATGAAGCTCGTTTCTACTTCTAAATTGAAAAAGACTGAAGAATTAGCAAGACGATCCAAAATCTATTCTCATAAACTTAATGAAATGTTTGATGAGATTGTGCGTAAGATTTTGCTCAAAGGCATAGAGAGCGTAAATAGCAAATATTTTCAAAGCTCAAAAACGAGAGAAATAAAAAAGATTGATATTGTTTTTATTACAGCTGATAAAGGTTTGTGTGGTGGATTTAATCAAGTAACCATCAAAGAAGTATTGCGTCTTATGAAGCATTATAAAGAACAAAATGTTCGGGTAAGACTACGAGGTATCGGTAAAAAGGGGATCTCGTTTTTTGCTTTTAATGATGTCGAAGTTCTTGATAAGGTTGTGGGACTTAGTTCTAGTCCTACTTATGAATCTGCTGCCAAATTCATTAACAATGTAGTACATGATTTTTTGCAGGGATTCACAGATGAAGTTATTATCGTGCACAATGGTTTCAAAAATATGATTTCTCAAGAATTAGAATCTCGTGCAATTCTGCCACTCACAATAAATATTAATGAGCAAGACGCATTGACAGATTTCTCTATGCTTAATATAGAATCTGAGATTGACGAAGACCAGCTACTTGATGAGCTTGCACACAAGTATATTGAATACAACATGTACCATGCTCTTATAGATTCCTTAGCAGCAGAGCATAGTGCAAGGGTACAAGCAATGGATGCTGCTACAAATAATGCTGGAGATTTGGTGAAAAGTTTAAGTGTTTCGTACAATAAGGCACGCCAAGAGTCTATCACAACAGAACTTGTAGAGATTAATGCTGGCGTTGAAGCAATGAAATAAGTTTAAAAAGGAGAGTATATGCAAGGTAAGATTATACAAGTTATGGGGCCAGTGGTTGATGTCGAATTTGATTCGTATCTGCCTGCTATTTATGAAGCTATTGATGTCGAATTTGATGTAGAAGAACGTAGAAATAATCTTGTTTTGGAAGTTGCAGGACATTTAGGCGACAATCGTGTGCGTACTATTGCTATGGATATGACAGAAGGTTTAACGCGTGGGCAAACTGTCAAGGCACGTGGTCAAATGATAGAAGTACCTGTAGGCGAAGCGGTGTTGGGGAGAATCTTTAATGTTACCGGTGATGTTATTGATGGTAAAGAGTCGTTACAGAGTGATTTGAAATGGCCAATCCATAGAGAAGCACCAAGTTTTGATAACCAAAGCACAAAAACTGAAATGTTTGAGACGGGTATTAAAGTTGTAGATTTGCTCGCACCTTATTCTAAAGGCGGTAAAGTTGGATTATTCGGTGGCGCTGGTGTTGGAAAAACAGTTGTTATTATGGAGCTTATTCATAATGTCGCATATAAACATAGTGGTTATTCGGTTTTTGCTGGGGTTGGTGAGCGCACAAGAGAAGGTAATGACCTGTACAATGAGATGCAAGAGGGTGGTGTATTAGATAAAGTTGCACTTTGCTACGGGCAAATGAATGAGCCACCTGGAGCAAGAAATAGAATCGCTTTTACGGGGCTTACAATGGCAGAGTATTTTCGTGATGAAAAAGGTTTGGATGTCTTGATGTTTATTGATAATATTTTCCGTTATGCGCAGTCTGGAGCAGAAATGTCAGCACTTTTGGGTCGTATTCCTTCAGCTGTTGGTTACCAGCCAACTTTAGCAAGTGAGATGGGGAAATTACAAGAACGTATTACATCAACCAAAAAGGGCTCCATTACTTCTGTACAGGCTGTATATGTGCCTGCAGATGATTTAACAGATCCAGCACCAGCTTCTGTGTTTTCACATCTTGACGCAACTACAGTGCTCAATAGAAAACTTACAGAAAAAGGGATTTATCCCGCGGTTGATCCATTGGATTCCACTTCGAGAATCCTGGATCCACAAGTGGTCGGGGAAGAACACTACAATATCGCAACAGGTGTTCAGCAGATTCTGCAAAAATACAAAGATTTACAGGATATTATCGCAATCTTGGGAATGGATGAGCTTTCTGAAGAAGACAAGCAGATTGTAGATAGAGCAAGAAAAATTGAAAAATTCCTCTCACAGCCTTTTTTTGTTGCAGAAGTATTTACAGGAAGCCCAGGAAAATATGTGACCTTAGAGGAAACACTCGAAGGATTCAAAGGTATCTTATCTGGCAAATACGATCATATTCCAGAGAATGCATTTTATATGGTTGGCAATATACAGGAAGCTTTAGAAAAGGCAGAGAAACTTAAAGCATAAAGGAAAACCTATGGAAAATCTCAAACTTAGCATCGTCACACCTTATGGAAAAATATTTGATGACGAAATCCAAAACGTCATTCTGCCCGGCAGTGAAGGTGAGTTTGGGGTGTATGCTCAGCATTGTAATTTATTATCGTCTCTAAAAGCAGGCATTATCGAATTTATCAGAAATGACAATTCGGTGGAGTTAGTAGCCATTAATTGGGGTTATGTGCAAGTTTCACAAAACAAGGTTGATGTTATAGCTGATGGTGCGGTCTCTATTAGTGGTAATACCCAAGATCAGGTTGCTATGGCAATTGATAATGCAAAAAAACTTCTTGAAGAAGCAAGTAACGATCGCATAGCAATTTCTTCTGTTGTCTCACGAATCGAATCCAATGCTCGCTCTAAAATATAGACCCATCTCCATATTCTTTTAATTTGTTGGCAATACCATGTGCTCTTTTGGTGTTTGTGTCTTGAATATTATTTGATTGATGAAGATCTGCATGTCTTTGATTCTCGAAACTATGTCCTTTGGGAGTTTTTGAATTGTTTTATAGAGGTTTATGGTTGCAAGCTCAAATCCATCCACGACAAATAGAGAACACTCAAGTATAATTCCCAACTTTGTTCTTCTTAAGGCAGATTTCCATGAAGTATTTTCTTTTGGCATTTTTTATTTTCTTGGGATTTTGTGCTTTGTTTGGTGTTGAGGATTCTATCTTACAGGATTTTGAAGCCAATAAAAGCCCGATTGATGTCAAAAGCGCTTGGGAGAGGGTGTTGCAAAATAATGATGCTCTCAAAGCACAAGAGCAAGGAGTTAAGCGGGCTGAAAAGCTTGCTTTTGGAGCAAGACTGAGTTATTTGCCTGAAATCAATTTTCAAGGTATCTATGTTCATCTAAACGAAGTCCTGCAATATACCCCAAACTTTTCCTCTGCACAATTCAATATGCCACAACTAGATTCTTTGTTGCGAAATCTCGCTAAACCAATCACACTCTTAGAACGTAATGTCATGATAGGTGCATTTAATATTGTTTATCCACTTTATACTGGTGGTTTGCGTCGTTCTACTATTGCACTTGCAGATATTGCAAAAAAAGATGCCAATGAAGCCATGCGTATCAAGAAACTTGCTACATTTGAGGAATTTGTGAGTATTTATTATGCTGATGTATTGGCACGAGATATTCTTGCTGTATGTGTGCAGAATTTTGAAACTTCAAAATTGCATTACCAAAATGCTTTAGCTTTAGAAAAGAGTGGGCAGATAGCGCATTTAGAAGTTCTTGCTTCGCAAGTGGCAAGTGATAAATTTAAAAACAATCTGCGTTCTGCAAATAATGCACTTCAAAGCGCTAATTTAGCACTCCAAAGTGCGCTAGATTCTCTGGATTTCATACCAAGCTCAAAAATAGAGATTTCAACGCAAGCGCTTCATGATGAATCTTATTATGTGCAAAAAGCCTTAGCAAGTTATCCTGCACTACGTATCTTAGAGCATAAAATCCAAAGTGTTGGTGTCTCTAAAAATATTGCTAGTGCAGCTTTTACTCCTCAGATTGTTGGTATAGGAAGTTATCTTGTTACTGACAAACAAGATTCTCTGATTATTGCAAATATGCCATCTTGGTATGTTGGTGTAGGAGTAAATTTTTCATTTATTACCCCAAGAGCGAGAATCCAACAATACCAAGTCGCCAAAATAACAGAGCTAGAGCTAATCAGTCTCAGAGAACAAGCAATAAAGGATCTTACTTTGCTTGTACGGAGGACTTATAAAGAGGCAGTTTCTGCACGAGAAGAATACAATACACTTAGTTCCTCTGTCTTACTCGCGCAAGAAAATCTCAAGCTCCAAACACGAGCATTCAAACAAGGCATGGCAACAAGCGCACGGGTCATTGATGCCCAAAATGCTCTTGAGAGTGTGCTCATTCAGCAAAAAAGTGTGGGTTTTAAGGCGATTATTGCACTTTCAAAACTTCTTGCTTTGAGTGATGAAATAGATTTATTTTATAAATTCCAAAATTGAGGAATAGGCATGAAAAAGCAGTTTGAGATTGGTTTTGTAGCAATTGTAGTAGCTGTACTAGTTGTTTGGCTTGTGATGAGCTTTTATAAAGCGTATACTCCAAAACCCCAAATATTGCAAGGACAGATTCAAGCAAGAGAATATAAGGTGAGTTCAAAAATTGCCGGGCGTATCGGTTCTATGCTTGTCAAAAAGGGAGATTTGGTGCAAAAAGGAGATTTGGTTTTCACAATAGAATCTCCTGAGCTCGAAGCAAAACTTACCCAAGCCCAAGCAGGCTATGAAGCCGCAAAAGCACTATCAGATGAGGCACACAAAGGGGCTCGAGTAGAAAGCATAATCTCTGCTCGTGATATGTACAATAGCGCAAGGGCAATGCGTGAGCTCGCTGAAAATACATACAAGAGGATAGAAGATTTGTATAAAAATGGCGTTGCAAGTTTGCAACGTAGAGATGAAGCATTCACTGCGTTCCAAAATGCTAAATTCAATGAAAATGCTGCCTTGCAACAATACAAAATCGCTCTTGATGGTGCAAGCAAAGAAACAAAAGAAGCAGCAAAACAAAAGGAAATTGCTGCGAGTGGTCAGCTCAATGAAGTTGAGGCCTACATTAAAGACATACAAGCCTATGCGCCAGCTAGTGGTGAAGTGTCAAATATATTGTTGAGTGAAGGAGAACTTAGCCCTACGGGATTCCCTGTGGTTATGCTTGTAGATACCAAAGATGTATGGTTACGCTTAAATGTGAGCGAAGAATATTTGCAAAATTTTCAGATTGACAATGAATTTAGCGCCTTTATTCCTGCTTTACATAAAGAGATAAAATTTAAAGTGCGTTATGTTTCTGTGATGGGAGATTTTGCTACTTGGAGGGCTACTTCAAACTCCAAAGGCTATGATTTGCGTAGTTTTGAGATAGAAGCTGTTCCATTAGAAAATAATGGTGATTTTAAGGTTGGAATGAGTGCGGTTGTAACAATAGGTGCTTGATTGAATCTCTTTAAGACAAACAATAAAATACACCAAATTTGGCTTTTCCTTAGCAAGCGCTCTATTTTATTCCTCATTTATTTTGTGCTGCCACTTTTGATTGCTTGGTTTATTTATGCAGTCTTTAGTGCATCTTTGCCTAGAAATCTTCCGATTGGTGTGGTGAATTTAGATAAATCCACTTTAAGCGACGAAGTGATTTTCAGCGTAAATGCTTCTCCTGGCATGCAAATCGTGCGTGAATATGATTCTATCCATGCAGCAAAGATTGATCTTAGTACTGCTAAGATTTATGCACTTATCGTTATTCCATATAACTATGAGCGCAATATCAAATTAGGCATAGGAGCCAAACTCGCCTTTTATTACAATGCGCAATACGTGCTTATTGGCAAGTCATTGAACTCAGCATTTTTGCAAGTTGTAAGTACATTAAATGCGAAAGCCATGGTTGGAAAAAATCTCATCAGCAGCCAAGATATGCAGCTTGCAAAAGCTAAAGCAATGCCTATTTTTTCGCAGATTACGCCTCTTTATAACGCCAATAGCAACTATGCACAATTTTTGCTCGTGCTTTTATTGCCTTGTATGCTGCAGATTCTTAGTGCATTAGGAATGATAGGATTACTGCGTTTTCCTCCGAACTCAAGCAAAAGTCTAATTATTCGCTACTGCTTTAATTCTGGTATGTTTTTGTTTTGGGGAATTTGTATGTTGGTGTTTTTGAAAGTTTTAGGTTATCAATCTCGAGGCAATCTAGGACTTTTGATTTTGGGTCTTTTGGTGTTGATCTTAGGCGTAAATGGTGTGGTGGTTTTTATCCAATCATTGTTGCAGGATATGCGCAAAAGCATAGGGGTTATTGCCGTTTATACAGCTCCTAGTCTAGCATTTGCTGGCGTTACCTATCCGCAAAATTCCATGAATTTCCTAGCGCTGATGTGGAGTAAATTCTTGCCAATATCATCTTTTATGGACTTGTATGTCCAACAGGCAAACTATGGTGGTTCTTTGGAGCTTGGGTTCAAGATTCTAGGTAGCATGCTCTTTTTTGTTCTGTTCTTTGTACTTGGAGCTGGAATATATGCGCTAAGGAGAAATCAATGAGGTTTTTAGAAATTCTTCTAGCGGAATACAGGGCAATTTTTAGCAATAAAATTGTTGTGGTTGTAATCATTGTAGGCTCTATGGTGTATGGAATCTTATATCCAATGCCTTATCTTAATGATAATGTGCTCTCCCAAAAATTGCTCATTGTTGATGAGGATAAAAGCACTCTTTCAAGAGAATTGGTTTTTTTGGTTGGTGCAAGTCCGCAAATCACACTTTTTGAGGAAGTGGATTCTCTGTATAAAGCACAAACAATTATCGAAAATTTTCAAGCTCAAGGCATTTTATTTATCCCAAAAGGTTTTGAATCCAGTGCGTATATGGGTGTTGGAAGTATAGTTTCGTATATGGGGAATGCGTCATACTTTTTGATTTATGGTGCGATAATTGAAGGAATCCACAGTGCCATAGATGAATTGGCTCATAAGATTTCTAGTCAAGCAAATCCGGATGCCTTATCATTGGATGTTATTTCTTATGAGCCAATAGCACTTTTTAATCCAAGCCTTGGATATATCAATTATGCTCTTGCTGCTGTGCTTGTGTTTATATTACACCAAACGCTTATTGGAGGCAGTGCGATTCTAGGTGCTTATCAGAATAGAATCTCAGTGAATCTTAAAATTCCAAAAGATTTATACACAAATACTGATGTGCCATATTTTTTGCGTTGCAATATAAGCTCTCTTATATTGGCAAGAGTTTTGGCTTTTAGCAGTATTTATTGTGTGTGGTTTTTGTTTTATTTTGGCGTATTGTTTGTGCTTTTTGGAGTGAATATCCATGCGAGTGCGAGTGATTTTTGGTGTTTCGCACTTATGTTTATTTTTTGCTGTGCAATGTGTGGGATATTTCTTGGGGTGTGTTTAAAAGATGAAAGCCTTCCAACACAAATTGTTTTTATCTCCTCTATGCCACTTGTTTTTATCATGGGTTTTATTTGGCCAAGCGAACTTTTGCCTGCATTTTTGAGGAATCTGAGTTATTTTATCCCCGCGTACCATGGAATTAAGGGATTTATTAACCTCAATCAAATGGGTGCGAGCTTTTCAGATATTGCTCCACATTTTCTCGCACTTTTAACTATTTTTTTTGTGTGTTTTATTGGAAGCTATTTTGTTCTCAAAACAAAACACAGAGCGATTTTGATATAATGAGCGCATTTTAGTAATCAGGTTTATAGCAATGAATGAAGTGTTGTTTAGAACGATTGATAATCTTCCACCATTACCAGCGACAGTTGTGAAATTACGTGATTATATAGATTCTGTGGGTGCTGATGTTGATATCACAAAAGTAGCAGCCATAATACAGGAAGATCCACTTTTGACTGCTGAGTTACTACGATTAGCTAATTCCCCTTTTTATGGGCTTTCCCGCGAGGTTTCGACAATCCAGCAAGTTGTTTCTCTATTAGGCGTAAGTAATGTGAAAAATATCACGATTGCAAATTCCATCAAGAATGTTTTTCGTATCGATGTTTCTCCTTATGGAATTGATACTGGTGAATTTATGAATACATGTGCTAGAGAGGCAAACTTCGTAGCTGACTGGTTAGGCGAAGAAGATAAGAAGTTATCTCAGATGCTTGTGCCTTGCGCTATGCTTTTGCGACTCGGTGTGATTTTATTTTCGAATTCTTTGCGCGTTTTGGGTAAGGATGAGGAGTTTTTACAAAAACTTAAAAAGCAGAACTTTACAAATATAAGTTTAGTAGAAGAGGAGTGCTGCGGGGTAGATTCTCTTTCATTTTTGGGATTTTTATTTAATCATTGGAGATTTGATGAATCGCTCATAGAATATATCTCTTTTATGACTAACCCACATTCAGCTCATGATGACGCCAAAAAGGGTGCTTATGCGTTGGCAGTAATCAATTGTCTTTTTGAATCCCATGTTGGAGGAAGCTCGACAAATATTCACAAAGCATTTGGACTCCTTGAGGAAGCACAAAAACAAGGTGTGTATTTTTCTATTGAAAATTTTAAAAACAAAATCCCAGCAGATCTCATGGCAAACTTCGAGCAAGCTAGCGTGGAACAAACCGATAACTAATTCCTCCTTTTTAAGTGTGTTTTTAAGCATTACCAGATATAATCCCCATCTTTGGCTTGATAGCTCAGTCGGTAGAGCAGAAGACTGAAAATCTTCGTGTCGGTGGTTCGATTCCGCCTCAAGCCACCACTCATCTTTTTCTTTCTTGCTTTTTTAATCTTAATCTAACTGCTTTATAAAGTCCTATGAGAAGTAATCGAAATAACTGATAAATAAGAAGTGTGTTGGGGGATATTCCAAGAGTGGCGGAACGGACGGGGCTCGAACCCGCGACCCCCTGCGTGACAGGCAGGTATTCTAACCAGCTGAACTACCGCTCCAGATAATGGTGGTCGCTATAAGACTCGAACTTATGACATCCACCTTGTAAGGGTGGCGCTCTACCAACTGAGCTAAGCGACCACTTTCAATAAATAGACAAAGTGGTGACCCCGAGGGGACTCGAACCCCTGTAGCCACCGTGAAAGGGTGGTATCCTAACCACTAGATGACGGGGCCACTTAATCTTAATCCAAAATCAATCTTTGCATAATATAAATATATGATTTGATGGGATAGTGGTGACCCGTGTTGGATTCGAACCAACGGCCCATTCCTTAAAAGGGAATTGCTCTACCAGCTGAGCTAACGGGTCATTAAAGCATTTTAAAATAAGTTGATGTCCGCACAAGGCAGCAATTTTAGTGATTTTGCCTTGTTTTGTCAAGGGACAAAGCTATCACATCGCCTAGTTTGCAAGTAATTTCGCCTCATACAAAAAACGTGAAGGTGTATACTCAATATTTTTTATCATGTCTTTTGTGGCATATGAAAGAATGAGGTTTTCTTTTGCTCTTGTCACTGCTACATAAAACAATCTTCGCTCCTCTTCGATACTCCCACCTTTAGTAACAAGCTTAAGATTGGGGAATCTTCCTTCCATAAGATCTACTACATACACATTTTTAAACTCTAAACCCTTACTTGCATGCACGCTTAAGAGATTGATACCACTGCCTTCGCTTGCTTCTGTCGAGATGAGTACCATTGCATTCAAAAATGCGCGCATATCTTGGTAGTTACAAGAGAGATCATACAAAAGCATGATTTTACGCTTGATATTTTCTTGTGCCTTTTGCAATCTCTGGGAATCTATATTGCCATCCTTGTTTTTGGCGCGTTCCTTGGCGATGTTTTGGGTTATTTTCTGAAAAAATTCACTTTTGGCAATTTGCATTATCAAATGCTTTGGAATCGTGAGAGTTTTGTTCGTATGGAGCAGGATATAAAACTCATTCAAAAACTCTGCGCTTTGGAGATTCAATTTTGGATGTTCAAAAATAGGATGTGAAGCAAAACCTGCATGCAATATAGAATCAAAACGTTCCTTTGCTTGCAAGTTAAAGAAATCATCAAAAAGTCCTAGTTGTGTGTTTTTGCTCTTCTTTTCGTATGCAGGTATTGTGCTATTTGGTTCAAAAACACCTTGTAATGCTATGCCATTACCAAGCCTTACAAAAGATTCAAACAGATCTTTTGCCATTGATGAGCCAATGCCTTTGCCATAACTCAATACGTTGATATAGGCCATCATATCGCTTGGATGGGTGAGAATCGTGCAAAGATCAAGCATGAGAACCACTTCTTTGCTTTCGAAAAAACTCGAGCTTCCCTTGCGTTTGCAAGGAATATTGAGTGTTCTTAAGCTAGCTTCGATTCCATCAGCACTTGAGTTGTTTCGGAAAATTATAGCTGTCTCAGTATGCTTACAATTACTATGAGCGATGTGCTGCGCTATGCCTTGGTATTGCAAAAAAAGCTCATCAAAGCCTAAGAGTTTTGGAGCGGAAAAATTTCCTTGCTTTATCACCTCAAGTTTTTTTGGATAGATTCTTTGATTGTGCTGTATTACCTCATTTGCCAGAGAGAGAATTTGTTGGCTTGATCTGTAATTTTTACTAAGGCTAAACACTCTTGCATTGGGATAAGTCTGAATAAAATTACTGATAATGCTAATATCTGCGCCATTAAACGCATAAATGCTTTGATCATAATCTCCTACACAAAATAAACTTTTTGGATTGAGTGCCTTCAAGATAGAATCTTGCAAGGGATTTGTGTCTTGGTATTCATCGCATAGTACTTCAGCAAAATTTGGTGGATTCTTGCTTATCTCTTCTTTGTAAAGTAGCAAGAGATCATTGTAGTCAGCATAATTGTGCAATTTTTTAAGTTCCTTAAATTCCTGCAACACATCTTCATAAATCTCTGTATAGATTTCTTGTGTAGGCGTCTTTTGGATTATCCATTTGGTAAACCCATCTTTGCAGCCACTATTTAAGAAGAGAGAATATATGTCATAAAGATATTGTGCTGAGTAAGGCGGTTGGTTTGAGCGATTGAGAAATACTCTTTTTTCATACACGCTCCTAAAAAGCATTTTTAATTCTTTTGGTTGTTTAAGTCGGATATTTGTGTGTTGCTTGACATAGCGATAGGCTACCGCATGAAAAGTCCCAGATTCTATATTTTGAGCAATTTGCGGATTAAAGAATCTCGCTACTCGCTCTATCATCTCTTGACTCGCTTTGTTGGTGAAGGTTAGGAGTAGGATTTTGTGAGGAGAAACTCCATTGTGGAGTAAGTGAGAGATTCTGCCTACAATCGTAGATGTCTTCCCAGTGCCAGCTGAGGCTATGATAAGGTTGTAACCACTCGGGGCACTTGCAGCAGCCTTTTGTTCAAGATTGAGCTGGGATTGTGCCATTTACTGCAGAGATTCTAAAAGCTCTTTGGGTAGAAATTCTTTGATAGGCTTTGTAACACCAAAATTAGGATAATCCTTAATACTTAGCGGCACTTGAGCTATATAGTTTTTGTTTGGATTGATTACGATTGGAGACAACAGGCTTACTTGAGATTCTTCTATTGGGCTTTGTACGACAAGTACACAATACACTTCTACCTTATCTTTGCCTTCTTCTATTTCAAGCATAAGCTGCAGGGCAGTGGGGATTGTGAAATTGTATTCCTTAAGGATAGTGTAGGGATTGATGAGTATGAGTTGCATATTGCCATCAAGTGCATCGAGCTTATAAAAAGCTTCATCGATTGGTTGCAACACAACCTTCGTAATATTCTCAAATCCTAGGATTGGTGATTTCACCTCGTAGGTCATGGAAACTCCTTGATTTTAGCTATAATCGCGCAATTATAAACAAAGTAACTTTAAGGTTTATTTGATGGATACGAAATCAGACTCCTCGCAGGGACTCGAAGATTCTGCTAATACCCCACAAACCCCACAAGAAAAAAAAAGCTACAATCCCGCCGCGATAGAATCTGAGATTTATAAGATTTGTGAATCTCGTGGTTACTTTGAAGTCAATAGAAATAAAGAAAAAAATTTCTGCATCATGATGCCACCCCCAAATGTTACTGGGGTATTACACATAGGACATGCACTTACTTTAAGCCTGCAAGATATCATCGCTCGCTATAAGCGAATGGATGGCTATGCGACACTCTATCAGCCCGGAATGGATCACGCAGGAATCGCAACCCAAAATATTGTAGAAAAGCAATTGCTTACACAAGGTATTAGCAAACAAGAACTTGACCGAGAAAAATTTATCCAGAAAGTATGGGAGTGGAAAGAAGAATCTGGAGGCAAGATTCTGCAGCAAATGCGCACTTTAGGGATAAGCCCTGCTTGGAGTAGATTGCGTTTTACGATGGATGAAGGACTGCAAAATGCCGTCAAAAAAGCATTTGTAGAGTGGTTTTCTCAGGGTTTGATTGTGCAAGATTCCTATATGATTAATTGGTGTAGCCACGATGGTGCATTGAGCGATATAGAAGTCGAATACGAAGAGAATGAAGGTAGCTTGTATTATCTTAAGTATCCCATCGCGCAAAGCAATGGGGAATACATAGTAGTAGCTACTACGCGTCCTGAAACATTCTTTGGCGATACTGCGGTGATGGTAAATCCTCATGATGAGCGCTATAAACACCTTGTAGGGAAAAGTGTACTTCTACCATTAAGTGAGCGCGAGATTCCAATCATTGCAGATTCTTCAGTGGATATGGAGTTTGGCACGGGTTGTGTCAAAGTAACGCCAGCACATGATAGTAATGATTATGAAGTAGCCAAAAAGCATAATTTGCCCTTCCTTGTTGTATTTGATGAAAAAGGCATTTTAAACTCTCTTGCAGGCGAATTTAAAGGATTAGAACGCTTAGAATCACGGGATGCAATAATTGCAAAATTACAAAATCTCGGATTTGTAGAGAAAATAGAATCCTACACACACCAAGTTGGCAAGTGCTATCGTTGTGGGAACATCATAGAGCCTTATATCTCAAAGCAATGGTTTGTCAAAAAAGAAGTTGCTTTGAATGCAATAAAAAGTGTCAATGATGGGGAAGTGAAGTTTTTCCCTTCTACTTGGCTTAATAATTACAATGCTTGGATGAATGACTTAAGAGATTGGTGTATTAGCAGGCAGCTCTGGTGGGGGCATAGAATCCCAGTGTGGTATTGCGAATGCGGCGAAAAAGTCGCTAGCGAGCATGACTATCCGACATGCCCCAAATGCTCGCGCGTGATTAAGACGCAAGATCCTGATGTACTTGATACTTGGTTTAGCTCTGGGTTATGGGCATTTAGCACACTTGGATGGGGGAATGGCACAGACACCCAAACAAATCTCTATGAAGCAGATGACTTGCAACGGTTTTATCCAAACTCTTTACTTATCACAGGTTTTGACATTTTGTTTTTTTGGGTGGCACGAATGCTCTTGAGTGGAGAATCTCTACTAAAGAAACTACCTTTTAGACATATTTATTTGCATGCACTTGTACGCGATGAATTTGGCAATAAAATGAGCAAATCACGAGGCAATGTGATTGACCCACTAGAAATTATCAAGAATTATGGTGCTGATTGTTTGCGTTATTGTCTGGCTAGTCTTTGTGTGCAAGGACGCGATATCAAGCTCTCTTATTCCCAGCTTGATTTGAGTAAAAACTTTGCCAATAAAATTTACAATGCCGCACAATTCTTGTTGCTTTATGCAAAGCAATTGCGGGCAGATTCTCCATATTTTGCGGATTTGAGTGATTTTACACATCCGCTTGGTATTTATCTGAATGCGCGCTTACATCTCACAACACAGCAATTACGTAATGCTCTTGATTCTTATCGTTTCAATGAAGCCTGCAATGTGCTTGAGCACTTTTTGTGGGATGAATTTTGTGACTGGGGGATAGAATTTGCCAAAGCAAAAAAAGAAGCTATTTTTGAGCTTGGTGCGATTTTTAAGCAAGCACTCAAACTCTTGCATCCTTTTATGCCATTTTTAAGTGATAGTTTGTGGCATATGCTTAATGGCAGTAGTATAGAGACAGATGATTCCATAATGATTGCAGAATTTCCAATCGTCTCTAGAGAGTGCTTGCAGACAGAGGATTTACAAGCAGAATTTGAGAGAATCAAAGACGCTATTACCACTCTTAGGCGTATAAAAGCTACGCTAGAAATAGGAAATACACCTATTGCATGTGCTTATGTCGTTCTTGATAGAAAAGTGGATTATGCATTAATGCGAGACTTTGTGTGTAAGCTTGCGCGAGTGCAGGAGATTAAACTTGTAGATTCTAAGCCTGAGAATATCCGAAGTGTCGGAGATGTAGGCCAATGGTGTGAGTGTTTTGTGCAGCTAGATGGTATTGATTTGGATGGAATCATTGCGCGCTTAAAAGGACTGGAAGCTAAGCTTAGCAAAGAAATAGAGAAGCTTTCTATGCAGTTAGAAAATCCAAACTTTCTTAAAAATGCCCCTGCAAATATTTTGGAGCAGACTAGATCTGCGTTGCAAAATGCTAAGACCAAGAAAAACAAGGTATCAAGCCAGCTTGATACTTTAAGAGCATAAATGAAAAAAATTATTTTTGTGATTGTTGCGCTAATCTTTAGCGGGTGCGATAAGCCAGCAAATAATCATTTTCTAACATTAGATTCCGTGTATTTGCAGCTCCAAACAAAGCAGATGCTAGATTCTCAAGATCCGGGAATCTCTAAGGCAAAAGAGGAAGCTATGGCACTTATACAGCGCGCGCAGCTATATAATTATCAGCTTATAGATTCTAGAAGTTTAGAGAGAGCATTCGATGGATTTATTGTGATTGCCACTCTCCCAAGAGGGATTTATAATCTAGGGCTTATCCCAAATGCTATGCATTTTGAGTTTACAAAATCTTTAAGCGCCAATACAGATGGTAGCGAGTGGAACTGGAAGGAGGATGCCAAAGGACAGAGTAAAGAGAAGTTTTTGGAATTTTTAGGTGAGGATAAGAACGTAAAGATTGTATTTTATGATGAAGGCGAGGATATTTTTGCCCCTGCTGGTAGTGCTCATACGGCTATTCTTTGGGCGCAACATGAGGGCTATACTAATCTTTATCGCTTGGTCGGGGGATTTGGCGCATGGAAAGCTTTAGGATTAAAAACAACCAAAGAAGTGCCATTATGCTGCCAAATTGATGCGCATGATTCTAAAACGCACCATACCGGGCATACACATTGATGTTTGTTATTACTGGCGGGGGGACAGGAGGACATCTAGCGATTGCTAAGGTGTTAGCCACTACCTTGCATACCAAAAACATACCTTGCATATACATTGGCTCAAATATCGGACAAGATAGATTGTGGTTTGCAAATAGTGAAATTTTTGAGAATGTATATTTTTTGGATTCTACGGGGGTGGTGAATAAAAAGGGGTTTGCCAAAATCAAGGCATTGTATAAGGCCTATAAAGCATGTATTGATGCAAGAAAAATTTGCAGACAGCACAATGCAAATGCCGTGATAAGTGTGGGGGGATTTAGCGCAGCAGGAGCTAGCATAGCTGCACTCACTCTGAAAATCCCCCTCTTTATCCATGAACAAAATGCGTCTTTTGGTACGCTCAATAAGATTCTAAGACCATTTGCAAAGAATGTCTTTGGTGCATTCCCTCACAAGAGCAAGAATTTTGTGCAATGTGCTTATCCGATACGGGCGGAATTTTTCGCATACGCCCGCATACGCAAAGAGATAAAAACCATTTTATTTCTCGGTGGATCTCAAGGAGCAAAAACAATCAACAATTTGGCTTTAGCATTAGCACCAAAATTTTTAGAAAGTGGTTTGAAGGTTATCCATCAATGTGGCAAAGCTGACGCCAAGCGAGTAGAAATAGCATACAAAGAGGCTGGAATATTAGAAAAAATAGAATTTTTTGATTTTTCCCACAATCTTATTGAAAAGTTAATCCAAAGTGATGTATGTATCTCGCGGGCTGGAGCTTCTAGTGTATGGGAGAGTTGTGCTAATGGACTGCCTTGCTTTTTTGTCCCTTATCCATATGCTCATAAAGATCACCAGTATTTTAATGCCCTGTGGTTTAAGGAGAGAAATCTCGCAGGGCTTTGTAGAGAATCTCAAAATATAGGAGAATTAGAGGCTAGTATTTTAGAATTTTTGGGTTTTTTAGACAGTAGTGCTGATGGAATCAAAAATATTGAGCACATATCAAAGAAACTATGTGAAAGTATCTCATCTGATGGGTCAGATGAGATTGTGAGATTAATAGAATCTAGATTATAAATCACTATCAGATTCTTGGGGTTCTTGGCTAGACTTTTCTCCAAAGCGTAAGAGAAAGCCTACTTGGACTCCAATGCTATTGGTTTGATTAGTCACTGCGTGAAACACTCCTAAAGTAACCTTAGAATCTGATTTTGCAGAATCATGTACAAATCCCATATTGATAGCACTACGTAGAGATTGGGCAGTAAGTGGTTTGAGGATATTAAAACTCTCATCAAAATCAACAAAACGTGCATTGGCGCTGAGAGTATTTGCATTCACAATATTTTCATACACGCTCAAAATATCAAATCTTAGTCCATTTTTCAGAGCTATATTGAGTGCAAGTCCGATATTTGCGCCTAGCATATTTTGTCCGCTCGCACCAAAAGATTTTGCAAATATCAAAGACTTTTCCTTGAAGGCAGTAGTATGTACATGTATGAATGAAAGATAAGCCAAGGGAGAAAGTGTAAAGGTGGGAGTGAGATGGATATTGTATTTGGCCCCAGTCTGTACACCTAGTATTATGTCAGTGTAGTTACCCCTTACAGAGAATTGCGATATTTGTCCAGTGTATGAGTTTTGTCCAAATGCTAGATTTGTACCTGCAAAACCTTCAAGATTCCCAAAATAAGCATTTAATCCCAAACTTGAACCAATATACCCGCTGTTTATATGGAGCAGTTTATTATTGGTATTGAGATAGCCCGCATTAAAAAGTCCCTTCCACACAAAAGTATCTTTTTGTTCGCTTACAAAAGTCATCTTGCTACCTGCATTATATGCTTGGTAAGAACCACCTGTAATGCTTGCAAGCGGAGCTATAGAATTGTGTGTAGGCAGATTATAAAATTCATTAAGCATACGCTTTTGTATATTCAAAACCTCATTTGTAGCTAGCAGATGAGCGCCACCTTGCACCTGCTCTATCGAATCCTTATACACAGCGCTCGATAACATCATAGAATCTAATTCCCCAAAAAAATCTTTGTAATTTTGTGATAAGTCTTGCTTTGCCCTCACAGTCTTAAGTGCATTGGTAAAAGAGGAGGTTGTATTACTGGTCATATAAGCTTCTGTATTTAATACAGGGGTTATAGCACTAGTTTTCACATCAAAGAGAAATCTCAAAGAGGTATTTTGTTGGTTTGTTTCTACGTTTGAAAAACTATGCATGGGTATATCACCCAAGTCTATATTGATCTTTTTGTCACCGTTGATATTGAAGAAAGTATTCTTTTGTGGGATAAATTTTAGATTCCCACCCTCAATCTTGTATCCGCTTGCTATAAGTTTAGCATTCGCACTTTCACCAAAGACAAGACTAAGCGATGCATTTTTTCTCTGTGTATAAGTGCCACCTACTTCTAGATTGTTATTTTCGCCCCCCACACCGCTTGCAGGTATGAGATTTCCAACCTGGACATTGCCTTGATTATCTAAATTTTGTCCAATTTTCCCACTCCCTGAAAGTGTTCCATTCTGTGCTACGAGGACACTTCCAGCGAGACTTGGTTTGTGAATATTTTCTGCTTTCTGCTCTATATGAGCACTGATAGCACTTGTTTGCACACTTAGTGTGTTGGGGATAAGGGGATTATTCTTAGATGTATTGTGGTTTTTGAGTGCATTATATTCTGATTCACTCATTAAAGCCAGAGTACCGGATTCTATAAACGTAAGTCCTGTATAGGTATTTTGTCCGCTTAAAATAAGCTTGCCATCGCCCTTTTTTAGCAAACCCACCCCATCAAAATGAGTCATTGGATTTGCAAGTTGATTTGGAGAACTCTCTAAATTACCCTTATCAAAATGCAAAGATTTATCCCATTTCCGTTGGCTTATATCATTACTAAACAACATTTCTTTATTGTCACTAACTGACAATGTATAAAGTGCATGTTCATTTTTGCTAAATTTGAATTTTGTTGGGTCTTGTTTTGCTTTCTGGAAATCCCATAATACAAGCTTTGTGTTATTTTCTGTGAGTGTGTAAATATCACCTTGTGTGAGACGATTTGCATCTAGCACTGCTATACCCTTGAGAGCTTTTTGTATATCCAATACCCCTTGTCCTATCACAGATTCTTTGCCTAATACATATACAGAATCTCTACCTTCAGGAGTTTTCATAATATTCGCGACAATCTTATCTGCATCACTTGTGTAACCAGCATTTTTAAGTTGTCGAATGATTTCTTTTTTATCTTTTTTTACCAAGCCCTTTTTGTCAGCTCCATCATCAATAAAAATAATCGTGTATTTTTTATTGTAAGTATCTTTCACAATTACGTTAGGGAGTTTGATATTTTTATTTGCCGTACTTAAAAGTACATCAGCTATCTGCCGTCCATTCAGGTCAGGAAACTTCTGTGCCACCAAAGCCGCAGCACCACTTACAAATGGCGCGGCCATTGAGGTACCAGAGTTTTGTTTGTAGTTGTCATTTATAGCTGCATTTGCAGAATTTATTTTAACACCAGGGGAGAGAATCCCCCATGTTTCTGCACCGTAAAATGCATTTGAAAATGTTGCTAACGCATTTTTATTTTTAAAATCAAGATTTCCATATTGGTCTTTATTCACATTTTCTGGATCAAATGCACCTACAGAAATCCACGCCTTAAGATTTTCATCATAACGAGGTAGGACAGACTGTATATTAGGGCTGACCATACCTTCATTACCAGCAGCAAAAACACTCAAAACTTGCTTTTGGCTAGCAAGTCTCATAAGTTCGGCTTCATTTGTTGTATTGCATGTTTGACAATCAGCAGAGCCCTTCCAATAAGTTGATATAGTTTTAAGAAGTGTTGAGGGTGAATTATCTTTTAGTGTTTCTTGAGAAGTTTGAAGTATGTATTCGCCTGTTGTTGTTTCAGTTAAACTGGAATTTATAAGTGGGTAAATATTACTCCCCCAGCTATTATTTAAAACTTTCACTTCTTTTTTATCTTTGAAATAATCATAAAGTGCCATAGGTTGCGGTTGTTTGCGGCCACCACTATGGATTGCCCCTAGACTATATGCCTCTGCTTCATAAGCTACACCAAAGAAATTTGTGCCACCCTGATATGTTTTCTCGAATTTCCCTATAGCAATACCTGCTGTATGCGTTCCATGAGTATCACAAGTCTGACGCTCGCAATCCGTAAATACAGGTGTATGTTCTCGATTTGTTGTGTTGTCTTTGTAAATCTTTTGATCAAGTATCTTATTGTTTAAGAGAATATGCTCCTTATTTATCACTGTATCGACAATGCCAATGGAGACGCCCTTGCCATTTATTCCACTATCCCACGCGGCTTTTGTATTGATAATGTCATGTGAATGTTTGTTTTCAAAAGTATCTGCATAGACACTGCTTAGCGCGATACAAGAAGCTATCGACAAGACAGGTATCTTTATATGCATGGAATATCCTTGAAGATTTAAAGTTAATTATAATATTTAGACATTTGTATATGCCGCGAAAACTATCAAACATAAACTTAAAAGCGAATTACTCAAGCCACTGGATTATCACATCGCTGAGATTCTGTGTAAATTCTTTACTATCTACCACATTCTCTCCTTGCTCAATGAGTGCACTATCAAAGAGTAGATTCGCCACTTGCGCTATTTTCGCCTTATCCTTGTGGTTTTTTAGTTTCTGGAAAATCTTGTGGTTGACATTCAGCTCTATATCAGGTTTTGTCGCTGGCATTTTTTGTCCCATTTGTGTGAAGAGTTGCGCCATCATCGGATTATCATTCTGCTTGATAAGGCTTATCGCGCTGGTTTGCATAAGACCAGTAAGCGAAATTTCATTGACTTTATCCCCCAGAGTTTCTTTGAAGTCTTTTACAATCTCCTCAAACTCCTTTTTTATTTCTTCACTCACACCCTCATCTCCCAACTCGCCTAGCACTTCTTTAGAGCTGATATTTTTTAATGATATTTTTTCATATTCCCCAAGCATTGGTATCACCATACCATCAATCTCATCGCTTAGAAGCAGCACCTCAAAGCCTTTGTTTTGGAATTTCTCTAGCAACGGCGAGTTTTTAAGCACTTCTTTATTCTCTCCCAAGAGATAGTAAATGCTCTTTTGTTCCTTCGGCATGCGATCTTTATACTGCTTCAGCGAGACAAATTCCCCCTTATTACTCTCAAAGCGTAAAAGCTCTAGCAGCTTCTCTTTGTTTTCATAATCACTATATAACCCCTCTTTAAGTACCTTGCCAAACTCTCCGTAAAATTCCTTGTACAGATTCTCATCTTTTGCCATTGAAGCAATCTCTGAGAGAATCTTTTTTGTCGAAGCGGATTTGATATTTGCAAGGATCTTGTTTTGCTGCAGGATTTCCCTGCTGACATTCAATGGCAAATCACTAGAATCAACCACTCCACGAACAAAGCGCAAATATGTAGGCAAAAGCTCCTTGTCATCATCGGTGATAAAGACGCGCTTTACATACAGCTTCACGCCACTCTGGTAATCAACCCGATACAAATCAAAAGGTGCTTTTTTAGGAAAATAAAAGAGTGTTGTATATTCCAAATTCCCCTCTACTTTTGTATGCACCCATCTTAGTGGCTCTGTATTATCATGTGCAAAGCTTTTATAAAACTCTTTATAGTCCTCAGCTTTGAGTGAAGCTTTAGGCAAGCTCCATAAGGCTTTTGCAGAGTTTATCTGCTTGATCTGATCCACTTCTTTTTTAGAATCTTTCTTGTCTCCTTCCTCATCCGCAAGCTCTTTGTAGTGTAGGAAAATGGGAAATCCAATATGTTGAGAGTATTTATTTACGATATTTTCTATCTCCCACCTACTAGCGAAATGCTTCTCATCATCTTTCAGATAGAGTGTGATTTGTGTGCCAGATTCTTCCTGGACACACTCTCCTATCTCATATTCCCCCTTGCCTTCACTTACCCATGCATACGCCTTATCTTCTCCTGCTTTCTTGCTTTGCACGACCACACGACTTGCTACCATAAAAGCTGAGTAAAACCCCACGCCAAACTGCCCAATAAGCGCACTATCTTTTTTCTTGTCACCACTAAGTTGGGATAAGAAGCTCTTTGTCCCAGACTTAGCAATCACACCTAGATTTTCTTTCAAGTCTGCCTCATTCATGCCTATGCCATTATCGTTTATAGTGATAGTGCCCTTTTTCTCATCGAAACTAATATCAATACGCGGTGAAAATGCAATCTTCTTAAGTTTCTCATCAGTCAATGTAAGATAAGAAAGCTTATCAAGCGCATCCGAAGCATTACTGATAAGCTCTCGTAAGAAAATCTCTTTATTCGAGTACAGCGAATGAATCATAAGATCCAGAAGCTGTGTGATTTCAGTTTGAAAAGAATGTTTTGTCGCCATACTTACTCCTTGCAATGTTTTGTGAGTCCGAATCTTAGCAGAACTTACCGTAGTGTCGCTGCAAAATGCATTGTCAAATATTTTTCATTTTTAACCAAACTCATATGCAAAGGGGAGCGTTAATATCTGAATGCGCAAGGGATAGTCATAAAAAGCACACATAGTTTCCACCTTTGATAGTTCCTTGATTATCAAAGCTTTTGATTGTAGTATTGCCAGCTTCATGAAGATAGATTGCTGCATGTACAGTTCCATTATTTAAGTTGCCATTACTACTTGTATTCTCTATCAATCCTTTGTTTTCAAAGCTTGTGATAGTAGCATGAGCCAAGGATACAGCCCCTTGACCAGCTGCTGAAATCGTTCCAGAGTTTGTAAAGTTTGTAATAGTAGCATTGGTGAGTCCTATGCCTTGACCTTTTGCCTTTATAGTCCCCTCATTGATAAAAGTGCCAATACTTCCATTATAGCCATTGGCATTATCCTTAGTCTTATTGCTTTCAATCTTTATTGCAACCACATTTCCAGTCGCTGAAATAAGCTTGCCACTTTCATTTTTAAATGTCTCAATCTTAGCACCTTGGAGTCTTAAAGCAGCATGGTCATTTTTAGATTCTATAGTGCCATTATTAGTGAAATTTCTGACAACAGTTTGTCCACCTTTAGTAGTTTTCCCATTTTTTGTTTTTTCATCTGTAAAGAGATAGACTGTATCTACCTTATTGCTTGATTTTATTGTTCCTTTATTTCCCCTCTATGATTTTTATTTCATCTTTAGCTAGGTTGTAGAGTTTATAGACTAGAAAATCGATTTTAGATTCTGGCTCTTTGGTGTCTGTGGCTTTGTTTGTAGAATCTATCATATAGCTAATTCCTTGCATTTTTATATCCTTTCTAGTTTGGCACTATGGAGTTTTTGCGTGCGGTTTTTTGGAGAGAGAAAAGCACCAAACCGATAGCTATAACATATAGAGTTGTTATAAAGTTTTGCCATGGATTCAAATCTTTTTCAAATAAATTTGAAATGCCAAGAATGATTTTTGGTGTATCCAAAATCGTTATAAAAACTATTGCTAGTGAGACAGTGAGCCATACATTTTTGAATCCACGCATATAGACATAGACACAAAAGACAGGTATTGCTACAGGATATACACAAGGTATCTTGCCCAAAAGCAAAACATACAGGGCAATAGTATAAACAAGCCATTTGAGATTTAACACCAAGTCTGTGTGATGATCACAAAGTTTGTAATAAAACCATAATTGCCATTTTTCTATATGTTCTTTTATGGTTTTTTTATCTTTATATTTTAGCTCTAGTTCTCTAGCGTAGAGTTCTTGTGAGTGTAGCTCGGAAGCATCGATTAGATTATGATGTGCTATGCGATTGCTCTTTAGCTTTCTAAATAAATCTCTATAGTTTAATAAGCTTTTATATTTTTCTATTCTTTCTATTTTTTCTTCTATTATCTTTTCTATGTCTTCATACCTGTATTGTATGTGTTCATGCTCTATGTTAAATTGATTAGAAAAGGTGCAGTTTGTAAAGCTTGGTTTATTGGAGTTTGTCTTATTATTTGTAAAGCTTGGTTTATTACTAAAGTTTGCCTCATTAAAAGTTACAATGCCATTAAATACTACATTATCAAATTCTAACTTGTTAATATTTGTATTTTCAAAGCTTAATGTATCTTTGAATGTTGAATTTTTAAAAGTATAGGTTTCTGCATTTTTGTAATCTTTTTTAATAAATTTTGTTTTATTGAATTCTGTATAGTCAAATATGCAATTTTGTGTATTTGTGTCGATAAACAATGTTTCTTTCATAAAACTTGAAAATTTAAAACTAACTCTTCCTTGAAAGGCAATGTTGTTAAAATATGCATTTCCCTCAAAGATAGATTGTCTAAAATTATTTTCTATTATTTCACCATTGCCTTGTTCTGCTGAAAATTTAGTTTCTATAAATCTTGCTTCGGCTTTGAATCTTGAGATTCTAAAATCTACTCTTCCCTTAAACTCTGCATTATCAAAAGATGCATTTCCCTCAAAGATAGTTTCTCTAAAATCATTTTCTGCTATTTTATTATTATCACTTTGCTCTGCTAGGAATTGAGTTTTTATAAATCTTGCTTCGGCTTTGAATATGGAGTTTAAAAAAGTAGTTTGACAATTAAAAGTTGCACCAGAAAAATCTACTTTGGTTTCAAATATACATTGAGTAAATGCAATTGTATTATTAAAATTACATTCTCTAGCAATAACTTGATTTTTGAAATTGCAACATCCAAAATCTATATCTATCGTAGTGTCTTCAGTAAAATCTATATATTGTATTTCACTTCCATAGATACGAATCTCTTTTATTTTTTTCTCTTGAAGTCTTTTAAGGTCTATTCTATCTATTTGGGCAAATTCTATGATTATCTTATTATCTTCTATTTTGTTTTCAGTATTTGTGGCAAGGATTCCATAATCTTTTAATTGTTCATTGTATTCCATTATTTTCCCTCTATGATTTTTATTTCATCTTTAGCTAGGTGGTAGAGTTTATAGACTAGAAAATCGATTTTAGATTCTAGCTCTTTGGTGTCTGTTATCGTTATTTCATGTCCGCCGCTTAACACAGAGTCTAAAATATAATGCCCCGCCTCATCATAAGAAAAGCAAAGCTCACTTGAAATTCTATTCCATATAATCTTCCCTTGATATTGCGGCTTATATTCAGGGGCTAAAGTATCTGCTAATGTAAGAGAGGCTTTAACCAAACTTTGGGTAGCTTTAGAATCTCGTGCAAAACCTTGCCATAATTGATAAATTTTATCAATTATTTCTGTTCTCTCTCTTTATTGCTAAATTCAGATTCGATTAAACGTATTTCATTTTCATTATAATCCATAGGCTTGGTAAATAAGAGAATCTAGACGAGATTCTAAATCGCTGTCATTGCGAGGCGATGCGTTAGCATTTGTGAGAATCCTTACAAGCCTTAGATTCTATGCCATTATGCGTTTATACCTTATCCAAACAAGCTACTATGGCTACCTATGGCAATGCAAACAAGAACTAAAACCCGTTCATCTTTTTGATAAATTAACAGCAAATCAGGCTTGATATGACACTCCCTAAAATCCTTAAATTCACCTTTAAGTGCATGGTCATTATGCTTTGGCTCTAGATTCTCACCTGATAACAATCTCTCAATCACATCTCTTGTCAGGGCTTTATCAACATTGCTTAATTTCTTAAATTGTGTCTTAAAACGAGAAGAAGGGCGAAAGCCATACATTATAAATCCTGCAAAAACGCGTCAAAATTCGCATAAGTCTTTAGTTTTTTTGCACGTTTGTCCTTTTCATACTCACGGATAAACTTTTTAAACTTGGGGCTTTTGCGCTCAATAATTGCTTGAGTAATGTCTTTATCTTCTTCTGCTATGGTAATCTTTGCCTTGTCAAGTTTAGCTACTTCCTGAAAAAGGGGTAAGAATTTTTCACTTGCATTTTCGATAACCAAGGTCATAGTCGCTCCTTAAGTTTAAATCCTAGCATTATAATAAATGAAGTTTTTAAGATTCTATGATTTGTATCTCATCGGCTGTTAAATCGTAGAGTTTATAGACGAGGGTATCGATTTTGGATTCTTGGTAGCTTGTGTCGGCGGTGGAATCTTGTGCCTTAGATTCTGAAATCTCCTCGACTAAAGCGATGATAGAATCTAAATACTCAGGCGAGTCTAGAATCTTCTTGCATTCGTTATAAAATTTCTCTGTGTTGCCTTTGAAAAGTGAGTTTTTATCTGTGAAGTTTTTATAGAGTTTTTTAAAATGCGTGTTTTTATAAAAAAGCCTATCAAACTCGCTGGCTTTGAAAATGTAGAATTGATAAAAATCAGTGATTATAAGAAATTTAATGCTGGTATTTATGAGCCGCTTGTTTTCGCGCTCGCGAAAATAGTAGAAAATGCATTCATGCAACGCCTTGCAATTGACATTTTGCGCGCTAAACATTTCAGCACTCTGATGCTTTTTGGCTTCAATCAACACTTCGATAGAGTCGCTATTTTTTAGTACTAAGTCGATGTTGCTGTTATTGTTACCTTGTGATTGCTCAGCGATACTAGATGATGAGCTACTGCACTTGAGAGACAAAAAGACAAAGCTGCTATGGTTGAGACAAACTTAGGAATAAAGTTTTTCTATCTGATACAAAAAATTCGTTTTTAAAAAGCAAGGTAGGGTGTAGAGACAGGATAATTAGAGAATAAAATCATCTTGCAGGCTTTTGGGATAAATAACATCACTCACTCCCTTAAAGTCTTTGGCGCAGTGGTATTGCTCTATAGCCAGCCTACCTATCATCGCGGCATTATCTTGGCAGAAGTCAAGATCTGCATAAAGGATAGATCTACCAAATCTTGTGCAGAGCTCTTGGAGCTTTTCACGCAGGAAAAGATTCGCGCTTGCTCCACCTACAACACCAAATAGCTCAAAATCATATTGCTCAAAAAATTTTTGTGTCTTATCAAGAATATGCGCGCAAGCTATATTCTGGAAGCTCGCGCATATCTGTGTCATGAAGCTTAGGTCTTGGGAATCTTCTTGGCTTAGAGTGGTGCGATTGTGGGCCTGCTTGTAAGCTTGTATCTTGAGGCGAAGGGCATTTTTTAATCCCGAAAAACTGAAATGAAGACTCTTATCATGGGCCAGTGGCAGGGGCAAGGGAATGAGCTCTTGGGAGTTTTGTCGTGCCAGCTGCTCGATGATGGGGCCACCAGGATAGCTGAGATTGAGCATTTTGGCGGCTTTATCAAAGCTCTCTCCAAAGCTATCATCTAAAGTTTGTGCGATAAGTGCTATATGAGAGGAGTCTTGCATGAGGAGTAGCTGCGTATGCCCACCGCTTACAAGCAGGATGCCAAGTTTTGCGGTGGTGGCTGGCTTGCCTATAAAAAGCGAGTAAATATGTCCTTTGAGGTGGTTGAGATAAAGTACTGGGACCTTGAGAGAGAGGCTTAGTGCATTTGCCATACACACACCTTCGCTAAGTGTGATACTTAAGCCGGGGCGGTTTGTAACCGCGATGGCTTTGATTGGAGCAAAAGGGGAGGTGTCTGTAGAGATTTGGGAATCTAGCAGGAAGGATTTGAGCTTACCTAGCAGTAAGGGGAGGTTTTGGGCGTGTAGGCGGGAGGCTATCTCTGGGACGACACCGCCAAATGGCTGGTGGGAGGAGTCTTGTGAAAGTTTGGTGTGGAAAAGGAGCTTATAAGTGCTAATGTCTGTGAGTGCTAAGGAAGTATCATCGCAGCTTGATTCTATACTGAGTATCATTTGCGCTCCTCATAATCAGGTTCTTAGTTTGCAGCCTCTTGTGTAATCTTGTCTAGCCATTGGGATAGAGTCTTTTCAAAGCCTTTTTGGGTGGGTTCAAAAAACTCGAGATTTTGGGCTAAATATTGTTGTGTTACATATCCGCCAAAATCGTGTGGATAGAGATAGTCTTTGGCATGTGGCAAGATATTTGGCGGGATTGGCAAGTCTTTGGCATGTCTTACAAACTCTAGTGCTTTGTTTATGGCTTTGTATGCGGTGTTTGACTTTGGGCAGGCAGAGAGAAAAATCACGCATTGGGCGAGGATAATACGGGATTCTGGGTAGCCTATTTTGCTTACGCTTAGGAGAGTAGAGGTAGCGAGATTGAGGGCATTTGGGTTTGCGTTGCCAATGTCTTCGCTTGAGAGAATCACAAGACGTCTGGCGATAAATTCTGCACTCTCCCCAGCTTCAATCAGACGGGCAAGATAATACAGAGCGGCATTCACATCGCTTCCGCGAATGGATTTTATGAGAGCTGAGATAAGGTTGTAGTGTGTGTCTGGATGGCTTACTCCATCGTGCAATACACAAGGACGCAAGGCTTTGAGGCTATCTAGGGTGATTGTGTCTAAATCAAGCACGCAATCAAGGAGGTTTAGTAACGCTCTTGCATCTCCGGCGCTTGATTCTATCAGGTAGTCTCTACATTCAAAACTAAGAGGTTTTGGGTATAGACTTAAGGCTCTATCTAAGATACATTCTAAGTCTCTAGTATTGAGAGGTTTGAACTCAAATGCAAAGGCGCGCGAGCGGAAAGCATTTGTGAGTGCATAAAAAGGATTGTGTGTACTGGCTGCAAAGACTATAATCTCACCCTTTTCCATGATTGGAAGTAGGAATTCTTGCTGTGGTTTGTTCAGTCTATGGATTTCATCAATGAATACCGCTGCTTTGAGCAAGGAATCTTCATAGTGTGCAACAAAGCTTTTGAGTTCTTCTAGCTTGAAGGTGGCCGCATTAAAATAGCCGATTTCGCGTTTTAGGTCTGTACAAATAAGCTGGGCAAGGGTTGTCTTGCCACAGCCTGGAGGTCCATAAAATATACAATGGGGAGGGTTGGAGAGATTCTTATATAAGGGGGCGTTTGCGCCAATGATATGCTGCTGCCCGATAAATTCCTCCAAACTCTTTGGGCGCAATAACGAACTGAGATTACGCATTATTTTTTGAAAAGAATGACTTCGTATGAGCTTTGTTTCACTTTGACAGAATTTTGCGCCTTGCCTCTGAACTCATCGATGATGATATCTTGCTCATCAAGACGTTCTTTGAGACGCAAAATGATATCTACTCCCGCAAGATTTACACCCATTTCTCTTGTGAGGCGCAAAATAGTCTTAATCTTGTCAATATCGCGTTGGGAATACAGACGCATCTTGCCATCTGTGCGACCGGGGACTATGAGGCCTTCTTTTTCGTATTGTCGTAAGGTCTGGGGGTGGATCTGTAAAATCTTGGCTACTACACTAATAAGATATACGGGTTCATCATAGCTGTACATATTTTCTCCTTGTCGTGAAATAAGTGTCTAAAGTGTCTGGCTTAAGCCTTTCTCTAGCTCATCTCGTAGGGATTGGCTTAGGTCTTCTAGTTTTGGCAAGATTATATTTGCACGCAGATACAAATCACCTGTGTTTTCTGTCTTACGGTTTTTTAGTCCTAGTTCTTTGATGCGGAATCTTTGTCCATTTTTTGTATTGGGTGGGATTGTGAGAGTGAGCTCTCTGTGTAAAGTCGCAATCTTGTATTTGCCACCAAATAGTGCGAGCTTGAGCGGGAGATTGAAGGTTTTTATCAAATCATCGTTTTGTATTTCGTATTCTGGATTTTGTGCTACTTGGACTTTCAATAATAAATCGCCTGTGCCAAATTTTGAAGCTTTGCCCTTGCCTTTGAGGCGGATAGTATCGTTATTACGCGTGCCTTGAGGTATTTTGATATTAAACTCACCACCTTTGCCTTTGTAGTGGTAGCTACTGCCTTCAAGCAATGTGCTTTCAAATGGAATCGTGATACTTTCGTGTATGTCATTATCTATTGGCTGCTCACCAAAACCCCCAAAGCTAAAACTGCTCCCAAAGCCTGATGATCCAAAGCCAAAATTAGCACTTTTGCCCGCGCCAAATCCACCTTGCCCAAAGATATGTGCCATCAAATCATCAAGATTCACATTTCCTTGTGAGCGTGTGAAATCATGGAAATTCTGCCCGCCAAACATAGAATCGCCGAATCTATCGTACTGCGCTTTTTTGTCTGCGTCGCTTAAGACTTCATAAGCTGCGTTGATTTCTTTGAATTTTTCTTCCGCTCCTGCTTCTTTATTGATATCTGGATGGTATTTGCGTGCAAGCTTACGATAGGCTTTTTTGATCTCATCAAGGCTTGCATTTTCTGGAATCTCTAGTGTCTCATATAAACTTTTTGCCATTTTTTGCTCCTAGCCAAAAATAATTTGAGCTGGATTATATTATAAAACTTTAGTATATACTAATAAAGTTTTATGTTTTTTACACATGTTTATTTATGGTGTCTGATAAATAAAATTTACATTATTAGACTAAACTTATATAATACAAATCGACTTAAATATTAGGAGTACAACAATGAATATTTTCGAAAAACTTACCAATCAACTAAAACAAACACTCGATAGCGCAGCGGCTTTAGCACTCCATAGTAAGAACCAAGAAATAGCGCTTGCGCATATTTTCTGGGCCTTGCTTACAGATTCCCAATCTTTGCTTAACCAAGCACTTAATAAACTAGGCATCGATAAGAATCCAATCGAGCTGGAAGCGCGCAGTGTGGTGGATAAATTACCGAAAGCCTCAAATGTGTCAAAAGAAAACCTTAGTATTACAAAGTCACTCAGCGATGCATTTGAGCTTGCATTAGGTGAGGCCACAAAGAATGGTGATAGTTATGTTGCCGTGGATATTTTCCTTATTGCAAATGCACAAGATAGTGTTTTTAAGGATATTTTTGGCAAGTATGTAGATATAAGCGAGCTTAAAAAGACCTTGCAAGTCCTACGTGCAGGCGCGAAAATCCAAGACCAAAGTGATGATGATAATTTGCAATCTTTGGAAAAATATGGGATTGATTTAACTAAAAAGGCACTTGAGAATACTATAGACCCAGTGATTGGACGCGATGAAGAAATCACAGCGATGATGCAGATTCTTATCCGTAAGACAAAAAATAATCCAATCTTGCTAGGTGAGCCTGGTGTTGGGAAGACTGCAGTGGTTGAAGGATTAGCACAAAGGATTGCAAGCAAAAATGTGCCTTTAAGCCTGCAGAATAAGCGCGTTATCGCACTTGATATGAGCGCACTTATCGCGGGTGCAAAGTATAGAGGTGAGTTTGAGGAGCGATTAAAAGCGGTCATTAATGAGGTGAAAAAAGCCGGGAATGTGATTTTGTTTATCGATGAGATTCACACAATCGTAGGTGCTGGGGCGAGTGAGGGTAGTATGGATGCAGCAAATATCCTAAAGCCTGCGCTAGCGCGTGGTGAGCTACACACAATAGGCGCAACGACACTTAAGGAATATCGCAAGTATTTTGAAAAAGATGCCGCGCTCACGAGGAGATTCCAGCCAATTACTTTGAATGAGCCAAATGCAAATGAGGCATTACAAATCCTTAGGGGTATCAAGCAAAGGCTTGAAGCTCATCATAATGTAAACATTACAGATTCTGCACTTGTAGCGGCTGTAAAACTCTCAAGTCGCTATATTACGGATAGATTCTTACCTGATAAGGCAATTGATCTCATTGATGAGGGTGCAGCAGAGCTTAAGATGCAAATAGAATCTGAGCCTTATGCGCTAAGCAAGGCAAAGCGTCAGATTCAGAGCTTAGAAGTAGAAAAACAAGCGCTAAATATGGAAGGTGTGAAGATAAACACGGCTCGCTTGGAGGAGATAGAAAAGGAGCTTGAAGATTGCAACGAGGAAAAGACGCGCTTAGAGGGGCAGTTTGAAAATGAAAAGGCGATTTTCCGACAAATAGCAGAGCTCAAAAGCAAGATAGATTCTCTGCAAAGCCAATCTGAGCTAGCAAAGAGAGCGGGGGATTTCAATAAAGCTGCAGAGATTGACTATGGGCTTATACCGCAGACAAAGGATCAAGAGCGCGCACTACAAGAGAAATGGGAAGCTATGCAAAAAGATGGCACATTGCTTAAAAACTCTGTGACAGAGGAGATTATCGCGGGGATTGTGAGTAGATGGACGCAAATCCCTGTGAATAAAATGCTCCAAAGCCAAAAAGAGCGTATTTTGGGTATCGAATCAGAGCTTGCAAAAAGTGTAGTGGGGCAAGATGAGGCTTTGCGTGCTATTTCTCGTGCAATAAAGCGCAACAAAGCCGGTCTGAATGAAAGCAATCGCCCAATAGGAAGCTTTCTCTTTCTAGGACCAACAGGGGTGGGAAAAACACAGAGTGCTAAAAGCCTTGCAAACTTCTTATTTGACAGCGCGAAAAACCTCATTCGCATTGATATGAGCGAGTATATGGAAAAGCACTCTGTGAGCCGCTTAGTTGGTGCAGCACCCGGATATGTGGGCTATGAGGAAGGTGGGCAGCTTACAGAGGCGATAAGACGCAAGCCCTATAGTGTGGTGCTTTTTGATGAGATAGAAAAGGCACATCCGGATGTTTTTAATATCCTCTTGCAAGTACTTGATGATGGAAGATTAACTGATAATAAGGGCGTGGTGGTGGATTTTTCAAACACTATTATTATCCTAACAAGTAACATCGGGAGTGATAGGATTTTAGAATCTAGTTCTAAAGAGCAGACGGAGCAGGATGTAAGAGAGCTATTAAAGCAGTATTTCAAGCCGGAGTTTTTAAATAGGCTTGATGATATTGTAATTTTTAATCCACTTGGTATGGATGCTGTTGTTGGCATTGTGGATATTATGTTTGCTCGTATTGCCAAAATGCTAGCAGAGAGGGGTATAGAGATTAGCATCACACAAGAGGCGAAGGAATTTATTGCCAAGGCTGGATTTGACCCAGTTTATGGAGCTAGACCTTTGAAACGCGCGTTGTATGAGGAGATAGAGGATAGGCTGGCGGATATGATTTTAGAGAATAAAATCACAGAGGGCTCAAAGGTGGAGTTTGATTCTAAGAGTGGAGAGATTACAGTCAAGATCTTGCATTGTTAAACCCCAAATCACCTTCTTGTTTGTGCGCTTGTGAAGTGATTGTAATAATCTCTGGGTAAGCCCTCAAAAGATTGTGATAGTCCCTTAAATAGCCACCATTAGTGTTATGCCTCCATAGAGACTGCTTACCTTGAGAACTCCATAAAGTGATATGATAGTTTTTATTCCAATTCTCTATGAGCCTAATTTTTGTGCCTTGTAGTAGCGCCATAACCCACAACCATAAGTCATCATTTGTCGGGGCGAGGCTTAGGAATTTCTCAGAATCTAGTACATCTTTATGCAGGGAGTTTGGAGGGTATAAGACGCCACTAAAGCCGAGCGGGCTGTTAAGGTATGAGGCATGGGGCAAAAGAGAATCTCCATGCAGGACATCTGTGTATCCGCCCTTCCACTGCAAGAAATCATTGAGTTTATTCTCTGGGCTGAAGGTAGCTTTTGCGACATTGTGACAATGGATATCTTGAGGGAATTTCTTGTAGCTTTGAACAAGATTTTCTATCAAATCAGGAGGATAGGTATGGTCATCATCACAAGTGATGATTATAGAATCTTTATAGTTTTGTAGGGTGTGGATAATCTTATTGTATGAGCGGAAGTTTTGCTTGCTAAAGCTTATTTCTAGGCCATGTTCTCTGAAAAGCAAGATATTGTTTGGTACATCATCTAGTAGATTAGGACACTCCTCTTTTGTGAGGTTTAAGATAATCTTGTGTGGCTTGTAGGTTTGTCTACATATAGAATAAAGCGTGTAATGCAGCTGATAAAACCTCTCTGGATAAGAGCTCAGAGAGACGATTACATAGGGCTCATCTTTGTTTATCGGAGTGCTTTGCTTGTGTGATAAAAACTTCCTTACTTCATAATCAAGCAACAAAAATCTTATCTTATGTCTTAAATACCTTATAGGATAGTAGGGAATCTTTAGGATGATTTTGAGTGGTTTTGGGAGAGCGCGGAATCTTTTTAAGAGTCTTTGGGGGAAGGTGAGGTTGTTTGGCTTTTTATATCCCCCCCCCCACATTGTTTGTTTTGTTGATTGGCGTTTGCATGTAGCTCCTTATTGAGAAATTGCGGGATTATAACACAAGCAAAAAAAAAAAAAAAAACAGGGAATTATCTGTTGCACAAGGTCTTGTAATCGCAGTATTGGCAGCCTGTCTCTTTTTGGCCAAATACTCCGTAATTATTTGCTCTGGGATCTGTGAAGGTTGATTTTATAGTTTCTAGAGTCTGTATCAGCAGCTCTTGTTTGTCTTGTTCTCTTAAAAGCATATCAAGGCTTTTATTTTTCATATCATAGAATGCACAGGATACACTTTCTTGCGGGTGTTGGTGTAGATACATTTGGCGGTAGATTTCAAGCGAGAAATCATCTTTTTGCTTGCTGAGATTATTTTTATATTTGTAGTCTAAAATCAGCACTTCACCATTTTTGAGCCTTTGGATTCTATCTGCTCTGCCTTCAAAATTAAAGCCAGCTATAACACCTTTAAGCGGGACTTCTAGGCCTAAAAGTTCAAATTCTCCATTTTGCTGAATAAATCGTTTCTCATTTTCAAAAAACCGCTCCAAATACAATTCCATATGGCATAGCTCCATCTCCTCATATGCATTTTGTGGTATTTGTTCTTTGAGAATCTGGAATGCGCTATGTTGTATTTCTGTCATATTAGAGATAATTTTTTTGACAAAAGGCTTGTAGCTTAGTTCTAGTATCTTATGCAAGATAAGTCCGCTTCTTGTGTTTGCTGTATCATCAAGTTTGAGATTGCATAAATATCTGAAATAAAACCTTCGCTTGCAATCAATAAAAACATGAAAGCTTGTGGGTGAAAATCTCTGTGGCAATGCCCCGTGATACTCCTCGCTCTTATATTCTCTTGGATTCTCATTTGTGTGGGTGAATATGCTAAAGCTGTTGGGTTGCACTTGAATTTTTAGCATGTCTATGAGGTGTGAGGGTGCATTATCCTCATCTTTTACAAAGAGTACTAGTGCTTCTTTTGCATGTCTTAACAAGCTTGTGTAATAAGAGAGTTGCAAGGATTTTTTGTCTTTAAGTGTGGGCATATTGAGCTTTTGGCGCAGTGTCGTGTTCAAAAACAAATCACTTTGCTTAAGGTTTGGGATAAAGCATTCATTGCAATCAGGCAGGAGGATGTATTCTAAGTCAAGCCCTCGAGATTCTAGAATCTCAATAACGCTAATGCGCCCACCGCTGACATCATAGAGATTCCAAGTTTGGATTTCTTGCAAAAAATACTTTATAAGCTCTTGTAGGCTGAGTGTGTTTAGGAATTCTTGTATATATTCGTATTGGCTTAGAAGTTCTAGCATTTTTTGCTTATTTGATTCAAAGAGTGCTTGTGTGGTGGTTGAGAGAAAGCATTGGATGATGTTTTCTTTTAAAATCTCGATTTTATGGAGAAATGTAGATTCTGTACTCTCTTGCAGAGATTCCAGCTTGGCTTTGAGTATTTTAAAAAATGTGCTTTGGGCAAATGGCTTGCCAAATGCGTAGTTGAAGTTATGCTCCAAATCAAGTGCTTGCAGATATGTCATAAAATCTCGCGTGGGTAGAATTATCGTGATTTGCTCAGGCTTTATGCCTTGCTTAAGCCATTGAGCGATTTTGGCATTTATAGCGCCTACTTGGGAGATTCTTGTATCACAAGAGAGTGCTTGGAGTGTGCTTGTGTCTTTGATTGGTTCTGTTGCAAGAATCTTGGCATCCGGATAGGTTAGCTCATAGCGCATGTTTTCTTTAAGAGGTATGGCAAATATTTCTTTGTGTATCTCATCAGATTCAAAGCAGATACTCACTTGGCATATGCTTGATACTGCTTTTAATATCTCTAGCTCATAGGGGTTAAGTATCCCTTGTAGAAACAACTTGATATGAGAAAATCTCTGCAAAAATGCATAAGAGAGCTCAAAATCCCTGCTTTTATACACCCAATTACGCTGCTTGAGTATCTCTTCGTAGTGTTTTAAAACTGTTTCTAGAATTCTTAAATGATCTTCATACTCGCCATAAATGTCTTTGCATGGAATATCTTGTATCGTGATGTTATGCACAAAAAGCTCATCAAAAAACTGCAAGAAAAACTCGCTGCTTTCCAAATAAGCCAAAAAGCTTTTTTCAAACACAAGCCCATGCTGTGAGAGCTGGGTGAAGTCATATTTTTTCAGCACAAAGCTCAAGATAAATTTGCGTATGTGTTTTGGGATGATGGTTTTGCCTTGATAAATGATTGCTTTGTTGAAAAAATCCCCCAAAAGCATACTAGGTGGGCAAATATTGCCTTCAATAAAACTTGAGCGTAAGGAGCGCTTTGAAGAATACACCAAAAGGGTGCGGGATTGCAAAGCTTGTAAAGAAAGCTCTTGTGTGGATGGTTGCATTGTGATTCTTTGTGGTGGTTTGCAAAGGTAAGCATATTCTAAGAATGTGTTTTTTGCAACACAAAATTATTTGAGTGCTTGGTCTAATATTTGTTTATAGCGTGCAATGGTTAGCTTTCTGTCGTAACGAGAGAGTGCGATGTTTCTGGAGTTTTGCCCTAGTTCAATAAGCTGCTCATGCTTTAGCGAGAGCATTTTTTGCATACAAGAGGCAAGAGAGCGGGAATCTCTTGGTTCGCATAAAAAGCCATTGTAGCCTTCTATCACCATTTCTTTGCAACCGGGTGCGTTGCTTGTGATTATGGGTTTTGCCATACTCATAGCTTCAAGTAGCGCTACACTCACACCTTCACGATAACTTGGCAACACTACACAAGAACTTGCTTTTATGATCGCTCTTACATCGCTTACAAACCCTAGATAGGTGATAAGCCCTTCATTCTCCCACTGCATTATTTGCTCTCTAGAGATTGCTTGTGGGTTTTGGCAATCGCTTTGCCCAAGCAGATAGAATCTTATGTCTTGGCTTGATCGTAAGATTTTGGCTGCTTGCACAAATTCCCCAACCCCCTTATCCCATAGCATACGAGCTGGAAGTAGAAAGATAAAGGTTTGTGTGTCATGCGGAGATTGTGAGTCTGGAGAGAAAAACTCTGTATTTACGCCTTCACTAGCAAGCAGGTCAGCTTTCTTTGGTGCAAGAATCTTGCGCTTTAAAAACTCATCTTTATCATCGGCATTAAGAAACCACACTCGGAAGCATCCCTTCAAGCTGACTGAGTACATCAGACAGACAAACTTACGCAATATGCACTTTTTTATCCCATCTCCTATAAAGACAAATCCAAGCCCGGTGATTATGGCGATATGAGGAATTTTGAGGAGATTTGCCACAAGCGAAGCATAAATCACGGGTTTTATTGTGTAGCTAAAAACCATTTGGGGCTTAAGAAGTCTTAGGTATTTGAAAATCACATAGGCAAGCAATAAATCTTTGAATGGATTAAGCCCTTGGGAATCTACTTGTATATGGTGCAAAATAAAACCATTTTGTTTCAGTGCCATAGCAGCGTGACAAAGATCTCGTGTGGATTCAAAAATTGGCGCAAGGATATGAATCTCATAGCCCATCTTTTGTAATGCCTGCAATACTTCAAGACGAAAATTCAGCATGCCTTGTGCTGTATTTGCAACAAAAGCAAGCTTTTGTTGTGTATTGGCGTGGCTAGTTTGGGTTTTCATGACGCAAGCTTTGTGTATCCAAAGCTTGTGGAAAAATTTGGAGATAAGAGATAGGTTGGATAAGTTGTGCGCTTAGAAAGCGCGATTGTTATACCCCCCCCCATGTTGGAATCTTGTCTGTGTTTTAAGATCGCAAAAATTTTCAGAAGTGGTTTGAGAAATACAAAAATTGGGAATGCGCTCAAATCATTATCACGCCAGCTTTTGTAACACTCGATATTAGCACGCAGGATATTTGCAATGCTTTTATTGCTAGCACCCCCTAGTCGCATTTTTACGAAAATCTCTTGGATATAGAGGCTCTTTGCTTGGTGTTTGTGCAAGAAGCGGAGCATAAGATCATAATCGCTTGCAATGCTGTATTTGAGATTAAAACCCCCATAGGATACAAAAAGCTCTCTTTTTGCGTAAAAGCTTGGATGTGGTGGATGGAATCCGAGTTTGAAAGAAAGCGGGCTAAAGGGTTTGCCACATAAGATTCTCTGTGTTTGCAGGGAGGCATTGACATAGCTTATGTCAGCATAGATTATTTGTATATCATCTGTAGGTTTGGCAAACCCCCACGCAATAAGGCTTGCTACATGCGAGCTTGCAAAAAAATCATCAGAATTCAAAAACCCCACAACTTCGCCACTGGCAAGCTCTATGCCTTTATTCATCGCATCATAGATCCCATTATCTTTTTGGCTAAAAATACGTAAGCTATAGCCCCTCTTGTCATACTCTGGGAGGTAGCTGTGTGCTATGCTAAGTGTAGAATCACTGCTCTTGCCATCGATGATAATATGCTCGATATGTGGGTAGGTCTGAGCCAAAACAGAATCAAGTGCAGAGCTTAGCGTCTTGGCAGAATTAAGCGTCGCTGTGATGATAGAGATCTTAAGCACAGCGCGCCTTATACGAAGAAGAAAGAAAGCGGGTGTTATACCCGCAAGATGTTATCTGCCCCCCCCCCTCAATGGAATTTTTCATAAGCTCAAGGTAGAGATTTTGTAGGGAATCTAGCATCTGATTCTTTGTGAAATGCTCCAAAAATCGCTTTCTTGCATTCTGTGAGAAGCGCTCATAATCTTTAGCAATCTCTAGCACCGCATCCGCGATAGCTTTGGGGTCTTTGGGAGGCACGACAATGCCACTCACACCATTTTGATTGACCCAATCAACTCCAGAGCCAGCAATAGCGCAAGATACTACAGGCAAGCCATGCGCCATGGCCTCGATTTGCACAAGACCAAAGGCTTCGCTTTTTGTGATTGATGGCAAGAGGAAAATTGAGGAGCTTTTATAGAATCTGGGTAGCTCTTCATCGGCGACAAAGCCCAAAAACTCCACTTGGCTTGCAACACCTAATGTTTTTGCGAGATTCTTTAAGTCGTGCTCCAATGGCCCATCTCCGCCTAAGAGCAATCGGTAACTTGGCAAGAATCTCAGTGCGCTAAGAGCATATTCAAAGCCTTTGTAGCTTACAAAGCGTCCAAGCGCAAAGAGGGTTTTTGTGTCTTTTTGCACAAATGGGCGGGATACATTATCTGGAGTGCATGAGATTCCAAGTGGAATGGCTTTGCATTTGTGTTTGTATGCTTGCAAGAAGGGCGATTGCTCTAGGTATTTTGGACTTGTGGTGATGATTGCATCTGCGCGCTTTAAGAGCCAAGTCTGCAATGGCTTATAAAGATGCAATAAGTATCTTTGCTTGGTGATATCAGCATGCCAATGCAAGATGATGATCTGAGAATCCAAGCAAGTGAGCAAAAGCGCGAGATTTGCCATAGGATCTGGCAAATGGACATGGATAATGTCATAGCTCTTGGCAAACTTTCGCAAGAAATACACCATCTGTGGCGTGATAGAAGTGCGTGCTAGCTTGCCAAAGCTTTTGGTGCGATAGATTCTGGCTTTAGAATCTGTGATATCTAGCGCAAACTTTGGCTTGGAGTGAGAGCAGAGCACATCACAGACAAATCCCCGCTCATTCATACCCTCGAGAATATCACCCATCACCCGCTCAATCCCTCCCATATCAGGCGGATAGAATTTGCCAAGTTGGAGAATTTTTAGTAGTCGTCCCAAAAGCATTCCTTAAAGTTATAAGAGGTATCTCATAGCATGGTGTGGGATTGTAGCACAGCATTTTTGTGCAGCTCGTGGTTTAGCAGACGGTGCTGTGCCATTTGCTCGTATTTTGTATCTGGGATTCCATAATTGACATATGGATCTATGCTGATGCCTCCTCGCGGGGTGAATCTCCCCCAGACTTCCAGATATTTTGGCTGCATGAGAGCAATGAGATCTTTTGCAATAGTATTGATACAGTCCTCGTGGAAATCGCCGTGGTTGCGGAAAGAAAACAAATAGAGTTTCAAGGATTTGGATTCCACCATCTGTAGTGATGGGATATAGCCAATAAAGATCTTTGCAAAGTCTGGCTGTCCTGTAATAGGGCACAGTGATGTGAATTCTGGACAGTTGAATCCAACGAAGTAATCCACATCTGGATGCTTATTTGCAAAAGTCTCCAAAATCTCTGGAGCATAGCTCTTAGGGTAGTTTGTATTCTGTGAGCCTAGAAGTTTGAGACTATCTTTCAATTTTTATCCTTTGGGTTAAGTGAGTGAAACTCAGCGCGCACAAAGTCAATCTTCTCTCTTAGCTCTTGCTTGGCTTTGTGTAGGTGTTGTAAATCCAGATTCTTGCTTTCGAATGTCAGAAAGGCACTTATCTCTTTGGCGAGGTTGTTTTGCAAAAAGAGCTTTTGGGAGAATATCTCAAAATGGAATGCTTCATTGAGCGTTTCTCGGATGTTTTGCACGGTTGGTTCATAAAGTGGGAACTTTTCAGGGTCTTTTTTGAACAAGACAATACCGCGTAAAAAGGCATACTCAAGCGCCACACACACGCTTTTAAAAGCAGAGGAAAAATTTGTATGCCAAAGTGTGTCAAATGCGCTAATTTGTACTTGGAGTTTTAAAAATGCTTGGGAGATAAGCTGAGCTAAATGCGTATTTAGAGAATCATCAAAGGCTTTAGGAGCTGGCATTGCAAAGTTTGGGAGAGTATCTAAGCTTTCAGTAAGAATCTTGAAGTTGAGCTTCTTGCATTCACGCATAAGGGAGCTTTTCTCCATCATACTTACCACTTCATCTTTTGAAAAAGCAAGAATCTCTTTAAAAAATTTCTTTTGCCTCTCAAATACGAACACCTTGTATCTGCGTGTAAATTCCATCTCTTGCTTTTTGAAGTTTGCAAATACAAACAAAGCAATCTCATCTAGCAGAGAATCTAATGCATCAAATTGCTTCAAGCACATAGCATTGAATTGCGCAAAAAAACCCTTGCTAAAACCTTCACAATATCTGGCTATGGCATGTTCATATTCTTGTATCTCTTTTTCTTGTGCACGCAAGCTGCAATAAATTGCAAGCAGACCTTTGCGCAATTCTCGTGTGATTTTTGCCTCTTTTATATCTGAGACATTTGGCATAAGTTCATTGTGTAAAAAATCCAGCACCTCTTGTATCCCAGAGTGATCACGCAAGCTTGTGTCTTCTGTCTTTAAGCCCACAAGCGCCTCTTTAGCAGAGATAGCCACAAAGCGTGAGAAAACTCCATCAAATGCGCTTTTAGCATATTCCAAGCTCATCTGTACTTCTGCTAAGTCTTTTAGTCTGTCTTTTTGGTTGAGCACACAGAGGCTTTTTGCACTGTATTTTTTGATATGTGTATGGAGAATCTCTTTTTCGCTGAGTTTGCCGACATTGTCAATGAGACTTAGCCAAATGATTCCATCAACTCCGTTTAAGAGTGTGTTTGTGGTGTCTGTATCGCTTTGGTTTTGGGAGTTAAAGCCGGGCGTGTCAAAAAAGCTTATTTTTTTGAGAATCTCAAGTGGCGCATAGATTTTAAATGATGTAATCGCCTCGTCTTTAGAATCTGTGTGTTCTAAAAACCCAAGAGATTGGAATCTGCTTGTCCCATTTTTGTAGAGAATTTCTAGTGATAAATGTCTGCCATAGCTTATCTCACATATTTTTGAAGTGATAGGGATGATCCCGCTAGGAAGCAGCTCCTCTCCTAAGAGGGCATTCAAAAATGTGCTTTTGCCACTGGAAAATTGCCCAATCACTGCGATTTTTAGTGGAGAATCTGCGGTATTTTCGAGGGTATCTAGCATTTGTACGCATTTTTTGTCTAAGAGATTGTGTGATTGTAAGGCTCTTTTGATTCGCTTTATTTGCTGGGCAGATTTGCTGGGTGTGCAAGCAGATTCCCTAGCCTGTAGTATCTCATTGATAAAAGTTCTAATCATTCCATTCCCTTAAATGCTAGGAGCTTTCCTTGCAACACAGTGGCTTGTGCAAGAAAACCTTCTAATTTCTGTAGATTCTGTGAGATTGTTGCTTTTGCTGCTTGATTGTCTCCATTTTGTATAAGCTCAAGCGTGCTTTGTGCTAGTTGCTTTATATGCGCTATCTTATTGTCATAGTCTGCCTGCACCAAGTTTGTCAGATTGTTAAAAAACGTAAGGGCAGCGTTTTGTATCTCTTGACTTTTTTCCCTGACTAATGTCTCAAACTCTAAGAAAATCTCTGCAAACTCTGGTTCCATCTTTGCACGCAAATTTCTATCCTTGGCGATATTGACTATTTTTAGAGTCAAATCTCTTGCAAAATGCTCTACCTGATGATCGCGCAAGACAAAGTTGAAGCTAGGAAAATCTGCTATTTGGATTTTTTCATTCTTTAGTCTTTGTATGCTTTGGGCAATCTTATTATTTAAGCGAAACTTATATTCGCGTGCCAAGGAAGCAAAAATATCTTTGAGCGCAATGCAAAGAGAATCTTCTAAATCTTGGGATACAAAACTATGGTTATTGTCTCGATTGTAGATAATGTTTGCACTTACACGATCACACAAAGAATCTCTGGCATTTTTGAGATTCAAAAACAGCATCTCTTCAAGCATGCTTTTTGTTTGCTCGATTTCACTCAACTCTATGTGGATTGTGTCTTTTATTGTCTGAGCACTTTTATTAAGGAGCTGTGTTTGATTTTCTATATCTTGTAGCTTTTTGTTAAGTTCTTCTTTGTTTGCAGAAAATAGGCTTTCTTGGATCTTTAAATCAGTTTTTGTCTCTTGTATAAGTGTTTGCAGCGCATTTATAGCGAGATAGAGGATATCTTGGTGCTTGAGGCTTTCCTCACCTAAAAGCATATATTCCAAATACCGCTCGATTTCTACAATACCTGTTTTTTCTAATGGTAGAGGAGATTTCTTGTTTTGTTTGCACAAAAGCGCTTGATATCCACAGAGTGGAAAAAATGTGATACGAGAAATTATCTCTTGTATATCCACACGCAAAGAGAGCTTGCGTATTTGATTTTCTAGCGTGTGTTTGGTGTATTCCATGCTTTGTCTAAGTTCATCTTGGCTGATAAGATCAGCTCGCGTAAGCACTAAGGCTAGTCGCGAGATATTATGTTCTAAGAGCGTTTCTAAGAGGAAGTCAATATCAGTCTGTGTCGCAGCACAGCTTGCATTCATAAGATGTATAAGTAAATCGCAGTTTTTGAGATGGCTTTTTGTAATCTCCTCTCGCTGTGTGATAGGATCATCAAGTCCGGGAGTATCCACAATACTTACATTGTTTTCTAAAAATTTTAATGGTGTCAAGAATGTGACTTCACTCACAAGATTGCAAAGCTTTTGTGGGTGGTTTGCTGAAGTGTAGGCTCTAAGGTCTGTGGATTCTATCTTTTCTCTACGTGCATCTGGCAATATGTATTCTTGCAATCTTGCACCAAAAATCTCCTTACTCTCATCTATAAATCGCCTCAGTGCATTATCTTGTCCGCTTTGTCTTTCTAGCTCCCCCCATTCCTTTGTATTCCAAAAGCGCACTTCCACGCTTGGAATCTCACCATAGCGTAAAATCGTGAGATTTGCAGTTTCTGGAATGCTTGAAGTGCCTAAAATCTCTTCTCCTAAGAGGGCATTCAAAAATGTGCTCTTGCCAGCACTTAATACCCCTGTAACGCCTATGGAAAAATGCTCATCTGTAAGATTTGTCGCAATACCCAGAAGTTTGTCTTCTCTTGTCTTACATAAATCAGAGAGTTGATCTATCAAGTCCATAATTTGCGCCTTAAGGCTTTGCAAAGATTCTGTTAAAGGCGCTTGGGTGGGTGAGTTTTGTTGTGTTTGTTGTAAAAAAACATCCGGTATGTCTATCTTGTAAGGAAGATGGAGTTTGTTGCTAAGTTCGATGAGGTTTTGCTCTAAATGTGTTCTTTGCTCCCTATCCAGTTCTCTAAGCAATGTAGTTTCTATAAACTCATACAAAACCCCTATATCCCCTGCACTTGGGTTGCTTATTCCTAAAGAGCGCACAAACTCCATCAAAGAAGCACTTTGCATGAAAAGCGAGGAATCTAACTGCTTACAGATAAGCACGATCGCTATAAAATCCTCATTCTCTAAAAACCGCTTGCGTAAATATGCAGGGCTAAAGCTTTCCATTATTGGTTGGCTATTTTGAAAGTATTTCTAAACGCCGAGCAATAACGCTTAGCTGGTATTGCAAAAAGTTCAAGACCATCTGCAGTTTTTTGGAATCTTGGCTGTTTTGTGGCTGGTTTAAGCCTTCAAAAAGTACGAGCAAACGCTCCTCTAGCAGCGAAAGAAAGCTTATTTCATCATCTAATAGTCCATATGTGTGTGTTTGTTCGTTGATGACAGAAAGCACAGAGGGAGAGAGTGAGTTTAGCGGTTTGCGTGCGCTTGGCTTTGGTTCCATAGCTTCTGTATCTGTAGGGCCAAATTCTTGTTTTTGTGTGCCAAGAGCACTGATTTCGTGTTGCTCTAAGGAGCTGATAGTTTCTAGAATAATGTCTTTTAGTTCCATTCCATAAGCCATTGTTGGAATCTTATGCTGTTGTCTTGGCTATCAAGTGCGCAAAAGACATGCAGCCATTTGGTCTTTGTGCGAGGATTTGCTGGAGTGATAATGTGCCTAGTTTGGGGTTTTTGTATGTTTTGTGATTCTGTGGATTGTGGAGAGGATTTTATAGATTTTGCTTGGGAGAGCATTCGTCTTTGTGTTGTAAGTCGTTCCACTCCAAGTCTTGCTTCCTCGTTTTCTGGATTGTTGTTTAGAATGTATTCATAGATCTGTAAGGCATCATCTTTCAAACCCTGGTTTTCATAGATAGTAGCTAAGGTGATGGTTCGAATACTGCTCAATATAAACCCCTATATAGCCAAAGTCGCAAAAATTCTAACAAAACATTCCAGATTCTAAACTTAATGTTTTCCCTGTGGCGGAGTAAAGACAAACACAGAATCCAAAATCTCTGTGTTGGCTTTTACTTGCGTGAAAATTATGCGTATTGTGTTGTCTAAGTCATCTTTGTATTCTAGCTCTTGTGGCAGTCCATTTTCACTCAGCGTAATGAAATAGGTCACATTCTCAAGTACAGCAGCAAGTTTATTACTAGAAATAGCTTCTGCACGAGCGATAATGCTAAAAAAATCCTCGGTCGTGGCAAGCTTGTGTCTATAGACTTCAGAGAGATGAGATTCATAGATAATAAGCTCTTTACCATTGACAAAAACCTCTTTTTGTATGGGCATCTCATAATCCCACTTTGCTTTATTTGGCGCTTTTGCTTGTAACCTGCCAAAATAGCTTATCTCATCGCCATCTTGTGTCGTTACTATTTGCTCGAATTTTGCTTCAAGACTTCTAAATTCCAAGAGCGCTGCATGCTTTAAATCTCTAGCATGCAAAAAACTTATAAGTAGCAAAACCAATACAATTTTTTCCAAACTCACTCCTTAAAAATTATGTGATGGATTATAAGTCTAGCTTATGGATTTTATCCCAAAATCCATAAGCTGATAATCTTGCTTATAGGCTTTGTGCATGAGATTCTGCGCAAAGAGATTTATGTTAAAATCACCCGCTTTTACTCCAAAAATACACAGTAATCTATTTTCCTAAGGCTTTAATTATGGCGAATAATAATTTTGCGCAAGTGGTTTCTGAAGCAGTAAATATCGCAAGAGACATGAGACATAATACCCTTACAACAGAGCATGTTTTCTTTGCATTATTACGCAACAAAGAAGGTGAAGAGCTTATCCAGAAGTGCGGCGGAAATGTTACACAAATGATTGAGATAGTCTATCGCTACCTCATTAAGTATTTTCCGAGTATCCAAAATTTTTCTGCACATCCTGACCACACCCCAGCACTAGAGCGCATTTTTGCAAATATGCTTGTGCATATCCAGTCCCAAGGCCACAAGCAAGCAGAAGTAGGGGATTTCTTAGCTGCAGTCTTACAAGAGAGAGACTGCTACACCGCCAAGATTCTAGAATCTCAAGGCATAGATCGCTTCGCCATCACCTCCTATCTTGTAGAGACAGAATCAAAAACCCATCATTTCAAGCAAGAGCATAATGAACATAAAAACGAAAGCTATCTTGCACAATTCGCTAAGAATCTCACCAAAGAAGCGCAAGCAGGGCATATCGATCCTATCATAGGCAGACGCGATGAGATTATGCGCTTAAGCGAGATACTCTGCAGGAGAAAGAAAAACAATCCCATTTTACTCGGAGAATCAGGTGTAGGAAAGACTGCTATTGCAGAAGGCTTAGCACTTGAAATCGCAAAGAAAAATGTCCCCAAAGCACTGCATGACGCGCAAGTCTTTGCATTGGATCTGAGTGCTATGATTTCTGGCAGCAAATATCGTGGTGATTTTGAAAAACGACTAAAAGGCGTCCTACACGAGCTTGATGCTATTGCTAATAGCATTGTTTTTATCGATGAGATTCATACGATTGTAGGTGCCGGTGCTACAAGCAGCAGCTCGCTTGATGCTTCCAATCTCCTCAAACCTGCATTAGCTAATGGTACTTTGCGCTGCATAGGTGCGAGCACTTTCAGTGAATTCAAGCAGACCTTTGACAAAGACAAAGCGCTTTTACGCAGATTTTCCAAAGTCGAAGTAAAAGAGCCAAGTAGAGAAGACAGCTATAAGATTCTCAAAGGTCTAGCGCCAATCTATGAGGCATTCCACCATGTACATTATTCAGACTCTGCACTCAAAGCTTGTGTCGATCTTTCGCATCGTTACATCACCGACAGATTTCTGCCTGACAAAGCCATCGATTTACTCGATGAAAGTGGCGCATACTTTAAAATCACACATCCCCACTCCAAACCTAAAAACATAAGTCTCAGAGACATTGAACATATTATCTCCAAGTCCGTGCATATACCTAAGTCTAAAGTCACCCAAGACGAAGGCAAGCTACTCAAAAACCTTGTCAAGTCCCTCAAGCAAAGAATCTTCTCCCAAGACAAAGCCATAGATGAAGTAGTGCGCGTCATCAAGAAAAACAAAGCAGGTTTAGGAGATACAAACAAGCCAATAGGCAGCTTTGTATTTGCAGGGCCAAGCGGCGTTGGAAAGACGCAGCTAAGCATTGAGCTAGCCAAAGCATTAGGGATTAGCTTTGTGAAATTTGATATGAGCGAGTATATGGAAGCGCATTCTATTTCTAGGCTCATTGGCGCGCCTGCTGGCTATGTAGGATTTGAGCAAGGCGGTCTATTAGTGGATAGCATTCGTAAAAATCCTTATTGCGTGCTTTTGCTCGATGAGATAGAAAAGGCGCATAGTGATATTTATAATGTCTTATTACAAGTACTAGATTCTGCTGTTTTGACAGATAATGCCGGCAATCGCGCGGATTTTAAAAATGTGATAATCATCATGACAAGCAATGCCGGCAGTAAAGAAAGCAATACACTAGGCTTCAATGCCCATAACCATGCAAAGACCCAAAGCGCAATCAGAAATCTCTTTTCGCCAGAGTTTCGCTCTAGACTCGATGGTATCGTGCATTTTTCTCCTCTAGGTATTCAAGAATACAGACTGATAGCCAAAAAATTCCTCAATGATCTGAGTGCACAACTCAAAGACAAAAATATCTCAATCACCATAGATTCTAAAGTCATAGACTTCTTGGCTACACGCAGTATAGACAATGACCTAGGTGCACGTGAGATACAGCATCTTATAGATTCCCAAATCAAGCTTTACTTAAGCGATGAGATTCTCTTTGGCAAACTCAAAAACGGTGGCAAAGTCAAAGTCAGCACAAAAACCACAGACTCCATTCCATCTCTTTCTTTGTATATTTCCCAGTAATGCCCAAGTATTTTAGTATCGACTTTGCTCAGACCTATGCTTGTGTGTATCGTGGCCAGTATCAAGGCTATGGTGGATACTTGCATCCAGTGAAAGATTTTGATGCTAAGCCTTTAGATAGCTTCATAGGTATAGATCGCGAGCTAAAGATTCTTTGTCAAAACACCCAGAGCTTTATGCAGGGCAATGACGCATCTCATGTCCTTTTGTGGGGAGCTAGAGGTTGCGGCAAAAGCTCGAGTATAAAAGCTGTGTTGAAACTCTTTGCGTACGCAGATTCGTCTTGTCAAGAAAGCCTCAAGCTTTTAGAATCTCCAGTGCTAATGCCATTACGCGTGATTGAGATTCCTAAAGTAGAGTTGCAGATTTTGCCCTTTATCCTGGACTTTGTGCGAGAGCTACCTTATTGTTTTGTGGTATTCTGCGATGAATTAGCCTTCAGCAGCGATGACGAAAGTTACAAGGCGCTCAAAAGCCTTCTGAGTGGAAGCATAGAAGGCTTCCCTAAAAATGTCTTGCTTTATGCCACTTCAAATATGCGCCACTTGCTTGTAGAGGATTATGCCCAAGACACCCTCCATACAATAGATTCCAAAGACGAGATACTAGCCCTAAGCGAGCGCTTTGGTATAAGCCTAGGGTTTTACACCTTAGGCACGCAAGAATACTTCACGATAATAGAATCTCTGCTTGCCACCAAGCAAGATTTGCCAGCCCAGCTAGATTCTACAATGCGCAAGATGGCTTTGAACTTTGCTACGCAAAAAGGCTCCAGAAATCCTCGCATAGCACAAGAATTTGTGAAGTTTTATCACAACAGCCTGCTTTAAAACGATTTTTCCACAGATATTCGTTACATTTCTACACACCACTACTAATTTCCTACCCTTTTTTCAAAACATCTGCTTTTTTTTTTTTTATCCCTTTATAGAATAGACACTGTATTTAAAAATATATAAAGGAGAAACTTATGAATACACAGACCACAGTAGTTCAGAAAACAGCACAAGCAAGAAAAGAATCCAAAGCAGCAAAAAGACCAAAGAGTTCAAAACACTCTCAAGTCTTTAAGCCCAAGTTTGTCTCTACCATAGCAGCCTTATCACTCTGTGTCTCAAGCGCAGTGGCTCACCATCCAAATGAATGGAGCATAAGCCAAAATAGTGGTTTAAACCACGATGGTCAGCATACCAGCACAGTTACAAACCTAGACCAAAAAATCATCACCACCAAAGCTAATGCTAGCGGTGAGATAAGCTCACTTATCATTAATGCAAATGCAATGACTAGCACCACTCCAAATTTAGAAGTAGGCAGCGGCACCAATAACAACAAAATCACTGTTCCCAAGATAACTATTGGACAAGGTAATTTCTTAAACAAACAGCAAAATACCGGGAATCAATGGAACATAATGATTCGTGGTGGCTCTACAATAGAGTCTTTTGAAAACAATGGCACCATAACCTCAAAAAACCAGAACAACACAATTGTGCTACAAACAGACAACGAACATAACGCAATGGATAAAGGCGGCCAAACAGTCATCAAAAACTTTGTCAATAAGGGAACTATCAAGTCAGAAGACAACAACCACGCCATCAAACTAGAAGGTGCCAAGATTGAGACTTTCACAAACGAACAAAATATGCTTATCTCAGCTCCTAGCTTTAATGAAAAAGGAAATGGCAATGCCATACTTCTACAAGGCAAGCGTGATGATAATAATAAGTCTGAGCTCAATGCCAGTATCGAAACTTTTATCAACAAAGGAACGATTACAAGCACAGGCGGTAAGACTCAAGATCATAATAACAATAACACTGGTAATAATGCTGCAATAAAAATTATGACCAACGACCAAAACAATCAAGAGGATACTCAAAAGCAAGCCCAAACAACTATTAAGAATTTTACAAACTCAGGAACCATCAGCTCAGAGCACGACAGTGCGATATGGCTTAAGAACACACATATTGCCACTTTCGTCAATGAAAGTGGTGGCATCATCGAAAGCAAAAGCACAATCAAGAATGACACTAACGACACAAGATTCGATGCTGCCATCTCTATTGATGTCTCTGGAGGCCCTAGAGGCAAAGGCACTACGATTGAAAGCTTTGACAACAAAGGAACTATCAAAGGCAGAAACGCTGGAATCTACATCTGGGGTGACAAGAAGCAGACCATCACACATTTCAAAAACTCAGGCCTTATAGAAGTGACCAATGGCAGTAATGGCGGCAGCGGTAGCAGTGGCAATAACATAACAGCAGGTATCAAACTCGGCGCCTATGGAATAGTGCAAAATGAAAATGCTCAAGCCATACCCACTTACCACACCATAGAAAACACAGGCACCATCAGAGGCGGCCAATACGGGATACATATCTCAGGAGGAACTATAAACAACCTTATCAATTCAGGAACCATAGAAGGCAAAATAGATGGTATAGCGTTTTACAACACAAACAACAAGAGTGGTCAAAAAACCCTCACTGCTGAGATTAAAAATATCACTATTAAAGATAAAGGAGTAGTCAAGGGTGATAAAAATGGAATCAATATCAGTAAAGACAACAGTGAAAAAGATTCCATCAATCTTACGAATATCAATATAGAACAAGGCGCTACAGTAGAAGGGACAAGTGGTAGCGGTCTGGTATTAGGGAAAAGTGAAAACGGACAAAGTCAAGATAAGAAATACCAAATCAAGGGCAAGATTCAAGTAGATGGCACACTGAAAGGAGCAACTGCTATCACAAACTATGGAGAACTAGGAACAGATGGCCAAGAAGCTATTGTGATAGGTTCCACAGGCCAAATCCAAGGTGGTTTCAAAAACGATAGCAAAGGTACATTTAAAGGAAATATAACTAACAACAGCTCCCATAATCTAGAGATTGATAACAAAGGTAAAGTTGGTAACCAAACAGTAATCACCAATAAGGGCTCTGGCAACATAGAAATAAAAGACTGGAAGCTAGAAAAACAAGATAATAATGGCAATGCCCTCAAAGCCCTCAAATTTGAAGGTGATGGTGGTGGCAAAATAACCCTAGAGAAATTAACAGTAGATGTTACTAACGCTGATGTAAGCAATGAGAATCTCAAAGCAGCATTCCAAGGTAATAAGATGGCAGATGCCATAGTAGGAACTCAAGTAGTAGCAGGTAATGATAATGGCGCTGTCTCTTTCTCAGGCGATCTCCTAAGAGGCCTTGTTGCCAACATAGATGGTTCTAAAACAGCAGCTGCTGCATTAAACAGAACACTTATAACCACAGCTACTGCAAGAGCTACATTCTTAGATTCTGTTATGGGCAATGCACTCAATACTTTGTATTTCTTACACAACAAAGACAAAGCAAATCTGAGTTCTTCAACACCTACAAACCTGTATGCAAATGCTAGCACTCTAAGAAATGATATTCTCTCTACAAGTTCTAATTATGCAAGCAATAAAAACAATCTTTTCTTTGTATTGCCCTATTACTCTTATACAAAAGTAGAACTCGATAAAGGAGTATTCTCTAAAGGACATACACAAGGTCTAGTATTAGGATATAGCTTCTTTAATCCAAAATCA
>NZ_NHYK01000006.1 GCF_003288805.1 Helicobacter sp. 10-6591 | reverse complement strand
ATTTTTGTGTGTCTTTATGACTCTCCTTGGAGTATATTTTTAAACAATGTGTATCGTATAAAGGGATGAAAAAAGCTAATGATGCGTGGAAGGGGGATAAATCAATCTTTGATTTAAACTTCTTTGTTTTGGGAATAAAGATTCTACTAAAACAACGGGTTTTCAGGGTTTCCGCCCCACCTTTTAAATTGGATAAATTACACTTGCCCTTTAAAGATTCTTAGCCTATCTGACGCGCATATCTTGTATAAGCATTTCAAATTCTATAGCATTGCTATCACTTGCCTTGTGTAAGGCCAAGAAATCCAAGCTTATATACTGGGAGCGAAGCGATTCTACATGGCTTACAAATTTCATAATCTCTGCAAATACCCCGTTACCTTTGAGCACCAAAATATGCAGCCCATCATCACTCAAAGAAAGCTCAGAAATTTTAAGCTTAGCAAGCTGTGTGAGAGAAATAAGGCTTTCTAAAGAGTTTTTATCCCCAAGCTTTACATACAGCATTTCAAGCTCGCTATTGATACTCTGAAGATTCTGTATATAAGCCTTTGAATTTTGGGAATCCGCCTTTTTGTTAAATTCTTTAAAACTATACTCTTTGTGTATCCTCTCTTCTACGAGCTCTCTGTACTGCTCTTGGGATTGTGCATATTGTGCTTGTAAGCTTGTTATCACAAAGCTATCACTTACCCATACCACAAAGCAGAGCAAGCAAAGACAAAGCAAGATTTTCTCTCTTGGTCTGAACTTCATCATACACTCTTCAAAAAATGCTCTTTTATGAGTATCACAATTTCTGAGTTAGCATAATTGTCCTTATGCCAGATCTTGGAGATTTTGGCGTGGTTATTTTTTGTATTGAGCATTTGTAGCACTTTTGTGATTTGGACATGCGATTTTGCCTTGACCTCTAGATGAAGTATTACCCCCTCGCTACTATGGGCTAAGGCTATATCTGTAGCCCACACTCCATAATCCTTGAGTAGCAAAAAGATTTCATAAGCGACATCGCTAAGATATAAGCCATTGGATTGTAAGCTTACAGAGAGCTTTTGGTAAAGCTCAAGATTTCGTGTTTCTAGCATTTGTATCTGGTCATTGTGTTCCTTGCTGCTCATTTCTAGTCCTAGAAAATCAAGCTCCTCTGCGCTTCGTAAAGCCTCTATTTTATGCTGAGTGTCAAGCAGCGCTATAAATATCCCGCTAGGATACAGCACACAGAAGCAAAGTCCTAGGGCTATAAGCATCCTTGGCACGATTCTAAGACGCATAAGCCTCAAGGTCTGAAAATGCGTCTTTTCGAAAAACTGTGCATTTTTGAGCATCGCCAAGAGACATCCCACTTCACTTAAAAGATTCTCTTTCAAGCTTACAGGTCGCTTCAAAAGCATTCCAAAAGCAAAGGGAAGGATATGCTCTCGTAAGCTCTCAATCTCTTGGAATTCTAACTTGCCAAATACACTCTCTAAAATCGCGCATTTCGTTTTAAGCTCTTCTCTTGTGGCATTTTGGATCATTTTTAGCTCGCTGTTGTCAATCACAAATAAACATCCATACTCCTCCATATACACCAAAGCTTTTTGCAAAACCTTTGCAAGCAAGAGTATATCTACACTGACAACCTGATATTTTCTTGTTTGTATTTGCAGGTACTGCTCTAGCAGATATACCATGCATTCCTTACTGTCTTTGTTGTAAAAATGCGTATGCAAAGAAAAATACAAATCCTTATTCTTTGTATCCATGCCAAGACTTTGCACCCTATCAAAGAGCAGAGCACAAAAGGCAGATTGGGAATCTTGTGTATTGCTCAAAGCACAGTCCTTTGCTGAAAGCTCAAGATTGCAATATGCATGAGGCTGAAACTCCGTGATTGCATACACCTTCGCTCTCTTATTAGGAGTGCAAGATTGGCCTTCTTTATTGTAAAAATGCCCCTTGTAGTATATGTAGTGCATTGCTTTTAAGCTTTGAGAATCCCTTGTTCTTGCATAGCAGCTTGCAAGACTTCATATCCTTTCAGTTCTTGATTTGTGACTTTTATCCATTGGTTGAGTCCCTCCATTTGCATCATCTTGGTTATTAGGGATTCATTTTTTCTTGTATTCTGGCTTAAAAGCATCCAGACAAAGGCATCTTGCGCACTCTTATTCAGACTTTCTAGACAAGTGAAATTGCAATGGCAATACCCCTCAGTCGTATAAAAACACTCCAAGTCCTCATATCCTCCCTCTTGTAAGATTCTTATCCAAGTGCTAGAGCCCACACTCCCTGCATCTATCTGCCCTTTTTTAATGGAATCTAGCACATCAAATTCGCTCCTACCCGTATCTCCATGCTTGCCTACATCACTATTGAAACGTATGATATTTATACAATCAGCCTGCAATTCTCTCAAGGAAGTAAGCTCACATATAGCCATATCCCCTGCTTCCTGCTTGAGATAATGCAGTGCTAAAATGGCTGCCTGCGCAGAATCCAAACTCCCAAGCCCAAAGCTCTTGCCCTTAAGATCTGATATTTTGCTTATCGCACTGCTTTTACGCTTGATGAATTTTGTTGTGAAATTTTTATCTGTATCGCGCATAACAAGCGCCTTTACCTTCCCTGCACTTGCATGCAAGCAGCGAATCCACGCTACATTTGTATTCCATGCAATATCAATATGCCCACTTAATAGCGCGCTTACTTGCCTCTCATAGTTACTAAACAGCACATAATCAAGCTTACAATCTGTCGCATTTGCATAATCCTTGATAATATCCCAGATAAGTACGACCTTCGGGTCATATGCTACAGCACCTACTACCAATGTATCCATGCTTTGCTCCTTCCAATAATTCTCATTTCACTAGCTCTTGCCCAAGCCAGACTTTCAACACATCAAGACTCGGTGCCATCACCTGCGAGGCAAATGCATCACGCAAAAGCCTCTCTAATGGCAGCTCCTTATTGTAGGCTTTGCCCCCGCCAAGCCTCATAGCAAGTGAGCAAATATCCATCACATTATGCGTCGCATTGATCCTGCATGCAAAGATTTTCGCTGCACTCTCTGCACTTTGAGAATCAAAGCTCTGTGCCGCGTCAAAAACTAGCGCTATTGAGGACTGCGTCTTGGCATATATATCAGCCAGGTGGATTCTCACTAGCTCTACGTCACTGAGTGTACCTCCTGTAGTATATCTACGCTCTTTGATGTGTTTGAGCGCGGTGGCATAAGCATGAAAGCCAAGCCCACTATATACAGCGCCAAGCCCCACGACAAAATACATCGCCACAATACCTGCGTGATTCTCTCCCTCGCCCTCATTGCCTATTTGGTATTTGCCATCCACCTTGACATCGTTGTATTGCACGGGCATAGAAGCATTTCCACGCATACCAATCCCCTGCCATTGCGTGCTTTCATGCACGAGATTTGAGGAGTCTTTATGCACAAGCCAAGTGTTTTTGCCATCCTTTATCTTGCAAGAGTTTGTGTAGGTGACATAGTAGTCTGCATGTTGCGCGGCAGTCACAAAGCTCTTGCGTCCAGAGAGAATCCTCTTGTTATCCTGCTCTTTTTCTTGTATATCAGGCAAGCCAAAGTGCGTACCCGAACCACTTTCACTATAAGCAAGTGCTAGAGTTATCTCACCCTTTGCGATTTTTGGTAATAGCTCGCTTTTTAATCCATCACTTCCAAAGCTTGAAAGCGCTGCGGTAGCGGTATTGTGCATCATGTAGCAGAGTGCGGTAGTAGCACAAGAGCGCGCTAAGGCATAGCAGACTTGCGAATGGTGCAAATTCCCTCCGCCTAAGCCACCATATTCCTTAGGTACCAGCAAGCCCATATAGCCTTGCGCCTTGAGCGCTTCATAAGATTCTGTAGGGAATCTCGCCTCTGTATCCGTGCGCTCTGTGAATGGCGCGACATATTTTTCTGTAAATTCTTGGGTTACATGTATAAGATTTTGGAGTGTTAGCATATTTGCTCCTTTGAGTTGTTTGTGTATCCAATCACACGGATTGCTGATATTTTTCTACCTCCTTTACATAAAATTTGGCGTGTGTGCCTTGCTCAAATCATCTGCCAACTCCTCCGCGATCCCACATTCCATAAGTCTCTTAGTGCGGTTCTTCTGCATCTTGAGTTTTAATACCTCAAGCTTTTCAAAGCCTATTTTTATCTCCCTCACACTATCACCCCCACCTGCAAACACACACAAAGACTCTAGTAGTAGGTTAGATTCCCCACTCAGCTCATCAAGATACTGCTTGCGCTTAAATACAACATCTTTGATAAGCTCTATTTTGTGTGGATTGCGTGCAAGGGCATTTTTGATATTGCTCATACCATAAGCTACATGGCGCATCTCATCTCTTCTAGCAAGACATAGTAGCTTCTTAGTCGGCTCATCTTTGGCATGTGTCTCCAAGAAGTGTAGCAAATCTATAAATGTCCCTTCCCCCATAATATGTAATAGAAAGCTTGATTTGAAATAATTTTTTTCTTGGAAAAGTGTATAGAGGCTTTGCTGTGTAGTGCGAGTAGAATACTGTAATCCTCCGCTAGCAAATGCCCTCTTACTAAAGGCTTCGATATGCCGTGCCTCATCCCCGATAATGCTACTTAGTAGCAGTGGCACTTCATAATAATAAGGCGAGATATGTGAGAGGAATTTGGTGGGCACATACAACGCGCAGAATTCATTCTCTACAAGATAGGTCATAATACGCGCTATGCTTTTTTCTAAAGCATCGTTATATGTGGGGATTTCATTCCATGCTATATCATAGGTCGCATTCCACTGTGCGTTTTTGGAATCTTCATGGAGCTTCGTGATATTTTTACTCCAAATCTCATCTTTGCTATTAAGCGTGAAGTTATATCTTGGGCTTCCTAGCTCCTGTATGCTTCCACGCGCGCTAAGACCCAAAGTATCCGGCGCAAGAGCATCAAGAGTGCAAGATTCACCTTGACTGAGCAAATGTATGAAATTTGTATCTGAGCGCTTTTGCAGTATATAAGTAAAGCAGCCCTTTGATGTGCGCTTTTCCACAAAGCCCTCACCTTTGAAAGAGCAATAAGATCGTAGCTCAGCTTCCAAATCACCATACACACTTACAAGTGCTATCATATCCTCAGTGCGTGAGAGGGCGAAGGCGTTATCCAGACGCATAAAAAAGAGCTTGCCTAAGGGAATATCCCCCAATACAAGAGAATGAGTAGATGCAGACATAGAAGGGACCTTGAGGCATAAATACCAGGGAGCTTACTCCAATGAGTAAGCGTGCTAGACTTGCTAGCGTTGGTGTAGCTTTCACACGGAAATGCGCCATTATAACCTAATTACAAGCTTCTTTTGTATTCCTTATAAGCTATCACTATCTTGCCGTGCATCCGCGCCATAATTTGTGCTAAAGAAATTTCAAAATCATACAAACAGCTTCCACGATACAAGTCACAAGCTACAAAACTCTGCAAATCCTCATAGCTATAAAATTCAAAACCAAGCACACCAAGAAGCTTTTGCGTATAAGAATCTACAACCATTTCCTCGCGCCTAAGCGCATAGTTAAGAATACTGCAGGCACTTTCATTACCCACACCACTTTGAGCAAGCAGCCATTCTTTACTGACATTTTGTGCGAAGCTCCCAAAGCTCCCAAATTCCTCCAAGAGATTCTGTGCAAAGCGCACGATATAGCGTGCTTTCTGGTTATAAAACCCTGCAGGACGTATATATAAGGCAAGCTCACCAGGAGTACAAGAAGCAAGAAACTCCAAAAGCATATCATCAAAGCAGCTCTGAGAGACAAAAGCTTCTCTAGGATGAGCAAATCTCTTGCACTGATCTAAGTCCAAAGCAGGCATTTGAGAATCTAGGATATTTCTTAAGCTTCTGTAACAATACCCATAAAGCCCCACTAACGCTTGAAATGCATTCTCATACTTTGTGTTCTGTCCTAGAAAGCTTGCAAAGCAAAGCTCCAAACTCGGCTTATCGCTATCAAGCCCGCCACATACTTCCACGCCACCACAAATCTTTTCAGAGCGCAACCTCGGCCACCACCAGCTATGTCTATCACCCATATCATACTGCGGCTTCAATGCACACAAAAGATCATATCCACTAGAAATACTCAGTCCTTTGAAAAATTCCATACCTACTTCTTAATCTAAAGATGTAAATTTGCAGGCTAGCACAAAGCAAGAGAGCATTCCTACACTCTCTTGCCTAATCCCACATCATTTACTTGTCTTATGATACAAAACTACCAACCATGATTCACCCCCCCCCCACGCGATGGCTTCTTAAATTCATTTTTTGAATGTACGCAAATTCTGCATCCCCCCCCCATTCATGTTAAAGCAATACTTCTCAAAAACTCTCTAGATTGAAGATTAGTAAGTATTTTGCATCGCTGCCCTTGTCTTGTCTATCCTATCCCACACTTTTTTCTCTTATTTTTTTCTACACACCAGGCTATTGTTGTTTATTTTTTTACACAGATATAGCTTTTATGTATTGACTTATAGAGATGTTTTCTATCCATATAGTGTCGTAAATCAGTGTCCTATATTGTGACAGTGCAAAATCCTGGATTGATACTATGGTAGTGGCAAACACTGTAATGACGAAGGAAAAAACTCTACAGGAATTATTATTGGGAAAAATGATGCAGGAATTGCTATCAAATTAGAGAGATAATGCAGCACCTTCTTTGATAGTGAGATTTTGGACTATTCTGTTGTTTTGCTCACTATTTATTCTGTTAAACTCTATTCTGCTTAGGTTTATTCCATTTTCTTCACCTTTTACTATTCCTTTCTCTATTTCTAGATTGGTTATAGTTGTTTGTAAAGGACCTCCAGCATTAAAGAATGCTATGCCATCTTTCTTGCCTTTTATCAATCCTTTGTTTTCAAAGCTTGTGATAGTAGCATGAGCCAAGGATATAGCCCCTTGACCTTCTGCTGAAATCGTTCCCTCATTGATAAAATGGAACACAAAGAGTTATTCTATGATGGGGCGAATTGGTGAGAATTGCTTTACTTGCTATCTGCTTCATATGAAGTTACGGAATAAGATCCCCAAATCTAGACCATTGATCTTTTTATTCTTACATTTTTCTAAGATCCCGCTTGCTCCTTGCACTAGATCTTGGCTTGAAACGCCATGTGATATAGAGATTTTGGCTTCTAAAAATGCACTGAGTTGGTCGCACACTTTCAGAAATTCTCCACAGATGGAATTAAATCTGTCTTCATTAAAATGTTCAAAAAGTTCTTGTGAGCTTGCTATTTGATGCCGGAAGCAATCTATCTTATAGCGGTTGCTAAATTCATCTTGTGTGAAATACTCAATATCATCTTTGATATTTTGTGGTACACGCGAGAGAATCTTGTCTTGGACTGCTTGGGATTCTATGCTTTTGATAAACTGGTCTAGGCCTTTGATCGTGTGCTTGACTGGTGAGATGATGTCTCGTGTGAGAATCTCTGGCAAATCGTGGAATAAGCCGCATAAAAAGTGGTTGATGCGCATTTGTGTGCAGCAACGCAGATCATAGCTTAATAGATAAGCACTTAGTGCGACAATAAGTGTGTGTCCTAATACAGAAGTGGCTGGGATCCTTGGTGTTTGACTCCAGCGTTTCTGGAATCTTAGTTGTCCAAACATCGTGATAAGCTCTCTTGTGTCTTTGTAAAGAATGATTTGCTTCATACCTTCGAGTTTGTAGTGCTCTTCTACCTGCTTGTCAATGACGTTTTTGATATTTTGTACATCATACATTTTGGGGTTGAAGTGGTAGATGATGTCAAACTCCCATTTTGATGCGTAGTAATGCGAGGCTTTGAGAATTTCTCTTTCGATATTGTCTTTGTGCGAAGTGAGATACTCTCCCATTTGCGAAAAAAACTCATATTCTTGCAAATCTTCTTTGAGGTTTTCAAGCACGAATTGGACAAGCTCGTTGTTGTGTGTTTTAGCAAGTTGATGGAAAACAGGGGGCTTGATGTCGGTAAGAACAATGCGCTCAAAGAACTCGAAGCAAAATTGCAGGATAAGCCTTTCCCAATTTATCTTTGTCTTGTTGTTTGATTCTTCATAGCGTGCTAAGAAATACGCGATAACAATTTTATGTGCTTGTTTGTCTAGCTCTACAAATTCTATGGGTGTAGCTTGGTCATTCCAACGACGAATGCTTGCAGCCACAAAGATCTTGCGTAGGAGAGAATTTGATAAACGGGGGATTTTTGGTGTGTGTGGTACAGTCATTTTTTATAGCGGTGGCCATTTGTGCTTATACATTGCTGTTTGCATGTGTTTTTGGTGCAGATGCTCTCGCATTCTATAGTATGGACCAAAATCTTTTGCTTTGTACAAGCATTTAGGAATATAGCACTAAGACATAGTTGGAGAAAAAATACCAATCTCATATCATCTCCTTGGAGGGCGTGTTTTTACAAGGGGTGTGCTAGCATTTTTGATTCCACAATTGCGGGTTTGTGTGTATTTTGCAGAGGGATATTTTATAAATTGACATAATTTATAAATACATTATAATGGCTTGCATATGGGCTTTAAGCGGATGTTTCAATATATTTTTAGCTAAGGTAGAGGGATGAAATTATCAAAAATCAAGGATTATGCAATGGTTGGTTCACTGGGAGTAGCAGTAGCCTTTGTCTTACATGGATGTGAGGATGCTAAGGATTCTCAAGTTTTACATTCGCAGTCGCTTAAAAATGGCGCTTTTGTCGTGATAGAGGAGCAGACAGATGGCACTTATAAGGTTTTAGAGGAGTATCCAAGCGAGAACACACGCGTGATGCTTAAAGACAAAAATGGCAATGAACGTATGCTGACCCAAGGTGAGATTGATAATCTTATAGCGCAAGAGGAGAGGAAAATAGATTCTGGTACAAGTGAGCTTATCAATCCAAATGCTGGGGGATTAGGACTTGGCGGGGCGATTTTAGCTTCTGCTGCTGGAGCAATCTTAGGAAGCTATCTTGGCAATAAACTTTTTAATAATCCAAATTACCAAAACAATGCGCAGCGTAACTACAAATCTCCCCAAGCTTATGAACGTAGTCAAAATAGTTTTAATAACAATAAGGGTAGTGCGACAAAAACTCCAAGTGGCAGCAATGCAAAAAGTGGTTTCTTTGGCAATAACAATAAAAGTGCAGGCAAAAGTTCCTCTCCCATGGGTGCTTAGAATTTCTAAATAGAGTTTAAGGTATGTTGAGAGGGATTTTAGTAGAGGTTGATTCTGAAAAACAGCAAGCAAAAATAGAGCAAGCCATAAATAAAAGGCAGTATGTTTTTGATTTCAAACTATGGGATGGAAAGCAAAAAGAACTTAAGATAAAGAGGGAAGTTGAGTTTGATATAGAAAAAGGCATAGTGATTAAGGTCAATCCAAAGTCAGAGCCTGTCGATCCCAATGACATCCCGGTGGTTAAGACGCTGGAGGAATGTATAGAGGAATTTTTTGCCCAAGAAAATGAGATTTTAGAAAAGTATAAAGATTTTGTGCAGGGGCGCAAGAGACTGGACTTTTTGCGTTCGCGACGCTTTATTTTGACTGCTTATAACAATTTGTGTGAGATGGATAGTAGGATCCTTGATTCTGTACTTAAGGAATCAAAGAATGAAATTTTGCAGATTCACAGAGAGTATGAAAACTATACAAAGAAGGCGAGGTATTCTTTGGAATATTTGTTTGAAAAAGTCTTTCTCAATCGTCAGAGCGCATATCTTAAGGGGCAGCATTTGGTTAAAAAAACGCAGTCTTTGCTTAGCAATATGCAGGCGCAAGTCAACCCACTCGCTAGAAATCTTGAAAAATCCGAGCTCGCTCTTAAAAGCGCAAAAACTCCAGATGAGAAGATAGATCAAGGAGTGAAGGCTATGCGGAAGCGATATGTGGATTTGCTCCAACATATCGCAGATCAAAAAGATTTGATAGTAAAGACTACTGAGAGGTTGAAAAAATTTCAACAAAAGCATTTAGAGGAATTTGAGGAGACTTTTGCCTCTATGAAGCAGATTATAGAGGATAGGTTTCTTGTCTTGCTTGATACAAAGGCCTATGATTTGGATTTCTATCTGTGGGATAGAGCAAAGCATAGCAGTGTGGTTAAGAAATTTTTCCGTGATTCAGGGATTGAGGGCGGTTATAGCTCCACGACTTTTTTGCGCTATTTTTTGCGTGGGCTTGATAAATCAAAATTAAATGCACAGAGCAAGGAGCTCTTCAGCCTACTACGCTATTTGGAGGAAACAAATAGTCGCAAGGTTTTGTTGATTAGGGAATCTAGTGTGGATTCTAAGCGTGATAAACAGATAATTTTGAAGGTGGATTCTTGTATATCTGTCCAGACACAGGAGCAGATGATTCCGGCATTTCATGAACTGTGTGAGAAAGATTATGATATTGTCGTGATGGAATGGTGTAATAGCAATATAAGCGCACTTGAATTTATCAAAAAGTTTCGCAATAAAAGGAAAAATGCAAAGGTGTCTTTTGTCGTCATAGTGCCTGAGATTCAGAATTCTGACTTTATCTCAAAAGCAAGAGATTTGGGTGTGGAGTATTTTGTGCCATTGCACAATACAGATTTGTTAGCTGATGCAGTGAGAATGGCATTATAGAATGAACTTAGCGGGGGGAGGGGCTTTGTGCTTGACTTTTGGGGGAATTTTACCTACAATTGCGCGCTTTCACCACATTGTTCCGGATTAGCTCAGCGGTAGAGTAGGCGGCTGTTAACCGCTTGGTCGTAGGTTCGAATCCTACATCCGGAGCCACTCCCAAATCTTCTTAAGAGATACTCAAAAAAAAAAAAAAACTTTCTATCATCTTTGGTAATTTCTAACATTAAACTCTGGAAGCTTGTTAATTTTATTTGTATTAGCAGTCATTTTTTATAATGCACCACTGTTAAAAACTTTCAATAAGGAGCGGGTTATGATAGATTTAGCCATTATCGGTGGTGGTCCTGCGGGATTAAGTGCTGGACTTTATGCAACAAGAGGTGGTATTAAAAATGTTGTCTTATTTGAAAAGGGCATGCCCGGTGGCCAAATAACAGGAAGCAGTGAGATAGAAAATTATCCGGGTGTGAAAGAGGTCATAAGTGGTTTGGAGTTTATGGAGCCTTGGCAAGAGCAATGTTTTCGTTTTGGACTACAACATGAGATGAGCGAGATTTCTCGAATCAGCAAAAGCGGAGAAATTTTTGAGATTCTTGATACGAGCGGTAAGGTTTCGCAGGCAAAAGCCGTGATATTTGCTACTGGAGGACGTCCCAAACGAGCTGGCATTAAAGGCGAATCGGAATTTTGGGGAAGAGGTGTGAGTACTTGCGCTACTTGCGATGGATTTTTCTATAAAGACAAAGAAGTAGCGGTGCTTGGAGGAGGCGATACGGCCCTAGAGGAAGCTGTGTATCTCACAAGAATGTGCAAAAAGGTTTATCTCATTCATAGACGCGATGGATTCCGTGCTGCGCCTACTACGATAGAGCATGTAAAAAACAATCCAAAAATTCAGATTGTTACACCTTCTATAGTTGAGGAGATTAGAGGAGATTCTAGTGGTGTTAGTTCAGTTGTGATCAAAAACATACAAAGTGGCGAGTTGCGAGAGCTTGCTGTGCCTGGGATTTTCATTTTTGTGGGCTATGATGTGAATACACAGATACTTACACAAGAGGATGGTAGTATGCTGTGTGAATGCGATGAATATAAAAGTGTCAAGGTGGATTTATCAATGAGGACGAGTGTAAGTGGTCTTTTTGCTGCTGGTGATGTGAGAATCCAAGCTCCTAAGCAGGTGGTTTGCGCAGCCGGTGATGGTGCGACAGCGGCATTACAAGCAATCAGTTATCTTGAGCAAGCAAAATAATGCTAAAGCTTGGTGTATTCGGTGCTAGTGGGCGTGTAGGAAGGCTGCTTCTAGAATCTGCTTCTAAAAATGATGCTCTGGTGGTTTCAAGTGTTTATGCACGCGATGGGATGGAATTTTTAGAGCACAACAAACATAATTACTTCGTTGCAACTACTATAGATTCCTTTTTAGAAAATTGTGAGTGTGTGATTGATTTTTCATCAACACAGGGTACTTTAGAATTGCTCAAAGTTATTAAAGATTTTCCACGTCCTATGGTTATAGGCACTACTGGGTTTAGTATCCAAGAATTTCAAATCCTTAAGGATTCTTCTGAGGTTGTACCTATTTTGTATGCAAGCAATATGAGTCGTGGTGTAGCAGTGCTTGATAAAATTGCAGGAATTGTCTCAAAAGTCTTAAGTGGAAGTGAAATAGAAATTACAGAAATCCATCACCATCACAAAAAAGATGCACCAAGTGGGACGGCACTCAGACTTGCTCAAACTTGTGCAAGAGCTAGGAATCTGGATTTATCGCAAGTGAGAGTAAGTGGTCGTGATGGGAATGTAGGTAGTCGTAGGAAAGATGAGATTGGGGTTTTTGCATTGCGTGGTGGAGATGTGGTAGGGAAGCATACCATTGGATTCTATCTTGATGGTGAGTATTTAGAACTTACTCACAATGCTACAAACCGCATAACATTTGCCAAAGGTGCTTTAGATGCCGCTTCTTGGATAGTAAAACAGAAAGCCGGTTTATATGGGATTGAGGATATTTTGCATATTACAAATTGCATGTGAGGAGGACGCATGACGCAGGAAAATAAACAAATACCAAGAATCTTGATTCTTGGTGGCGGTTATGGAGGGTTAAGAGTGGCGCTTACTTTACAAGAAACACTCGGCGAGAATGAAGCCCAAATCACTTTGATAAACAAACACGACTATCACTACCAAACAACACTTTTACATAAGGTTGCTATCGGTACTTTGAGCGCGCGAAAGGCCAGAATCTACTATCGCAAGATTCTCAATCCACGTAAGATTACTTTCATCAAAGAGAAGGTTTTGGAGATACACCCAACTGAGAAGCGGGTAATCTGTTCGCGGAGCGGGTATTGTTATGATTATCTTGTGGTCGCGCTTGGCTTTAAACCAGAGACATTTGGGGTGAAGGGTGCTGATAAATTTACCTACAAGCTTTCTTCTCTCAATGCTGCATTAAAACTCACAAAAAATATTGAAAATAAATTCAAAGATTACACTCTCACTCAGGATTATAATGATCTGCGTGTGATTGTGTGTGGTACAGGCTTTACGAGTATCGAATTTGCTGCAGAATTAGCTACGCAACTTGGAGACTTATGCGAGATCTGTGGGATTAATCGTGATGTAGCGCAAGTCATTTGTATCGGGCGATCAGAGAGAATCTTGCCTGTTTTTGATGACAAGCTCGCAGACATTGCAACCCAAAAGTTGCTGAAACTTGGCGTGAAACTTATCACAAATGCCAAAGTGGTAGAGTGCAAAGAAAATAGCGTAATTGTTGAAAGAGATGGCATACAAGAGGAGATTTTTGGCAACACTATTGTATGGGGAGCAGGTGTAAGAGGAAGTGATGTGGTGCAAAACTCTAGCTTACAAAATAAACGCGGTCGCATCAATGTGGATCCTTCTTTGCGTAGCTTTGAGTACCCTGAGATTTTTGTTGTAGGAGACTGTGCAGAAGTGAAGTCAAAAGATGTGATTCATGCGCCAACAGCGCAACTTTCTGCGCAAATGGGAGATTATGTAGGGGTATATCTTGCAAACCTCTTAAGAGGCAAGAAAAATGAAAAGGACTTCAAGTTCATACATCGTGGCACGGTATGCAGCATTGGACATACAGATGGTGTGGGTGTGGTATTTGGCAAAAACCTACAGGGTGAACTTGCAGCATTTATGAAAAATACAATAGAAAACCGTTGGCTTTTTAGTATTGGCGGCTTTAAAATGGTCTTTCGTAAGGGTCAATTTCGCTACAGAACAAGCAATTGATTCCCAACTAGCGTGGTTTCTTAAGTTTTTCTTTGCACAAACTTTTGTATAATCGCCCTCTTTTAAAAACTGCACATGTAAGGATATGGTATGGCAAGGAAATGTTGTTTTAGTGGGAAAGGTCCAATGGTTGGCAATCACGTAAGCCATGCAAACAATAAGAGCAAGAGGAGGCTTTTGCCAAATCTACGCAAAATCAAAATAAAGCTTGAAGATGGAACCATTGTACGTATAAGAGTGGCTGCTTCCACACTTCGCACCATGAGAAAAAAATCCTAAATTTAGTGTTTGACCTTGAAAAAGGTGCGATTTCGCAAAAAAAATGATAAACACAACGTAGAATCTACTTTAAGCTCGGAGTTGTACAGACAGCTTAAGCCCTTCAGAATCCCTCTTATTCTCTTACAATTTTTTGTATTGTTTGGAACGCTTGGTTATTTGGTCTTAGAAGACTATGACCTTATGCAAGCCTTTTTTCAGACTGCTTATACCTTCACAAATACCGGATTTGGTGCTCTTAAAGAGGCAGAATTTGGAACGATCACCATTCTTTTTACAACTCTACTTATGGTATGTGGAGCTGGAGTCATCACTTTTAGTGTCGCTTTCACAATCAGTGTATTTAATAATAGTAGTCTTATTAGTATCTTTAAGGAGCGGAATATGATTTATAAAATTGGCAGGCTACATAATCATTATGTCATTTGCTACCACAATGAACATACCATCGAGCTTTCAAAGCAATTTCGTGAAGCACAGATTCCATTTGTAGTTGTGGATAATACGAGTGATTTTGAACAAGAAGCAAAGATTCATAAATACCCTTATTACATCAATGCCAATCCTCACACTCAGCTTGCCATGCTAAAAACACATCTTTCTTCAGCTAAGGGGATTGTTACTTTTTCATCTAATATCGCAGAGAATATTGCACTTATTGCTAGTGTGAGGCTCTTTGAGAAAGAATTGGGACGCAAGCCTTATTACGTGATTGCTAATGCTAATACACAAGAAGAGATAGACAAGCTCAAAAAACTTGGTTGTGATTTTGTGGTTTCAGCCTCAAAACTCCTAGCGCAGAGAATCTCAGCTATGGCAATCCGTCCTGATATGGAAAATCTGTTAGAGGAGTTTCTTTATAAACGGGATACAAAATTGGATCTAGAAGAGATTATAGTCCCACGATACAGCTGGTTAGTACTACGTAAACTCAAAGATTCGCATTTTCGTGATGTCACAAATGTAAGCGTGGTGGCAATCACACAAAAAGATGGCAAGCAAATCAGCATGCCTCATGGCGATGTGGTGGTAACAAGTGAGTGCAAAATGCTAGTGATTGGTAGTAGTGAGGGTATAAGAATGACCAAACACCTCATAATGAGAAAAACAAAACCAAAAGAAGTGGATTATATATAAAGGTGGTACATGCGATTTGAGATTTATCCAATAGATGGTGGAGTGTGTGCAGCAGAAGGCTTTGTAGCTGATGGGGTGAGTGTCGGACTAAAAGACAATGCGTTAGATGTCGCGTTTATCTATGCAAAGAGTGCTTGTAGAGTAAATGCGGTCTTTACAAAAAATACTTTTGCTGCTGCGCCAATTGTGCATTTTAAACGGTTTGTACAGAATCTAGAATCTAATTTCGTGCTGATTACGACAAAAAATGCCAATGCTATGACAGGAGAAGAAGGCGTAAAAGATATAAATGAGATTCTTTGCAAGCTCCAAGAGAGATTTGCTTTTGTTCAAAATCCGATTATGTCAAGCACAGGCGTCATAGGCGTGAGATTACCGAAAGAAAAAATTATAGATGGCTTCTCGAAATTTGTTTTTGACAATCTTGATACTCAAGCCCATAAACGCGCAAGTGAGGCGATTAAAACTACTGATTCATTCAGCAAAGAAATTGCCTTTAGAGTATGTCTTGCGGATGGCAAAAGCTTTCATATAGGGGCTATGGCAAAGGGTGCGGGTATGATAGCTCCAAGTCTTGCTACCATGCTCTGCTTTATTACAACAGATGCAGATATTAGCCATTTACAAGCACAGGAATTGCTTGAGATGTATGCAAAGAAAAATTTTGATTCTATTAGTGTGGATGGTGATATGAGTACTAATGATTCTGTGTTTTTGCTAAGCAATGGTAAAAGCGGTGTGTTTGACAGAGAAGCTTTTTCTCAAGCTCTTGATATGCTTATGCATAAGCTTGCGTTAGATATAGTGCGCGATGGTGAGGGATCGAGCAAATTGGTGGCTTTTGAAGTGAGGGGAGCTATCAATGAAAATGAGGCAAAACTCGCAGCAAAGGCATTGAGCAATTCACTTTTGGTAAAGACTGCGCTTTTTGGCCGTGATCCAAACTGGGGCAGGATAGCTTCTACAATTGGTGCGAGTGGGGTAAATACAAGCCAAGAGGATCTGAGTATTAGCATTGGCGGAATTTATGTATTTCAAAAAGGTGTGATTCTTTTTACGCCAGAAGTCGAGGCAAAAGCTACTAAGGCTTTAGAATCTAGTGAGATTAAAATCGTTTGTGATCTGGGAAAAGGTGATGGAAGCTATACTAGCTATGGATGTGATTTGGGATACAAGTATGTGGAGATAAACTCAGATTATAGATCATAATTTTGCTTGAAGCCTTGGCTAGCTTGTAGGCGACTAAATTATTTATTCCTGCTCTTATGTAATCTTTTACCCCAAAATCACACGAGGACCATAGACATAGGCTTTTACACATAATCTTTCAAGAACAAACCCCCGCTTCTCTCAAACGTAATTTCAACTCTCTGTACCCCAAAAGCTCTATGTAATTTTCTAAATAACTCTTAACCCAATAGGGAAATTCCTTGCTACAACCCCAATTATTAACGCTTTGATGATTTATACCAACCATTTCCGCAAAATCTTTCTTTGAAAGCTTCGCACGCGCTAGTAACACTTTAAATTCTCTGCTATCCATGGAATAGAATCGAGCAAAATTTATTCCTGATTTTTAAATTAATTTATACTCTTAAGAGTATTTATTTAAATTAATTTATACTATTAAGAGTATAAATTAAAGAAAAATTAATATAAAAAATCATAGAATACAAGCTCTAAAAAATAAAAATGTGGAGAGGACGATGAAGGAGTGTAAAATTGGGAATTTGGAAGATTCTGCTCTGAAGATTAACACCAAGATGTTGTTGCAGCTGGAGAAACAAGATTTAACGAAAATCAAAAATATTGCTTTAAATATCAAAGAACGGCACTCACGCATTATCGCTGAAACAAATAGGGTCTTAAAAGATTCTATGCAAAATATATGTAAGCATAAAAAAGCGCTACAGTAAATCTCAACCCTCTTTCAAAATAGGGTTGAGAAAACTATGAGAGTAAGTTTTTTTAATTGGGGGGGGGGGTTAGTGGTTTGACAGAAGTTAGAAAACTCTTTTTAAAAGATTTTCAACTTTGAGAATTGTGATAAGTCTATCTTCGCGCTTTCCTATGCCTTGCATAAGTTCTTCACTCTCACCTATGCTATCTGGCACTGGATCAATGTTGCTGTGTTTGATGCGTACCGCTTCATTGAGTTTGTCAATCACAAATCCTGCGACCTCATCTTTGTAATTAACCACCAAATATCTCGTATCTTGATCTTGTTTGATAGCCGGAAGTCCAAATTTCAAACGGAGATTAATCAAAGGAAAGATGCTTCCACGCAAACTAAAAACGCCCATCACATAATCTGGTGTACCTGGCACTCTTGTAAAATCAACCGGTTTGATAATCTCTTTGACACTAAGGATTGGTAGAGCAAATTCCTCACTACCCACAATAAAGCTGATGAGTTGCAGAGTGTCTTCGTCAAACTCAGCTTCAGTGGCTGCCGACTTTTTATTTTGCTGTTCTTTGAATACTTCTTTTAGTTGCTCATTCATACCCCTACTCCTCTGTCTTGAGATTAATATTGCGTCTAACAACATTGGCAAGATATTCCGGAGTATAGGGCTTTGTTATATATTCTGTCATACCAGATTCTACCCCGCGCATTCTATCGGTTTTGCTATTTCTGCTTGTTACTGCAATAAGTGGAAGGTTTTTGAATCTATTGTATTTACGCACCTCCGCGGCAAAGGTATAACCATCCATTTTAGGCATCTCAATGTCTACAAGCACAGCATCAAGCTGTTTGCCACCATTTTTCACAATCTCCAATCCTTCTAAGCCATTGCTCGCCTCTAAAACTGTTACACCAAGTGTGTTGAGGCACTTTTTCATAATTGCGCGATCGGTGTTGCTGTCATCAATCGCAAGAACGACATAATCGCTAGGGGAACTTTTGATTTTTCGTGTTTCTGCTTCATCAGCGAGCTTGTTGATATTGACTTTTATGTGCTTTGCCATTGTCATCATACTTGCTACATCAACGATGAGTGTGATTCTGCCATCGCCACGCACAGTCGCTCCTGCAATCCCTTCCGTGCCTTTGAGGTAGTAGCCAAGAGATTTGATAACTGCCTCTTCTTGTCCAATAAGAGAATCAACTATCACACCAATTTTTTGGTCTGCAAGACCAATGATAACCACATAGACTTCATTAGTACTTTCAAGCACAGAATCCACATTAAAAATATCTGCTAAACGTACAAGAGAAAGAACTTCATCGCGCAATCTCAACACGCTCTTGCCATCGACTGCATAGATTTCATCCTGGCTGATTCGAACAGTTTCAATCACAGATGAAAGTGGGATGGCATAATATTCTTCTTGAACGACAACAAGTAAGGCCTGGATAATAGCAAGCGTAAGTGGGATTTTCAGCTTTTGTGTTGTGCCTATACCTTTTTCGGATTCTATTTCGATAATCCCATTGAGCTTCTCGATATTGGTTTTTACCACATCCATACCTACACCACGTCCAGAAACATTTGTGATGGTTTTTGCGGTTGAAAACCCGGGTTTAAAGATAATGCCAAAGGCTTCTTTATCGCTCATTGCATCTGCTTCACGTTCGCTGATTAAACCTTTTTCTATGGCTTTTTGTTTGAGCATTTGTGCATCTAGTCCCTTGCCATCATCTGTGATTTCCACAACGATATGGTTGCCTTCGTTGTATGCTTTAAGCTGTACTGTTCCCGTGGCGGACTTGCCAGCAGCCTGTCTGTTTTCTGCGGATTCTATACCATGATCGCAAGAATTTCTGATGATATGGACGAGCGGATCGCCAATCTCTTCCACGATTGATTTATCAAGCTCTGTTTCTTCTCCTGTGATTACCAAATCAATACTTTTATTAAGCTCACGCGATAGGTCGCGCACCATACGAGGAAATTTATTGAATACTTTACCAATTGGTTGCATACGCGTTTTCATAACCGCAAGTTGTAAATCTGTAGTCACAGATGAGATACTAGAAACCACCTGGTTTAATTCTTCTAAGAATTTTTCACCATCATAGCGCTCCTCAACGTCGCTGTATATCTTAAGCAAGCGGTTCTTACCAAGCACAAGTTCTCCAATGAGATTCATTAGATTATCTAAGCGACGTACATCGACTCGTACAGTCTGCTCTACATTCGTAGCTGGTGCATTGCTATCATCTTTTTTTACTGGGTTTGGTTTGGTTCCTTGGGTTGTGCTTTGCGCTTGTGTGGCGGTAGACTGGCTCTGTGTATCTGGAGTCTTAGGAGATTGGGTAGTTTGTGTATTTTGCTTTTTGAGCTCTGCGCGCCTAGCTTTATCAGCTTCTTGACGTTTTTTTAATAAACGCTCAATTTCAGAATCTACTTGTTCACTGCTCATAGAGGAGTAATCTAGATCAGGTTCGTCAGCGAGTGGATCATTAAAGTTGCTTGGAGATGGAGTTTCTGCTTGAGACTGGGTAGGGGTCTGTTGTGTCGAAGTTTGTGCTTGTGCCATATCACTTGCCTCACTTGACGCACCGCCTGAAGAAATTGCTTGTAGTTTTTTGACTGTGTTACTTATATCAATTCCACTGTTTGCATCAGTCCCACTATCTCTAATAGCATGGAGTAAAGCCTTCATAAGATCTACTGATTGCAAAACCACATCCATAATATCTGGTGTGATTTTAAGTTCTGCACGACGAGCTTTATTTAAAACATCTTCCATATTATGTGTAAGGCTTGTGAGAATATCGAAGTTCAAAAACGAGCTTGAGCCCTTGATTGTATGTGCAACACGAAAAATTCTATTAAGGAGTTCTAAATCTTCGGGATTATGTTCAAGCTCGACTAAGTCTTGGTCGAGCTGTTCTACCATCTCAAATGCTTCAATCAGGAAGTCTTCCATTATCTCTTGTATATCATCCATATGAGCCAACCCTCGCTTTCAAAATATGTAACCCTTCTTTGCTGTGCGTTATTCTAACAGATTATCTTAATAAAATCCTAGAGATTTCGTCATAAAAGACATTGGGATCAAATTTCACTAAATACGCATTTGCCCCAATTTGTTTGCTTTTTTCTTCACTCAAATTATCACAAATCGAAGAATTAAAAATAATAGGGATATGAGAAAATCTCACGTCTTGTTTTATTTGTGTAGCGAAGTGGAATCCATCCATTTTAGGCATTTCGACATCTGAAATGATGAGTTTTAGGTGGTCTTGAAGACTATCGCCATATTGGCTAGAAAGATTCTCTAGTTTTTGCATGCCATCCTCGCCATCGACTGCCTCTATGATGTCAAATCCTACATTACCTAGCGAAGTGCGCAAAAGCTTTCGTGCTATAAGGCTATCATCAAGAATGAGTACCAGGCCACTAAATTGCGGTATTTCTTTTTTACTACCATCGTTATTGGTAAGTGTTTTCATAGGGTTATAGAAATCCAAATCATCAATGATTCCCTCTAAATCCAAAATAAGAAGTGTTCTTTCGTTTTCGATTCTTGTTGTGCCTGTAATCTTTCCTCGTTGAGAATCATGATTGAATGTTGCGCCTTCAATGTTTTTCCAACTGATTCTACGGATACGTCTTGCTTCGTGTATCACAAATCCTATACGAATATTATTAAAAGTTGTGATGATAACTTTGCGATTCTTATCTTTGTCAGGATCGATACATACGCGCATCCAAGTCGCTAAATCTACTAATGGCAGAATATCTCCGCGCAAATCAAAAGTTCCTAACACATAATCAGGTGCAGCTGGAAGCTCAAAAATATGCTCAGGAAATACAACAATGCCCTCGACTTTGGCGACATTGATACCATAAATTCCTTCATAAGACTGATTATCTCTGGTTTCAAAGATTCTAAAATCTACAAGCTGCATTTCGTTGGTTGCAAATTTTGAAATATCTTTCTTCTCTTTCATAGATGCCCTTAAAAACTAAACCCCTAGCAGTTTTGGGGGTATTGTAATGCAAAAACACTTTGGCTTATATAAAAGGATGGCAGACAGATATAGAGAATCTCTCTTGTATGTTCTTGTATCAGCATAGACTTATTTAGATGGAAGTGTCCCTCTATTATTATGTGTGGCAATTCTTGCGACGTTTTTTTAAAAAAAGACATATAGGAGCTAACCCGCTTCTTGCAAAATTCCTCACAGTCTCTTCGTTCGTCAAAAGCGTATATTCTTTTTTTGAGAATCTTACGCTCTAACAATTGGTAAAGATTCCCAAAAGTAAGCCAATCCAAGAATTTTAAGACTTTATGTCCAAAGCATGAATTCAGCACTCTGATATAAAGCTCATATTTTTTGTCTAAAAACAAATCCCCATGTGCCAAACTCACTCTTTTCTCTCCAAACTGCGCTCTTAATGGCTGTTGGCAACGAGGAATGAATACTATTTGCCCCATATTTAAAGCATTAAGGGCAAAGTCATGATTGCCTTCAAACCAAAAGACCTGTGTGCGCTGGCTTAAAGCCTGTAGAGATTCAAGAAGCGAAGCATTGGATTTCTTACTAGATCTGAGATTGCCTACTAATACCTGCGAGATGTCACCCATCAAAAAGACTTGCGATGCTTGGATGTTTTGTAGTGTTTCTAAAAGCGCTGGATTGACACTGCTCCAATGAGAATCAGCGATAAAGACCGCATCTTTTGCAATTTGAAGAATCTTTTCTTGTGATTTTGTCATTTTATATGCCAACTTTTGGAATTCCACAGTCTTCAGGAAATCCACACATAATATTTGCATTAACTACAGCCTGCGAGCTTGCCCCACGCATGAGATTATCAATCGCACTATTTATAAATAATGCCCTCCCGCGCCTTAGTGCAAGAATATCACACATATTACTTCCACTTACATTACTTATACGCACATTATCCTGAGAGATTCTTATAAATTGGCTGTTGGCATAGTGGGATTTGAGAAGCTCTAATGGCTCAAAATCCTCATCCACAGAATCTTTTAATGTAGCAAATACACTCACAAGCATGCCGCGCGTTAATGGAGTGAGATGTGGCACGAAGTTGATTTGTAAATTTACTTGACCAAAGAGCGCGCATTTTTCCTCAATCTCAATCTGGTGGCGGTGCGTAAATGGCGAATAAGCAAAGAGATTCTCATTAATATTTGGAAAATGTGTATCATCAGTGAGTTTTTTTCCTGCACCACTCACGCCACTTTTGGCATCAATGAATACACCATCAGATTGAATATAGGGCAAAAATGGCAGAAGTGCCAAAAGACTAGCTGTGGGATAGCAACCCGGATTTGCAACAAGATTTGCATTTTTTATCTGTTCTGATGCATACTCTGGCAATCCATAGATGGCATTTGCTAGATTTTCCTTGTCTGTATGTGGACAATAGGTCGCTTCATAGTTTTGTGCGCTCAAACGATAATCTGCGGACAAATCAACAATTTTTGGGAGAGAATCACCGCTTGCATAGAGCTTCTTCACAAATTCCATAGCACTTTTATGTGGTAGAGCTAAAAATAACACATCACATTTCTTTGCTTCGAGTACATCAGCTTTGTGTATATCCATATCTAGTACATCCAAAAACTGCGGATGGATAGCACTTAAACTCATCTGGCCTTGTGAGTTTGCGAGATAACTCAGCTCAAATCTTGGATGGGCAAGTAAAATTTTCAACAAACATAATCCTGTATAGCCACTTACCCCGATAATCCCCACTTTTTTCTTTTGCATACTATCCCCTATTTTTGGCCTTGAAATTGCGCTGAAAAGTTTGGGATTGTAACAAAGCCACATAAGCTTTGTAAATCTCATTTTTGCATGCAAAGTGCAGCAGTAATTGATTTGATGGGTTTGTGCTTCAGAGAGTTTTAGAAGGTTTTTATCCGCGTTCTTATATAATTGGGGCAATTTTCAAGCTTGAAGTAAAGGAGCAACAAAATGACCATCAGTATACTTTGTGGCGGATCTGGTACTAGACTTTGGCCTCTTTCTCGCACCCTTTTACCCAAACAATTCGCTCCAATCCTCCCAAAAGATTCTCCCACAAGCATATCCTATCATCTCACTCATCAAAGTCGAAATTCCAACACGCTTTTTGCCAAAACTCTCTTGCGTAATGAAGTGTTTTTGCATTCACTAAATGCTAAATTCAGTGTCGTTACAAATGAGGAGCATTTTTTTCTTGCACAAGATATTGCAAGCGAGATAGACATTCCAATTTCTAGTTTTCTTTTGGAAACTCTTGGAAAGAATACAGCACCGGCACTTTGTTTTGCGGCATTGAATGCTTTTGAATCTGATGAGAATGAAACTATTTTGGCATTGCCAAGCGATCATTTAATACACAATACAAAGGCTTATGAAGAGTGTATCCACAAAGCTGTGCAATTTAGCGAGAAAGGTTTTTTGGTCACTTTTGGTATCACGCCAGATTGCGCGCATACAGGCTATGGCTATATAAAAGCAAAAGATGGGATTGTTGAGCAGTTTGTAGAAAAGCCAGATTTAGAAACCGCAAAAAAATACCTACAGAGCAAAAATTATTTTTGGAATAGCGGCATGTTTTGCTTTAAAGCCAAGCTTTTTTTAAAAGAGCTGGAAGCGCACGCACCAAAGCTTTATAACGCTTGCAAAAAAGCTTATCTTATCAGTAAAGAACAAGCGAGTTTTAAAGACACAAACAATACCCAAACACTCTTGCGCTTGAACAAGGCAGCTTGTGAGGAGATAGAGGATATTAGCATTGATTATGCGCTGATGGAGAAAAGCTCAAAAGTTGCATGTGTTGAGAGTACATTCAACTGGAATGATGTTGGTGGATTTGAAGCATTAAAAAAAGAATGGAGAGAGGATGCCCAATCTAGTGCGCACAAAAGTGAGCTTATCGCTATAGATTCAAAAAACAACTTTGTGATTTCTGATAAGCTTGTAGCGACTATTGGTATAGAAAATCTTGCGATTATAGATAGTGGGGATTGTACTCTTGTAGCACCACTTTCTGAAACACAACGAGTAAAAGAAGTTGTAGCCTTACTTAAGACAACCCACCCAGAACTCACACAGATTCACAACACAGCATATCGTCCATGGGGGACTTATAGTGTGCTTTTAGAATCTCGTAATTACAAGATAAAACAAATTGTGGTCAAACCCAAAAAGCGTTTGAGTTTGCAAAAACACTTCCATCGCAACGAACACTGGATAGTAGTCGGTGGTAGTGCACTTGTAAGCATTGGAGGAGAAGAAGTGTTTTTAAAAGCAAACCAATCAACTTATATTCCTATGGGGCAGACACACAGATTAGAGAATCCGGGAATTATCCCTCTTGTGTTGATCGAAGTGCAAATGGGTGAATATCTTGGTGAGGATGATATAGTACGACTGAAAGATGATTATGCGAGAGAAAGCAGGTAGGTTATTTGATACAGCTCTTAATATCCATAAGCTTCTTTGTGATTCTGTTTTTAAGGATAGTATCTTGCATATTTTTGCCCTGCTATTTTTTGGAATTTTTCTGCAAGTAAAAGCTGAGCATGCAATCACGCTTTTTGGCACGCCAAAATATCCCAAAAATTTCAGCCATTTTGAATACGCTAACCCTGATGCTCCCAAAGGTGGAATCTTCAAAAACTACGCACTAGGTGATTTCAACTCTCTTAATCCTTTTTTACAAAAAGGCAACCCAGCAGCCGGCACAAATGAGCTTATTTACGATACTCTAGGCGTTAGCAGTCTTGATGAAAGTGCCAGCGAATATGCTCTTTTAGCAAAGGAATTTATCAAGGACAAAAACGGCTTTTTTTTGGATTGTATTCTCAATGAAAATGCGTATTTTAGTGATGGCATACAAGTAAGTGCGAGTGATGTTAAATTCAGCTTTGACACTCTTATTGCTCTTGGGAAGTTTGAATACCAACGCTATTATGCAGATATTCAAAGTGTGGAAGTATTAAACCCCAGACATGTTCGCTTCCACTTTAAGACCAACCAAAATTCTGAATTGCCTCTTATCATCTCCCAACTCCCCGTTTTGCCCCAGCATGTCTTCATGAAAGATGGCAAAAATACTTTTGGAGAAGATCCGCTGCTCTTGCCTGTGGGTAGTGGTCCATATATCATAGAATCTTATGAGATAGGACGCACAATTGTATATAAAAGGAATCCAAATTATTGGGCAAAGGATCATCCCACTCGTAAGGGATTTTTCAATTTTGAGATGATTGTCTTTGAATATTACAAAGAACCTGTGGTGGCACAGCAAGCATTTATGAGTGGTGCATATGATTGGCGTGTGGAATCAAGTGCCAAAACATGGGCAAAAGACTACAACACAAATAGGCAAGAATCTCTTCGTAAAATCATCATTCCAAACAAGCTTCCTAGTACACTTCAAGGATTTTTTTTTAACACCAAAAATCCGTTTTTTGCCAATAAATTAGTACGCGAGGCGATCTTTTATGCATTTGATTTCGAATGGAGCAATACAAATCTGTTTTTTGGGCAGTATGAGCGCACAATAAATATCTTTGATAACTCGCGCTTTGCTTCCAAGGGTATTGCAGATGGCAAAGAGCGCGAGATTCTCTTAAAGCTGCCATTAGCGGATAATAGAATCTTAGATTCTCTTTATATGATCCCTCGCACTGATTTAAAGCTGCCCCCTAACATACCTGAGGGTTATGTAGATTGGCGCGGTGTAGAGCACAAAGAGGGAATGAGAGTGGTAGCACAAGAGCATAGAGAGAATCTCAAATATGCTGCGAGTTTGCTCAAGCAAGCGGGATTTGTGTTTAAAAATGGCGTGCTTATGGATTCTGTAAGTCATAAGCCATTAGAGTTTGAGATTCTTATTAATTATGACGGGTTTGAGCGCATTTGCCTGCCATTTATTGAGAATCTCAAAACTCTTGGTATCCGCGCTAGAGTACTAAAAGTCGATGATACACAATATTTGAATCGCCTCCGAGACTACAAATATGATATGGTCATTCAGCTTGTGGGACAAAGCCTCAATCCAGGCAATGAGCAAAGATTCTATTGGGGCAGTGAGGCTTCTAAAAATCCCGGTGGTCGTAACTATGCTGCTATCGAGGATGAAAATGTGGATTTTCTGATACAAGGCTTGATAGAGGCAAAAGACGATGAGGAAAAAGTGGCTTTTGGTAAGGCTCTTGATAGAGTCTTGTTATGGGGTTTTTATGTGATTCCGCATTTTCACGCTAAGGGCTATCGTGTGGCATTTTGGAATGACAGAATCACGATGCCCCAAATCCAGCCAATCTATGGCTTTGACCCAAATTTATGGTGGGCAAGCAATCTTACCCAAACACAAAAATAAAACATATCACGAAGTTTATGGAATCTGGAGTTTATGCAATCTTTGGCGGGAGCTTTGACCCATTGCACAATGGACATATTGAGATTATTGATCAAGTTTTTCATACCTTTGATTTACACAAGCTCTTATTATTGCCTGCGTTTTGCTCTCCTTTTAAGAATGGCAGTTTTTTTATGCCCAAGCACAGACTGCAAATGTGTGCTTTGTATGCAAAAGAATGCATACACAAAGACAAAATAGAGGTTTGTGATTTTGAAATAGCTAGACAAAAGACCACTTATACAGTTGAAGTATTGCGCTATTTTCAAGCGAGATTTGCAAACGCTCGTATTGTTTTTGTGCAAGGTTGGGATAGCTTTGAATCATTGGGCAATTGGAGGGAGTTTAGGATTCTTACGCAAAATATGGATTTTGTAGTTTTTGATAGAGGAGCACATACACAAAAGGATTTTGAAAATCTTTGTGCAAAATTTATGATTCCTGCTTTAAACGCGAGGTTTTTGCCTCTTTCAAAAGAAGTTTGTACTATCAGCTCAACACAAATCCGTGCACGACTTCATTCTTACTTGGATTCTAGAACACAAAATCACTCTGACAATGTCTTTGATGGTATCCCAAAATGTCTGCATGAATATATCGCAGAGATTCTTGCCCTTGAGCTTACAAAACGCACAAACTAGGCTATAATGAGCATTTATTTAGCAAGGAGCAATCTTGGGCTTAGAGACCACACAACTCATAGAAACTATCAAATTCCTCCTCGAAGAAAAAAAAGCCGAAAATATTGTTGTTACCGATGTAAGAGAAAAAGAATATCTAGTGGATTTTGTCATCATCGCGACGGCCATGGCAGGGAAGCATTCTTTTGCTTTGCTTGATTTTCTTAAGAGTACTTTGAAAATGCAAGATGTGGAATTCTATGCCACAGATGAGGATAGCGAGGATTGGGTGATTGCAGATTTAGGCGAGGTTATGGTGCATATTTTTACTGAGAATCATCGCAATAAATTTAATTTAGAAGAATTTCTTACGACTTTACCTCAGCGTATGTGAGGTGACTTTGAAAAGAATACTCCAAGAAATATTCTTAACTCTTTGTTTTGTTGGGAGACTAAAAGCTTCAGGGACATTTGGGAGTTTGGTGAGCATACCTATAGGGCTAGGAATTTTGTTTTTCTCACAAGAGACTTTGTTTTTAAGCGCACTATTAGTTGGTGCAATTGCAATCAAACAGATTGATATATACGAGCAAAATGGCGGTATGCACGATGATAAAAGCATAGTGATTGATGAGCTTGTGGGGATGTGGATAGCAATGAGTTTTTTTGCACCAAAATTGCTGCTAGATAAAGGAATGTGGTGGTTTGTGGGTGCTATGGCTGTGAGCTTTGTGCTTTTTAGAATCTTTGATATTTGTAAGCCTTCATGGATTGGTAGAATCGATAGAGAAGTAAAAGGAGGCTTAGGTGTAGTAGGTGATGATGTATTGGCAGGGTTGTGCGCTGGGATTTGTGCAAAGCTTTTGGTATTTGGCGCTGCCTTGGTATTTGTGTAAGAAAACTAGCATAGAGCAAGTAGGGATTTGCTGTAATTCCTAGTGCTATCGTTATAGAATAGAAGCCAAGGCATAGAATCATTTCTGCTTCAATAAGGATTCCGATGATAAACGAATTTATTTTGTTTTCAAGTGCTATTGCATTTTTTATGAGTTTTGGATTATGTCTGTTGGTTATTATCGCTTCAAAGCGATTGGATTTTTTTATGGACTCTGCGCAGTCCCAGAAGCCTCAACGATTCCACACGCATAATACTTCACGGGCTGGAGGAGTTGGGATATTTGTGGCATTTTACTGCGCATATCTGTTTTATTTTGGCTATGACAAATCTCTGCTTGGATTGCTTTTTGGAGCTTTTGTGATTTTTATAAGTGGCTTGGCTGAGGATTTTAGCTCATCGCTTAATCCAAAAATCAGATTGATTTTGCAATGTTTTGGAGCTTTTTTGGGGTGCTATATGATGAGTGTGTATCTTAAAGATCTTTCTTTGGGCTTTGAGCTTCCGAGATTTATTGGGGTGCTCTTTAGTATATTCGCACTTGTTGGCGTAACAAATGCAATCAATATTATCGATGGTTTTAATGGGCTTGCTAGTGGTATTTGCTTGCTTATTTTTGGTGCGATTGCATTTGTGGCTTTTGCAGTGCAAGACAATAATATTGCAGAGATTTGTATTTTTGTCATTATGGCGATTCTTGGATTTTTTGTGCTGAATTTTCCAAAAGGTAAGATTTTTCTAGGTGATGGAGGCGCATATTTTTTGGGTTTCTTGGCTGGGTTTTTGCTCATTCTTCTTACACAAAAAAATACATTGGTAAGTACTTGGTTTGGGTTTAGCATCATGGTTTATCCAGTATGGGAAGTCCTCTTTTCGATTTATCGGAAAAAAGTTGTTCGTGGAATCTCACCCATGAAACCTGATAAAGCACATTTTCATATGCTTCTTTTTAAGCGTGTATTCAAAAACAATGCTTCCACTTCTCTTGGTATTTGCTTACTGTATGCGCCTTTTGTTGTTTTGAGTTGTTTGTTTTTTTATAGCACTCTTATACTTCTTGCTATAAGCCTTGCTTTTATTGTGCTGTATATATATATCTATTGGAGTCTTATCCGTTTTGCCAAAAAGTAGTCTAATCTTTTGCAACTTCTCTTTTACGCGTGATGCCATACTTTTTGCGTTTTTCCCAAAGGCTTTTGCGGCTCATACCAAGGCGTTTGGCTAATTCGATGTCTGAGTAACGACTTTCAAACTTTGAGATAATGACTTTCTCATATTCTCTTACAGAAAGGATTGTGCCTCCTAAATCAACATCATTGTCATAGTTTGAAATATCTACAACTTGCGGAAATTGGATTTTTTCGCTTGAAATTACTGAAACAATGCAGCTAAATTTTAATATCAAATCCAAAAAGTCCTTTGTCTCAGACTTCCTGAATTCCTCAAGGTTTGTGATATAAAAAACAGTGTTCTTTGTTGGCTGGTTTGCAAAAATCTGCTTCCACTTATCTTCTTTGAGTGTGAGAAAACTCATACTTATCTTTTTCATGCGGGCATAACGCATAGCATAAATATCAGCACTTCTCTGGGAGTTTGTCTTTATCACAAATGGGGGATTATAGGCTGTTGGATTTGGTGTATCCAGTTCTTTCTCGATAAAGTCAAAATAGCTGTGATAGAAATTTATCTCCTTTTTTAGATCTTGGTAGGATTTGTAGTGTTGAATCTTGCGTATCAGCTCATCCATAACAAAAGGCTTTACGATGTAATCTGTCACGCCATTTTGCAATGGCTTTGTAACCGTATCATCGTTGATATAATTAATCATCAAAATAATGATAGATCTGCTAAATGCTCGTGTAAGTTCATTGTAGTTGTTGTCAATGCTTTTCAATGAAGCAAGCACGACATCAAAGTGCTCCTCTTTGTCTAAATTTTCCAAATTATCTTTCATGACACATTCAAGTTGGAAATCATTGAGTTTATTGACAATGCCTTGAGCTAGATATGCTTCATCTTCGATAATTAATACTTTCACACTTATTCTCCTAGTTAAAATTTAAGATCTATACATCAATGAATTCTCTGCCAATTGATTGGACGCATTGTAACATTTGCATTGACACCTAAGCCTTCTTTGCGTCCTAAAAAACCAAGATTTTCAGTTGTGCTAGCTTTGATGCTTATACGGCTTATATCTAGACCTAAGATTTTGGCGATAGATTCTTTCATGGCATGTTTATAGGGTGAGATTTTTGGAATCTGCGCCAGGATAGTGATATCCACATACACTACTTCATAGCCTACGCTTTGGGCGTACTGGTGGATAGATTCTAGCAGCTTTTTAGAATCCGCATTTTTAAACTCTTCTTGAGTGTCAGGAAACCACTCTCCTATATCTCCTGCATTTATCGCACCCAAAATAGCATCGCTGAGTGCATGCAAACATACATCACCATCGCTATGAGCTTTGAATCCAAAAGAGGATTCTATATTGATTCCACCAAGTACCATGGGTTTGCCATCTTCAAATGCATGCACATCAAAGCCACTCGCATAAATACATTCTGTGCTTGGTGCACCAAATGATTCCAAATATGTCAGATCTTGTGCGAAGGTGAGTTTTTCTAGCTTCTTTGATCCTTTGACAAAAGTAATTGGCAGTCCTAGGGAATCTATAGCTGAGCTTTCATCGCTAAAATCATGGTTTTCATCGAGTTTGCTGAGTGCATGCTTAAGTGCTTGGGTTTGGACAAGTTGGGGCGTTTGGATGAGTTTTAAAGATTCTCTTTCTAAAAAGCTTCCTTTGTAAAATGTCGTATCTGTCACCTCAATATAAGGCACAGCGCAAATAAGATTGCAATCTTTAGAATCTAAAAGCCCTAAGAGTCGCCCTAAAACCTCTGTATCTACAAAGAATCGTGCCGCATCGCTTACTAGCACATATTGGCTATTTGTATGTCTTAACGCATTGCGAACACTTTGTGCGCGCGTTGCTCCACCTAGTACGACCTTATGGGTGCAAATATTTTGCATATAAAATATATCTTCTTGTGAAGCAGTGATGATTATCTCATTAAAATCAAAGTACCTGCAAAAATCATCCAACACTTTTTGCCAAAGTGGCTTTGTTCCTATCCTTAGCCATTGTTTTTTGATGCGAATAGGTGATTGTTGCGAGGATATGAAACGTTGGGAATTTCCAGCAGCCATCAATACTAAGGCTATTGTGTGTGTCACATTGGGCAAAGGCATTGGAATTCCTTCTTCCTAAAAAGATTTGTTTGGGTAAAGCAAAGCCGCTAACTCTAGCCCAGGATATATTTTAAAGAGCTTAATGTTTGTTTGGCTTGGCTCAATGTTAGAATCCCATAAGATTCCTGCTATTTGGAGAATATATGCTTTTGTATGTACATATCCCGTTTTGCTCAAGCAAGTGTGGCTATTGTGCTTTTAATTCCTATGTGGGTACACAAGAGCTTTATGGCCAGTATATAAAAGCATTGTGCCAGGATTTACACCAAAGCCTGAAAGCACACAACTACCCTGAGATTACAAGTGTGTTTTTTGGCGGTGGAACTCCAAATTTACTTGACTTTAGATTCTATGATAAGGTGTTTGAGAGTTTTTTGCCTTATGTAAGTAGAGATTGTGAAATTACTTTAGAGTGCAATGTGAATTTGCTGAGGTTAGATTGGTGCAAGCATCTCAAAACATTGGGGGCGAACCGCCTCAGCATTGGTGTGCAAAGTTTTTCTGGCAACAAGCTTACCTTCTTAGAAAGAGAGCATAAAGTAAGTGATATTTTTCAAGCCTATGAGCATCCATACAATGCAGGTTTTAGGAATCTTGGTTGTGATATTATCATTGGCACGCCACTTGATACTAAATCCATCTTAGAGCAAGAGATACACTCGCTTGCCAAGCTCCCTCTTACACATGTTTCAGTCTATGAATTGAGTATTGATGAAGGCTCAAGATTTGCAAATGATTCTCGCAGAATAGAATCTCCACAAGAGAATTTAGGGATTTTCATGCGAGAGGGTTTAAGCGCACTTGGTTTTGAGCAGTATGAGGTTTCAAACTATGCTAAAGAACAATATTACTGTAAGCATAATCTAGGCTATTGGGAAGCAAAGGAATATATTGGCTGTGGAGCAGGTGCATTTTCTAGAATCGGTACCATAAGGAGTATGGCAAGCAAGGCACTGCAAGCTTATATACAAAATCCACACCAAAGAAAGCTCGAAGTTCTCAATCCCTGTGACTTAAGAGTAGAAGAGATTATGCTTGGGCTTCGATGTAAGAGCGGAGTGCGCAAAAACCTCTTAGATTCACACAAATGCCAAGAGCTCATAGATTCTCATATATTGCGATGTGAGCAGCATCAAGGGGAGAGTTTTATTCTTGCAAACGAGTTGTTTTTGGCTGATGAGATTGCATTGCGTTTGATATAAGGCAATGCAATTAAGTTGTGTTAATATCTCGCAATAAAAGGATGTAAAAATGCGAACAAACTGGTGTAAAGAGCGAGAAAATCATACCACACCCACACAGCTATACTACGCAAAGCAAGGTATAATCACACCTGAGATGGAATTTGTCGCTAGAACTGAGCTACTTGAGCCTGAGTTTATTAGACAGCAAGTCGCAGAGGGCAAAATCATCATCCCAGCAAACATAAACCACACAAACTTGGTGCCTATGGGCATAGGCAGAAGCCTAAAAACCAAAGTCAACGCAAACATAGGTTCAAGCGCACTTACAAGCGGTCTTGAAGAAGAGATAGAAAAGCTTAATGTCTGCTTAAAGTACGGTGCTGATACTGTTATGGATCTAAGCACCGGTGGGGATTTAGACCAAATCCGCCAAGGTATCATAAAAGCAAGCTCTGTGCCTATTGGCACCGTGCCTATGTATCAAATAATCCACGATATCGGCGATATGGAAAATCTCACCTTAGAAATCATGCTTGATTGCCTAGAAAAGCAAGCAAAACAAGGTGTGAGCTACTTTACAATACATGCTGGAATGCTTTTAGAGTTCATGCCTTATGTAGGCAAGCGCAAAATGGGAATAGTAAGCCGTGGTGGCTCTCTCATGGCTGCGTGGATGATAAAGCATCATAAACAAAATCCCTTTTACGAAGCCTTTGATAAAATCTGCGATATCTGCGCAAAATACGATGTCGCACTCAGCCTTGGCGATAGTCTTCGCCCAGGCTGCCTAGCTGATGCTAGCGATGAGGCGCAACTTGCCGAGCTTGCAGAGCTTGGTCGCCTTGGCAGAAGAGCAAGAGAGAAAAATGTCCAAGTAATGATAGAAGGTCCAGGCCACATACCTTTTGATCAAATTGAGTTTAACATGAAAGAAGAACAGCGTCTTTGCGATGATGCGCCTTTTTATATCCTGGGACCTTTGCCAACCGATATTGGCGCAGGATACGATCATATAACAAGCGCGATAGGCGCAACAATGGCAGCATATCATGGTGCTAGCATGCTTTGCTATGTAACGCCAAAAGAGCATTTAGGTCTGCCAAACGCAGCAGATGTAAGAGATGGTATAATCGCTCACAAAATCGCCGCTCACAGCGCAGATGTGGCTCTAAAACGCCCAGGTGCTATTGAGAGAGATCACAAAATGAGTGATGCTAGGTGGAATTTTAGATGGAACGAGCAGTTTGAGCTAGCACTTGACCCTGATAAAGCCCGTGAGCTTCACGATGAGAGCTTGCCAGAAGAAGGCTTTAAAGAAGCTAAGTTTTGCTCAATGTGTGGACCAAAGTTTTGCGCGTATAAAATCAGCCAAGAAGTAGCTAAAAACACCTGTGAGAGCTATCCGCAAGAGTAATAGCGCATTTTAGAATTGTAAAGCTAATTTTTGAGAATTCTAGAATTCTAGAATTCTCAAATATCTTTTTAGCTTTTTATATACAATATAAAAACTATTTTTATTTTGCAATCAATCTAAGTAAGCAGCAAAAACAACATAGAACATAAATGATTGAGAATCCAGAGGTTTGTAATGGACGAAAAAAAATATCGACCAAATGTCGCTGCAATAATACTTTCAAGTAGATACCCAAATATTTGTGAGTTTTTTATCGGTCATCGTAATGATATAAAGGGTGCATGGCAATTCCCACAAGGTGGAATAGATGAAGGCGAGAAACCAAAGGAAGCACTTTTTAGGGAGCTACAAGAGGAGATTGGTACTAATGAAGTCGAGATTTTAGGCGAATGTCCAGAGTGGATAAAGTATGATTTTCCAGAGACTATCAGCACGAAAATGTATCCATTTCATGGACAGATTCAAAAATATTTTCTAGTCCGCCTAAAACCACAGGCAAAAGTGAATCTCCAAACCAATGAGCCAGAATTTGACAGATACAAATTCGTAAGCTACCAAGAACTTTTTGAATATGTAACACACTTCAAAAAACGCGTATATAAAAATGTCTTGCAATATTTTCGAACTGAAGGATTCTTGTAGGAGCTCTGCTTTTTACCACAAAGAGGATTGGACAAAATGAAATTTTTAGCTTGCAACTTGGTGTATGTAGTGTTTTGCGCTCTTTTGCTTAGCGCGCAAACTTCCACGTCTCAAAAACCACAACCCCCCACAAGTAAAAATAAAAACACACATATTCTCTCTATTGATGAATTCAAAGAACGTATAGAACAAAACTCTATTGCACTTGCTAAATCTAGAGCATATGCAAATGCTTTGGTGTATGAAGGCAAAGCCCAGCAAGCATGGAATACTTCATACATTGATCTGATGAGTCAGCAGGTTAGCTCCCCAAGTGGTGGCAAAGAATTAGAGAGCGAGATTTATATAATGCTTACTCCACGCTTGCCATGGGTAAGTAGTGTCTTAAGGCAAATATACCAAACGCGTCAAATCCGACAAAATAAAAATTACGAACTCACAAGGAATCTGAGCTTTATTTCTGCAAAACGTCTCTACCTCGAATATCTCGCCCAAAAAGAGCAGCTAAATATCTATGAAAACAGGCTGAAAAATGCCAAAGAACAGCTAGAGATTGCTAAAGTGCGTTTTGATGCAGGCAGAATCTCAAAATCCCAATACCTCTTTTTCAAAAGTGATTACTTGAGCGTGCAGTTTATGGTGCAAAACAGCACAAAGACGCTCTTAAACACCCTCAATGCCTTAAAAGTGATGCTTGGAATAGTTGATAAGAGCGATGACATAGTCATAAAGAATCTGCGTTTTTCTTATCTTTCACTGCGAGAAAGCGATATAAAAAAACATTTGGAGAACTCTTTGTATCTTGAAATAGTGAGTTTGGATATTAGAGATCATGCTAATAATGCAGTTTTTGCTTCAAGAAGTCGATTTGATTCTCTAGAAATTGGCGCTGGAACCAATATCTCAGAATCGAGTGCGGGTGCTGGTGTGAAGCTTAAGATTCCGCTTCCTTTTACCACTAAATACACCAACCAAAAGGCGATGTATCTTGCACTACAAAGTGGCTCAGTAAGAGAAAAAGAGATTTTACAAGAGACATTAAGCAATAATGCCCATTCCTACTTTAAGCAACTACAGATAAAGCGTGAGGCAATTGCAATTGCAAAGCGTGATGAGGAAAACAAACGCTCTCTTGCAGAAATCAGTCGTGTAGGCTATGAGGCTGGCAAAATAGGTGTGTTTGAATATCTCGCTGTCAAAAATAGCTATTTGGACTCTATGATTACTACAATCCAAGCAAGGAAAGATTATGCCAATACATTAGCCATGCTTGAGGAAAGTCTAGCGCAAGTACTTGTCTTACCATCCGATCCAAAACGCGAGAAAAAATAAGGGGAATATATGAAAAAATTTGCTTTAAGTGCTGCACTCTTTGCGCAGTTTTGTGTGCAAGTCTTGGGATATGATGAGATTGTGATTAGTGAATCTGAGATGAAGACCAATGGTTTGTATCTTGTCAATGCCGATGGTAAGGATCTCAACTCCAGAGGTATACCATTTAATGCTCTTATTGATTTTGATGATAAGACTTCGATTACACAAAGCTCAAATTTTGAAACTATTGTCGTGAATGTCTACAAAAGGGAAGGGGAGCAGGTAAGAAAAGGAGATCTGATTTGTGATATTAGCTCCAATGAACTCAATACATTGTTTTTTGATTTCACAAACACCAGAGAGCGCTTAAAAATTGCAGCTGAAAACGAAGCAAAAGACAGAATGCTTTACAAAAAAGGGGTTATCTCAAGGCGGGAATACCAACTCAGCTATCTTACGATGAATGAGTTACAACTCAAATACAACGAGACATTTGCAAAACTTGACTTATTAGGAGTAAGTAGGGAGTTTATGGAATCCAGCAAGCAAGGACAGTATGGCTTCCCTATTGTTGCAAAGGCTTCAGGCATACTCTCAGTAGCTCCTCGCCAAAGTGGGCAGAAAATCAATGCCTTTACACCTTATGTGAGGATTTCTTTAAAGAATAGCGATTTACTAGGACGTATCCGATTGCCTGTGCATTACAGCCATGCTATTGAAAAAGGCGATGCTATCTATAATGAAAAAGGCAAAGAGATAGGCTACATTGATGCTATTTCTGTTGTGATAGACAAAAACACCAATACCATCATGGCGACTGCAAAAATCATTGCCAAAGATTTTAAGGTCGGTGAGATGATAGAAGTCTATATTGGTGGAGATACACCACAAGATAGCATGCTTATCCCTTCATCATCCGTGCTGCGTATGGGGAATGAGTATGTTGTTTTTGTCCGTAGTGCGAATGGATTTATTCCTAAAAAAGTTGAAGTTCTTGAGGAACGCGATAATAGCTTTGCCATCAAAAATGGTGTTTTGCAGACAAGCTCACAGCTTGCATCTGGATCCATTATCATTTTACAAGGCATGATGAATGGTTTAGGCGCTAATGAGGCTGGTGGTCATGCTCACTAAGATTGTTGAGTTTTCCTTACGCCAGCGATTGATGGTGATGATTTGTGCTCTTGCGTTGGTATTTTTTGGAAGTTACAGTTTTTTTACCATTCCAATTGATGCTTTTCCAGATATTTCTTCCACACAAGTAAAGATTATTCTCAAAGCTCCGGGTATGGCGCCAGAGGAGATAGAAAATCGTGTTGTGCGACCTTTAGAGTTAGAACTATTGGGATTGCCAGACCAAAAGTCTTTGCGTAGTATCTCAAAATATGGCCTAGCTGATATTACTATCGACTTCAATGACGGCACGGATATTTATCTTGCGCGTAATATGGTGAATGAAAAGCTTACTGTGGCTATGGCTGATTTGCCTTCTGAGGTAAGCGGTGGATTAGCCCCCATTGTCACTCCACTAAGCGATATGTTTATGTTCACTATCGAAGGGGATATAAGCGAGATAGAAAAAAGACAGATTCTTGATTTTACAATCCGCCCGATATTGCGAAATACCAAAGGTGTAGCAGATGTCAATAGGTTAGGCGGATATGCTCGCGCGATTGCAGTCGTGCCAGATTTTGACAATATGGCACGACTTGGCATTAGTATCTCCCAGCTCCAAGACACCTTGAGTGCTAATCTCAAAAATGATGGTGCAGGACGCGTAGATAGAGATGGTCAGAGTTTTTTGGTCAAGATTCAGACTGCCTCACTTAGTATTGACAAAATCAAAGAAATTCCTGTAATCACAAAGAATGGCTATGTGCAGATTGGTAATTTTTGCGATGTCATAGAATCCCACATGACACGACTTGGGCTTGTCGTCATTGATGGAGTAGGAGAAACGACACAAGGGCTTGTGCTTTCACTCAAAGGCGCGAATGCGCGTGATGCTATAGCCTCAATCAAAGAGAAAATGGAGCAGCTCAAACCAAATTTACCCCAAGGCGTTGAGCTTCGGATATTCTATGACAGATCGGAACTCACACAAAAAGCAGTCAATAATGTCATCAAAGTCTTAAGTGAAGCCATTATTTTGATAATCATCACATTGTTTCTTTTCTTGGGCGATGTGCGTGCAGCCGTGGCTGTAAGTGTGATTTTACCCCTTGCTATTTCGGTGGCATTTGTGATGATGAAAGAATATGGGCTCTCTGCAAATCTTATGAGTTTGGGTGGATTAGCCATTGCAATTGGAATCTTAGTGGATTCTGCTGTAGTAATGGTTGAAAATGCCTTTGAACGACTAAGCTTAGATAAAGGCTCTACAAAGCTGCATAGTGTGTATCGTGCTTGCAGTGAGATTTCTGTATCAGTTTTTAGTGGAATCTTGATTATTATCATCTTCTTTGTACCTATTCTGACTTTACAAGGCTTAGAGGGCAAGTTTTTTATTCCCCTTGCTCAAACTATTGTCTTTGCGCTTATTGGTTCGCTCATTCTTTCAATGACTGTTATTCCTGTGATTAGCTCCTTTGTCTTAAAAGTCAAAGAGCATAAAGAGACATTGCTTATCAGAGCCTTACACAAAATATATGCGCCAATCCTCAATTTTTCGCTCAACCACTTTAAGATTGTCTTTTTGGGCGCGATTGCTTTTTTGGTATTTAGCTTTTCTCTTTTTCCACTTATTGGTAGTGCCTTTATGCCTACGCTCAATGAAGGCGATATTGTGATAAATGTCGAAGCTCCTCCATCAATATCTTTGGAGCAGAGTAAAGAACTTATGCTTTTGATGCAAAAGGAGCTTTTAGCGCGTGTGCCTGATATTAAAAGCGTGGTAACCAGAATAGGGTCTGATGAGGTTGGTTTAGACCCTTCAGGGCCTAACCAATCAGATGCCTTTATCTCTCTCAAAGACCAAGAACAATGGCAAGCAAAAAGTCTTGATGAGATAAGAGAGCAAATCCGTGTGGTTTTACAAGACTTCAAAGGAATGAATCTTGCGATTATGCAGCCAATTGATATGAGAATCTCTGAGATGCTTACAGGTGTCCGTGGAGACTTGGCTATCAAGATCTTTGGCATAGAAATTGATGAATTAAACAGGCTAAGCTCACAAATTGTAGAGATTCTCAAATCTATTACAGGGTCTAGTGAGACCTTTACTACGCTCAATGAAGGTTTGAGTTATTTGCATGTGACTCCTTATTCTGCGATTATGGCAAATGCTGGTATCTCAAGCGATGAGTTTTCACTATTTATGAAAAGCTCACTAGAAGGTGTTATGGTCGAATACATCCCACAAGGCACAGCAAGGATTCCAGTAATTATCCGACAAAGCAAAGAGATTGCAAGTGATATAACAAAACTCAAAAGCCTAGAGATGAGTTCGCAAAATGGTATGCCAACACCTATTAGCTCCATTGCAGATATCAAAGAAATCGATGGTCCTGTGCAAATCCAGCGCGAAGGAGCCCAGCGCTATAATGTAGTGCGCACAAATGTGCGCGATCGCGATCTGGGTGGCTTTGTACAAGAAGCACAGCAGCGTATAGCAGCAGAAGTCAAGCTACCAGAGGGATATAGGATTGTCTATGGTGGGCAGTTTGAAAACCAACAGCGTGCGAGCAAAAGACTTGCAACCGTCATCCCGCTAAGCATTTTGGCAATTTTCTTTATTCTCTTTTTTACCTTTAAGTCAATCCCTCTAGCACTTTTGATTCTGCTTAATATCCCATTTGCTGTTACAGGCGGGCTTATCTCGCTTTTTGTATCAGGTGAATATATCTCTGTGCCAGCTTCGGTTGGATTTATCGCGCTTTTTGGAATCGCAGTGCTTAATGGTGTGGTGATGGTGGGTTACTTCTTGCAGTTACTCAAGCAAGGCATGAATTTGGAAGAATGTGTAGTGCTAGGGGCTAAGCGTAGATTACGCCCTGTGCTTATGACAGCATGCATTGCAGGGCTTGGGCTTGTACCCATGCTGCTTTCACATGGAGTAGGAAGCGAAGTGCAAAAACCTCTAGCTATCGTTGTCTTAGGTGGGCTTGTGACTTCATCATTTCTCACGCTTGTTATATTGCCGCCACTCTTTAGATTTGTCGCGCGCAAATTTCATGTATGAGATTTGTGTATCAGTCTAGTTTTGCCCTAAGGAGAATTCATGCAGACATTGGTCTTAACAATCTATTTTAAAGATAATCTCAAAGATTCTCTTGTGGATATGCTTTTAGAAGATGGATTTGATGATTTTTTCTATCATAAATGTTCCAAATACGCTTCAACTTCGCTCCTTACAAGCCCTAAAGAGCAAGTGAGCGGACGTCAAGAATATGGTGTATTTGAGATTTCACTCTCACAAGATAATGCGAAGTTTCTGGTGAATAAGATTTTGCAGGCCTTTGGACGTGATGATATTAGGATTTTTAAAAGCACATTAGAATCTTATAAACTCTAAATATTTTTTACTCCCTTATTGCAATACATTGTAATCCCAAGGCAATGAAAGCAGAGTTGTGTTTAGATTGCTTTAATGTGTATAAAACGAGATATCTGAATTTGGTCTATTGGCTTTGGATGCTCAGAGACGAAGCCAAAATAGATTCTACAAACTCCATACTACTCACCCACTGCTTGTGCCACCTATAATCTACTATAAGGAGTTTCTCAGATTTTTAAATGAAATAAATAAAATAATCTTTACCTTAGTTCACTTTATAAATGTAATCCCTTAAGGGCAATCTAAAAAGATTCTTGTTCTCTTGCGTAGCATTTTGTACAAGCTTAGAATCTGAAAATATATATTTTAGTAAGGGTTTTAACCCAAAATAAGGAGCACTAAAATATCTGCTCGTATATACAAGCTCATATGTTTGCTCCATCAATTGGAGATAATCTGCATCGGCCATTTTGTTTGTTGAATTATTAAGAATAATAAAATCTCCGCTTTGAGGGATGCTTATCTCATCATTGTTATAAATGCTGAGTTTAGAATCTTTATCGTAAGTCCATAAATTCTTTTTGTTCCATAAACTCGGTGAATTTGGCTCATAGGATTTAATATCAAAATTTGAGATTCCATAAATTTTCTCCAAATACTCTGGATAGTATCCATAATACCAAGTAGCATATTTTTCCCCTCTACCATTACCATCGAAATACAAAGTAATTTTTTCTTGTGATTTTGCAATCTCAGTAATAAAATTTAATGCGCTGTGGAACTTGAGAGCTTCGATTTTATAAAATATGAAGTTATTAATCCCAATAGGTAAGGTATTGATACACCACAAGGTCATACATAAGATACACAGGGTTTTTATAAAAAGATTCTTGAAAAGATTGCACTTTGATAAGAAATACAAACAAGAAATGCCACTTACAAAATATATAGGCATAAGATAATACAACTCAAAAAGCCCAAGTTTTATAAAGGCACACATATATATAAATCCACAAAACAAAAGGCTGTCATAAAAAATATGCTCTCTGTCTTTCAGTCTCCAAATACAAAAGATTCTATATACACAAAGCGCACTTAGTAAGACAACTAAAAATGAATCATTAAGCCCAAAGTTCAGTATGCCTTTTACAAAATACAAGAACTTCTCATAGGTATCTAAAAACACTCCTCTTTGGTAAACGTCTGTAATCTGTGGATAAACAACACAAAAATATAAAAGCAAAAAAATAAGTGCACTTATAAGTAGGCTTATGTAATAAAAATAAGCAAGCTTACCTTCTTTGCTTTTGAGGGCAAAATATAAGTGGAATGCACCAAAAAATCCAATTATTAAAAATGTGGTTTCTTTAAAATAAAGTGCTAAGTTTGCAGCCAGTAAGCCTACAATCGCGCTTTTAAAGCAATGGCGTTTGTAGAATCTCAAACTTGCTAGCACAAAAACACATAATAAAGGAATCTGCCATCTTTCTGGATAACAGATTCCTAGCATTATCGTTACAAATCCAGGGTGCAAAAACAAAACCACTACACAAAGCAATCTTAGCCCATATCTACTTTGAGCAAAAACCTCATCAAACACTATCCATAATGCGATGCTCACTCCAAAGACAATGCAGGCATTAAGCGCAAAATAAAAATAGGGATTTGAAGTAACAAGCATCATAAGGTTGAGATCCAAAAATGCTAGAGGAAAGAATCGTCCTATATGAGGGCGGTATCCATCTCTGATAGGGGTTTGCTCATAGATATTAAGCCACATCCAAATATCATCAAGATTAAATCCATAGCGGGCATAAGCAACTATACCTATGCAATAAAGCATTACAATATATATATATATATAAAGACGTGAATTAGAAATTAAACGCGAGTTTTTACTTTCTCTCGTAGTGCTGCTTAGCATTGGTATTCCTTTGTGGCGTGTGGTGGTAGTAGAGCAAAATTATAGGATCAAAAGCTTAAATTCTCTTTGCTGAACGGGGATAGGGACGCTTAGATAGTAAGTAGGTAATATTTTTATACAATAATATTTTTATATCATTATTTGGGGACAGGTATCATGATTGAGGAATCGATGCTTCTGCTTTGCAGCAAATTGTCATTTTTGATGAAACAGAAACTAGAAGGAATGATAAAAGATACAGAATTTAATGATAGGCGAGAAGTTGGCATACTTTTTGTGGTAGCAAAAAGACATGTTTCTCAAACAGAAATAGCCAAGATTATTGACACAGACAAGAATACTATTAGGTTTTTTATCGACCATCTTGAAGACTTAGGATTATTGCGACGCAATAAAAATCCAAACAATCGTAAAGAAAATCTTATATGCCTTACAGAATCTGGCAAAAAACGCTTACAAGAAATTTCTAAGATTCTCATAGAGCATGAAAGGAAAGTCTTGTATATGTTTAGCGATGAAGATTTAGAGAAGTTTATAGCGCTTTTGACAAAATTCTATCGCGGCATTGCTAAAAACGACAAAAATAGCCATTAAATTACTCTACTTAAATTTAGCTTAATGAAGATTCCTGTACAATCGCCGCTTTTTTTCGAAAGATTTTCGAAAGAGGCAAAAAACTGCCTAACCACAACATTTAAGTCAAGGAAAGAGAATGAAAACAGGATACCTTTTAGCGTTTAGTATTGCTTCCAGTCTTAGCCTTCAGGCTATTCCAACTGATAATGAGTTGAGAAAAATGGTACTTGACAATGGCATAGAAGCATTCCCAAAATCACAAAAAGAGCTCGCTGCTCTTGCAGAAAAATCCGCTCCAGAATCTAAGAACAACAAATCGACACCAGCAAAAATAGAACTTGGCAAAAAACTGTATTTTGATCCACGATTATCTGCTAGCAATCTGATTTCTTGCAACACCTGCCATAATTTAGCTCTTGGTGGAGTCGATCTGGTCCCTGTCGCTATTGGTCATAAATGGGCGGCAAATCACGAGCATCTGAACTCTCCGACTGTTTATAATAGTGTCTTTAATGAAGTGCAATTCTATGATGGCAGGGCAGCACACCTCTCTGAACAGGCTCAAGGACCGATGGAAAACCAGATAGAAATGGCATCTTCTAGAGCTGAAGTTGAAAGGCGTATAAATTCTATACCAGCATATGTAGCGGAGTTTAAAAAATCCTATGGCGCAGACACAAAAGTGAGCTTTGAGCTTATCGCAGATACCATTGGTGTATTTGAACGCACGCTTGTTACCCCTTCGCCATTTGATGATTACATGAATGGTAGTAACTCAGCACTTGATAGCAAACAAAAAGAGGGTTTGGTACTGTTTATTGAGACAGGCTGTGCAACTTGCCATGGTGGAGTGAATCTTGGCGGTAGTATGCAGCCGTTTAATATTGCTAGAGAGTATAAGTACACTTCGCTTGGTGGTTTTAAAGGCGACAAAGATGGAAGAGTTAAAACTCCTACTTTGCGCAATATCGCACAAACTCCTCCATATTTTCATAATGGTGCTATCTGGAAACTTACAGATGCAGTTAAAGAGATGGCAAGCGTGCAGTTAGGGATAGAGCTAGATGATGTGCAGGCAGATAAAATCACTGCATTTTTACATTCACTCACAGGACGCAAGCCAAAAATTGAGTATCCACAACTCCCAGATTCAACTGATGAGACACCAACACCAACTTTTGACTAGTCTTGGTATCCTAACTTGCTCGCTTGATTAAATCTCCCCAAAATCCAATCTTATGCATGCTCTCATATCCAAATTTTTGCGCAAGCAACATGTCTTGCATTTAAGCGTTATCGATAATGACAAGACACAAAGTGAGGGTAGTGTTTATACTGCAAGTTGTTTTTATGCATTTGATGCACAAAATCAAGCGCTTGTTTTTAAGAGCAAAGAAGATTCAAAACATATAATCTTAGCCGTGCAATCGCCTATTGTGGGAGTTAGTATCGCGTATAACACTCCAAAAATTCCATCAATAAAAGGTGTGCAGATAAAAGCGAGATTTCTAGATGCTACGACAGAACAAAGCAAGCTTTATTACAAGCGCTTTAACATAGCGAGATTTCGCGTAGGAGCTGTATATGCACTTGAGATTCTCTGGCTTAAATACACTGATAATAGTCTCAAGCAAAGAGAGAAATTAGAATTTACGCGGGATTAAGAAAATCACATTCCAAACATTTTTGCAACTGTATTCTCAGAATTAAGAGAACCAAAGGTTTGCATCAGACTAAAATTATTACATGCTTCTTGGAAACCATAATCGCAAGCTATCCCAAAGAGTTCAATCGCCCTTGCTTTGTCTTGGCGCACACCAAATCCACCGTCATAAAGCACACCTAGATTATTGCAGCTCTGCATATACGCACCATCGCAAGCGAGACTGAAATATCTTGCAGCATAATGATAATTTTGGTTTGCTCCTTCCTGACCTGTAGCATACAGATAGCCTAAATTGCCACAAGCCACAAGATCACCTTGCTCACATGCGACATAATTCAATTCAACCACTCCCATCTTATCTTTGTTCATACCAAAGATATTGTTTGTATTGGTCATAAGCCCTAAGTTATAGCAACCCAATTCACTGCCTAGACCACAAGCTGTTCGGTATGCCTCCAATGCTTTCATATAATCTCTCTTTGTGCCAACACCATTAGCATATGACCAACCCAAATTTGTGCAAGCAAGGCTATCACCACCAGAGCAGGCTACGCTATAAAGCTGATGGGCCTGCTCTTTGTCTTGTATGACTCCATGTCCATTATCATAAGCAAGCGCTAGATTCGCGCACGCTGTCGCATCGCCTGCAGAGCAGGCTTTCCCATAGAATTTTACGGCTGTATTTGGATCGGGTATGCCGCTTTGCATACCATACATGTAGATAAGCCCACTACCAAAACACCCGGCAGCATTACCACTTTGACAAGCTTGCATAAAAAGATCAAGAGCTTTTGTGTATTCGCCCATCTTTGCAAAAGCGATAGCAGAATTCAGTGAGGCATTGGAATTCTGAACTATGGTTTCAAAGTCCTCATAAGGCATATTCGAAAAGTTTTTATTTGCTCGATTATCTTGATTAGAAACTAATAATTGTTGGTTTATTTGCGGTTGGTTGGGTAATTGTGTGATTGTCGCATCCGGAGAACTTTCTGGTTCTGCATAGATAAATGTCAAGAGCAATGCAAAAGTACAAATTCTTTTCATCAAGATTCTCCAAGTATTCTGTATATTGAACTCAGTAGCAAAAAAAATGCCAACTTAGCTCTGCATGATGTAATTGTACCCCCATTCCGCATACCATGCTACAAACACAAATGCATACAACATATAGCGCACATGGAAATACTGATCTGAACTTGCAAGAATGTTTGAGCACAGCGCGACAACTATGATTCCAAGAAATAGCAACACGATATTGCTGTACCCATAAAAATCTAGCTTTGGCCTTTGTTGTATCAACACTACACACAAAAATATTGTGCCTAGCACGAAAACAGCCAAATCAATATATTCATAAAAATTTGCTTTCAAGTAAAAGGGCTGTATAGCACTTGCAAAAAGTGCTATGACTACAATCTCTAAACTTGGTTTGAGAATCTCAAGCAGATTTCCAGCGTAACTTTTCGTATTTGGTGTAATATGGAATAGAGAAAAAGCAAGTGGCAAAAAAATAAAGAATATATAAACAAAACTACTCAGAAAAATGCGTGCTTTATAATCCCAAATACTTTCTATCACACTACGATGATCGATGCTAGATTCTATTAACAGCAAGCTTGCAATATCTTGCATAGGCTTTGGATGCTGAATCGAGGTGAATACGATGAAATATATAAACCCTATGCATAAGCAAAAAATGAGACTGTGTAATACAGCATCAAACTTCTTTGCGCCAATGACCAAAAAGGCAAGGCTTAAAAGTGCTCCACAGAGTAAAATACGATTAGTGATAGTGCTAAAAACTCCATACTCTCGGATAAAAATAAAAAATATATAAGAAAATGTTTCCAAGAATCTTGAACTCAGCAATGTAATGACAATCCAGCAAAACAGCATAAAAAATAAGCATGAACAAACAATACTTACACGATTATTAAGAACCTTCAAAATAATCCTTTAATTTTTTTCTAAATAATCATCGATTCCATCAGCAATGCCAATAGCTAATAGCCTTTGGTATTCTTTATCCGTGAGTAGCTTGCCTTCATTCTTATGTGACACATAACCTAGCTCGATAAGCACAGAGGGCATAAGTGCACCTGCTAGTACCCAAAATGGTCCATCCCTTACACCACCATCAACAATATTTTTATGTTTGCGACGCACAGATTCAATCATTCCTGCTTGTATATCAATAGCCAATTTGCTTGAAGCAATCAATCTATGGTTGTTGATTGCATTAAGAAAGGTGTGTTTAGAAAAATAATTCATCGTAGCAAGATCACCTATATTCTCGGTTTCTGCAACCTTCAATGCTCTTTCACTTCGATTGGTTGAAAGGAAATAGGTCTCTATACCGCTAGGAGATTTTCTGCCTACTGGGACAGAGTTTGCATGGATTGAGATAAAGAGATCTGCATTTTTATCATTTGCAAATTTTGTCCTATCAATAAGATCAATAAAACTATCATTGTTTCTGGTCATAAATACACTATACCCACGCCTCTTAAGTTCGACATCTAGTGCTTTAGCTACATCTAAAACGATGGTTTTTTCACATACCTTATTCACACCTATAGCACCACAATCTTTACCTCCATGTCCTGGATCCAAAACGATGATTTTTTTTATGGGTTTTTGGGGAGGCGATATTTGAGTTTTCTGTTTTGTAAGATTCTTAGAATCTGTGGAATCTTTTGGTATTTGGCGGATATAAAGACTATTGGCCTGTTTGCTAATCTCGTAGCTATATTTTTCACTTGGTTTTATTACTATACGAACAACTTCTGGAGTATTTTGCGCGATATTGATGATTGAAGTATTTTTAAACGTAAAACTTCGTTTCGGGACTACCAAAACGGCTCTAAAATCTATGAATATACGTCCGTCTTTGAGTCTGCTTTGATTGAGAGAGAGATTTGTAATCCCTTGATTGAAAATAACTTTAAGATTCGTATCTCCAAAGGGTATGAGGCTCGTAATTCTGGGTAGTTGTGACTGTGTGAAACCTACGGAATACCCAAAAAAGCACAGATACAGAAATACACGAAAGAATCTGCACACATCAATCCTTGACTAATTCCGTAATAATCTCATGCACACTCTGTATTTTTTCTATCCTATAACCATTTGCACCTGTGAAGTATAAACCATTCTCTTTGTCGCCAAGATGCCCAGCCCCTAGAGAATCCGCAATACAATAACCGACTTTTTTGGCTTCTACGCCTCTCTGACAAGGAGAGACGCAATTACTCACACAGCGAACCTTTGGTGCATTACCTTCTTCTATTCTCTGTAAAACACCCATTTTGATAGCTCTTGCTGGATAGCCCACAGGAGATTTAATAAGGACAATATCTTCTTTTGTGATATGTGGCATGATTTCTCTATAGGCTAATGCATCGCATTCACTAGATCCTAAGAATCGCGTCCCCATCTGTACTCCACTCGCACCTAAAGAAATCATATGTTCAATATCATTTCTATCCCAAATCCCACCAGCAGCAATCACAGGTATATCACCCCAGTTTTGCGCTTCGCTGACAACTTGCGGGAGAATAGATTCTAATTGGAACTCTGGCTTGAAGCAATCCTCATAGCTAAAACCTTGATGTCCACCGCTCAATGGTCCCTCTACAACCACTGCATCAGGCAATCTACAATAGCGATCTTTCCAACGCTTGCAGATAATACGTAACGCCTTGGCAGAGGAGACGATTGGCACAAGCGCGACTTCTGGGAATTTTTTTGTAAATTCCGGCATATTCGTAGGAAGTCCAGCTCCCGTTACTATGATATTTGCACCTGCTTCACACGCATCTTTTACTACACGGCCATATTCATTGATAGCATAAAGTATATTTACCCCTAGTGGTGCATTACCACAGATTTTACGTGCATTTTTGATAAGCTCTATTAGTGCTTGTTTTGAATAAAAATTGATTGCTTCAAATGGTTTAAGATTGACTATTTTTTCAACAAATTGCATTTTTTTATAATAGCCTGTTCCAACAGCGCTCAGAATCCCTAGAGCACCTTCCTTTGAAACATTACCTGCAAGATTATCCCAGCTGATTCCTATACCCATACCGCCTTGAAATATGGGGTATTTAATAATGTGTTTTCCTATTTTCAGGGGTTGTAATTTCATCAATGTCCTTATCTGAGTAAAATCCTGACAAAACGTCTTTTGCCAATCTGTAAAATATAATCCCCAGAAGGCAATTTTAAGTTCTCATCGCTTATTTTTTGCTTATTCAATCGCAGCGCTCCAGCCTTGATATCACGCCTTGCTTGAGATGTTGAAGAGCATAGCCCGGATTCAAGTGCAATCTTACAAATCCACTCATTTGCTTGGAATTCAAAACTTTGTATATCACTTGGAATTGCATCTTTACTAAACACATTGTCAAATTCATCTTTTGCCGCCCGAGCTTGGGCTAAGGTGTGGTATCTTGTCACAAGCTCTAAGGCTAGATTTTCTTTTGCTTTCTTTGGGTGGATTGCGCCAGATTCCACATCTTTTCGCAAAGAAGCTAATTCTTGCAAGCTTTTTGCAGATAAAAGCTCATAATATCGCCACATAAGAGAATCTGAAATGCTTAAAATCTTGCCATACATAGAGTTTGGTTCCTCAGTGATTCCTATGTAGTTATGAAGTGATTTGCTCATTTTCTGCACACCATCAAGACCTTCTAATAATGGCATTGTCAGTATACTCTGCTCTTTAGATAAACCATAAGCACGCTGCAATGTACGTCCGACAAGCAAATTGAATTTTTGATCATTCCCACCTAGTTCAATATCACAATCAAGCACCACAGAATCATAACCCTGTAGCAATGGATACAAAAACTCTATAAGAGAGATGGGCTGGTTGTTTTTATAACGTTTACTAAAATCATCGCGCTCTAACATTCGTGCGACAGAAAACTTTGCGCTGAGATTGACCAATCCACTCACACCTAGGGCATTAATCCACTCTGAGTTAAAGCAGATTTGTGTGAATTGAGGATCTAAAATCTTAAAGACTTGTTCTGTATAAGTGCGGGCATTATTTTGCACTTCTTCTTTACTTAAAGGTTTCCGTGTTTCGCTTTTACCAGTAGGATCTCCAATGGTCGCAGTAAAATCACCAATCAAAAACTTCACATCTCCGCCAAAACGCTGAAAGGTCGCAAGCTTATGAATCAAAGTCGTATGTCCTAAGTGTAAATCTGGTGCAGTAGGATCAAAGCCCGCCTTAACAACAAAGCGTTCTTGTGTGTGCAAAAATCTCGCCACAAGCGCTCTGATATATTCTTGGCCTATGAATTCACTTGCACCTCTACTTAGTTCATCCATTGCATTGTTCAGACACTCTAGCTGCGTGGAATCTAATTTGTTTTCAAACTCTAATGGCTGCATATTCTTATCCTTGCATTATGTAAGATTTTCTAGATTACTTAGAATATGCATCTTTTAACGCACTAAATTCAACGATATTAAAATGTCTCTCCAAAGCCTCCCTAAGATTTTTAATATCATTTGTTGCGTTTTCTATCCATATTTCACAGAATGTACTAAAAGTGCTATTTGCTCTGTCATAATTTATACGGGTCACGCGACAATCATATTTCTTTAGGACATTCAGCAGTCCCGCGATTGCTCCCTTCTTGTCTTCAAGAGCCACGAGAATCTTGTAATTGTATTTTTGGTTTTTTAGCCATTGCACAAACACCATATTCGCACCATTATCAATCTCTGTGTTTGCACGATTACACAGCTTATGGTGGATGGATATTTTTGTGCCATTTTTGATAGCCAGAATCTCATCTCCATATTTTGGATGACAACAATAATCAAAAATTGCTTGGGTAAGAGAAAAATTACTAAATGCCACAATGTTGTCAAGCTTGATTTGTCGTATTTTCAAACGATTGGTTTTAAAAATACTCAAAAAACTCTTTTGTCTTTCATAAACTTCTTTGACTGCATTTTTAATATTTCTGAAAAAACTCCTATCACGCATAATCTTATAAACTTCTGTGTCCAATCCAATCTGCTTGAGGTGTTTTTTTATTTTTTCGGGGGTGGTTTCAAATATTGTCGCAAGAATATGGATAGCTGCTTTTGTATCAATCTCCTTGATTCTTAGCTGGCATTGGAGTTTGAGCTGTGATTTTGCTTTGGAAGTTTTGAGTGCATTTACCCAGCTGCAGCGTGGTCGCACCTCTTCATTATGGTCGGCTGTGATTATGCGTACAATGTCGCTATTTTTGAGTGGTTGGAGCAATGAAGCTTTTTGCTGATTTACAAATGCACTCTTTGCACGATTGCCCACATCTGTATGTATCGCGTAAGCAAAATCTAGTACCAAAGCCCCTACAGGCAGGCTATAAGTATCACCCTTTGGAGAGAAAACAATAATATCATCTTTATAAAGATCATTTTTTGCTAACTCATAAAATTCCTCAAGAGAATTATCTTGGTATTGCAGATTATTACCCCAGTTGAGATTTGGCTCTCTCCCGCCACTTTTGTATTTCCAATGTGCAGCGATTCCATATTGCGCACTTTTGTGCATATCGATTGTGCGAATCTGCACTTCAAAAATGCTTGATTTATCAAAAATCGTCGTATGGATAGTTTCATAGCCATTTTCTTTTGGGATTGCTATGTAATCTTTCAGCCGCGAGACAACAGGCTTTAAATTCAAATGCAAGATTCCTAACACCCTATAACAATCAAGTGGTTCTTTTAAGATAATACGCACAGCAAGTAGGTCCAAAATCTCATCAATCGCTACACCTTTGCGTTGCATCTTGAGATATATTGAATAGTAACGCTTGATACGATGCTCAATAGTAAAATCTTTTTCGTTATAGCCATTACTCAATAGCAAATGTCGTACAGAATCAATAAATGAATTAAGTTTCAAATCAATTGATTGGTGGTTGTCTTTTATATAGCGATCAATCCTTGCGTATTCTTCGGGGAATAAATAATAAAAACTTCGATCCTCTAATTCTGCCTTGAGCGAAGAGATTCCTAATCTGTGAGCTATTGGCGCATATACGACAAGTGTTTCTTCCGAGATTCTTATCCTTTTGTGGTGTGCAAGAGAATCTAAGGTAAGCATATTATGCATACGATCACAAATTTTGATAACAAATGCACGAATATCTTGTATGGAAGCAAGCAGGATTTTTCGAAAAGAGAGCGCAGAAGTTAGAAGCTTCTGGTTAGAATGCCCAGCAAATTCTTCTTTACGAATCTCTACAATTTTAGTCAAAGCATCTACCAAGCGCGCAATGTCTAAACCAAAATCCCTCTCAACATCGCCAAGACTACAATGTGTATCTTCGATTGCATCGTGTAAAAGTGCTGCACAAATCATCGTTTCATCTCCACCATAAAACGCCACAATACAGGCCACACACAGGGGATGGACTACATACGGAATCCCGCTCTTGCGAAATTGGTTTTGGTGGTAGCAGATTGCCTTTTGGATAGCTTGATTGATACTTGGTGTTATTTTTGTGAGTGTATGTAGATGTACAATAGCATCTTCGATAGTATCAATCGCACCTATTTGAGAAAAAAAATTCAATACGATACTTAAACAACCAAGTTTTTAACTTAAAGGCTTACCCTCGATCTTTTCAAGAATGATTTTCCCTTCTGCTATCTCTAGCATAGCAATATCTGTCAATTTGTCTTTTTTGACATCTTTTGGTACAAGAGGTTCAGCACCTAAACTCAATTCCTTTACTCTAGCAAACAAGAGATTTGAGAGTATGTATCTATTGTTATTGACTTTTTCTAAAGCACGTGCCGCAACTTCTTCTATCCTTGTCATAGCTGTAGGCTTCCTTTTATGATTTGATCTTTAAGAGGGGGGATTCTACTATAAAAGTTATTGAAGTTTTCTTACTTTATTCCTCTTGTAGCTATCTAAATAGACCTATGAGATCAGCTCATTGCTATCACCAGCAATGAGCCTCCAAAAGCCGTGCTAAATCTTTGCGGTAGCAAATCCAAAATCTTATTTTCTACGCGACAAATCTTTAGCAATATATTATTTATAAGCTTTGGAGGTGGGATATCTCGTAATTGGTTTGGTTTATGAGAATTGTGAAGTTTTGGATTCTGTTTATCATATGGAGCAAGTAAAGCTCTTACAAGGAGTAAAGGAGTAATCGACACAAAAAAATATCTGCTACATACAATCTCAAATCCATATTCTCTCATAAGCTTATTAAGCATACAGCGTGTATAGCGACGCTTATGATGCACCAGACAATCATGTGCATTCCACAGCCAATTATGCGCAGGGACACTAAGTGCTAAAATACTCTTATTTTTTAACATACTTCTCATATTTTTGAGTGCGCACCCATCGTCATCGATATGCTCTAAGACATCAAAGGCAAAGATACAATCAAACTCATCCTGGAAAGGTACATCCAGTAAATCCATGCAATAAAGTTCTTTGACACCATAACTCTTAGCATACTCTAAACCCTGTGGATGAATCTCGCCAACTGCTATATCAGAAAATCCTTGTGAAAGGAAATGTCTTGTAACACTCCCAGTGCCAGCACCCACATCAAGAATCTTGAGATTTTTGCCTTGAGTTTGCGGATAGAGTTTGTCAAATATCTTGGTTACTTGCTTATAGAGAAACTCGCGTCTTGAGATATGCCAAAAGTGCTTTTGTTCTGCCAGATAGAGCATATCCAAGCCTTCGCTTGGGAAGTGGGATTCTGCATTAGTGGTGGAGTTTAAAGAATCTGTATGAAGAGAATCAGTGAGATTTGTTTGGGAAGCTGTGAAGTTCTCTTGAGTACTCTCTAAATAGGGGGGGGGGGTAATAAAATAGGTGATTCCGTCTTTTGTTGTTGATGGTTTTATTTGCATATTGGCTCCTATATTGTGTTCTTAATTTGGTTGCATAAAGCTATTTTTATAGCGGACATAATTTTGCGCAGATTCTCGAATGAATAAGATTTCATCATTTCTTAGTTCTCGTATAAACTTTGCGGGATTGCCTAAGATGAGAGAGCATGGCGGGAATTTTTTACCTTTTGTAATGACACTCCCAGCTCCTATGATACTATCTTGGCTGATTTCTGCTCCATCCATTATGCAAGTTTGCATGCCAATCAAACAACGCGAGTGAATCTTGCAAGCATGGATTACGCAATTGTGCCCGATAGTCACATCATCTCCTATATCCACAGGATAACCCAAATCCAATGTATTGCTACCGATATCTTTTTTATCCAAAACACCTCTTGGCCATACATGTAGTGTGCTAAGGTCTTGGATATTTGTGCGTTTGCCAATTCTAATGGAATTTATATCCCCTCGAAGCACGCAATTAAACCATATGCTACTATCCTCGCCAATTTCTACTTCGCCAATGACTTTGGCACCACTAGCAATCCATGCACCTTTTGCGATTTTTGGCTTGTATCCATTAAACTCTATTAGCATGTCACTCATACCGCTTTTTTGCATATTACCTCCTTATAAAATTTTGCTTTCATCTTAGTCTTTAGTTACCTAATATTTATTACACTTGCGCTCGTGATAATAATTTTATTATCAATAATTTTTATTAAAAAGGAGTTGCTATGTTAGTGACAAAACCCGCACCTGATTTTACCGCAGAAGCCATCAAGGCAGATGGATTATTTGAAGATAATTTCAATCTTTACAACAATATTGGTAAAAATGGTGCAGTGATTTTTTTCTGGCCTAAGGATTTTACTTTTGTTTGTCCAAGTGAGATTATTGCATTTGACCACAGAGTGAAAGATTTTGAAGCACGCGGATTTAGTGTTATTGGTGTATCAATAGATTCTAAAGAAGTGCATTTCGCTTGGAGAAACACTCCTATCAAAGAAGGTGGTATCGGTGCAGTAAGTTTCCCGATGGTATCTGATATCACTAAGCAAATCTCTCGCGATTATGATGTGCTTTTTAATAGTGCAGTTGCATTGCGCGGAAGCTTTTTGATTGATAGAAATAAAATCATCCGCCATGCGGTAGTTAATGACCTTCCACTTGGGAGAAATGTAGATGAAATGGTAAGAATGTGTGATGCACTTTTGCATTTTGAACAACATGGCGAGGTATGCCCAGCAGGCTGGCAAAAAGGCGACAAAGGCATGGTCGCAAATGCAAAGGGTGTGGCTGAATACCTAAGCCAAAATGCTGATAAACTTTAAGGCCAACGGCAGGAGAATCTTCTCTCTTGCTAGACCCTGATTAACACGAAACTCCCCCGATCTAATTCAAAATTTCAAGACTGTTGGCAATTCCCTTTTGAAGTTATTTTTGATGATTCTTGTAAGTAAAGAGTCTATTATCTCTTGTCTAAAGCCTTCTATCTGCAAAGCCTCTTTTAAGACTGCGAGTTGTTTAAAATCACTCAGAGCAAGAGAAAAGAGGGTGATATTTCTTTGACTAGCTATTTTTTCTAAGGATCGTAAGAATCTATCGATTTCTCTGTAGTCAAAGCCTATATCCTCCTCATCACTTTGATTCTCAAAAAGGTCTGCACTAGGCTTTTTGCTAATGATTGCATGAGGAATCTCAAGTGTATACGCAAGCGAATAAACCTGTGTTTTGTAAAGATCACCAATAGGATTTATCGCATATGCCAAATCCCCATATATAGTCCCATAGCCCAACATCAATTCGCTTTTATTGCTTGTGCCAATCACAAGTGCATTATTAGCAAATGCGTAGTCATAGAGTAGATTCATACGTATCCGGGCACAGAAATTGCCAATACGGATTTTTTCTTTGAGGCTGGAAGGGTACATGAGCTTAGAGAGTTCTTGAAATGCTGATTCAAAAGGTGCGATAGGGATAATGTGATGGGCGATTTTATGAGTTTGTGCAAATGCTTTAGCATCATTAAGATTGGTAGGATTTGAAGTAGAGCTTGGTAGTAAAAGCACGCTGAGATTCTCTTGAAAGCTTTCTTGGCAGAGCTTTGCTACCACCGCAGAATCCACTCCGCCACTTAGCCCTACTACCACACGCTTAAACCCGCGATTAAAAACCTCTTGTCGTAAAAAGCTACAAATAAAATCAATGCTGCTTTGCATAAAGATTCCTTAGATTTCAGATTAATTGCAATGTTATCCACACAAGGTTAAACCCCCCTAAAACTCTGTAGGTAATAAATGTTTAAGTATTTTTTAACTAATATACACGCGCATTACACAACTACAGAAAAGGAGATACGATGTCTAGCGATGCTAAAAGGCGAGATTTTCTTGGTATGACTTTAGGGGGGGTAGCAGCTGCGGGTGCAGTAGCTTCATTGTGCGCTATGAAGAGATCTTGGGATCCCTTACCAAGCGTAGTTTCTGCGGGATTTACAAGCGTAGATTTGAGTCAATTACAAGAAGGTGTGTTAAGTACTGTTGAATGGAGAGGTAAACCCGTGTACATACTGAAGAAGCAAAGCGGATTGCCAAAGGTCGAAGGACGTGATTTTGAAATAAATGGTGCGGTATATACCGTGGGCATCCAAATTTGCACGCATTTGGGCTGTATTCCTGGTTTTGATGAGAAAAAACAAGGTTTTTTATGCGCGTGCCATGGCGGGCAGTTTGATTCTTCTGGTGTCAATAAAGTAGGCACACCACCACCTAGACCTATGGAGATTCCTCCATTCAAGCTTGATGGATTAAAGATGGTATTAGGCGAAGAAGGCCCTGAGTACAGAGCACTCAAAAAAGCATAGTTTAAGGAGCAAATATTATGGAAGTGAAAAAAGCGGATAATTTAGTGGATTGGCTTGACCAACGTCTTGCTGTCAGAAAACTTATCGAAGTTTTGATGACAAAGTATTGGATACCTAAAAAGATAAATTTCCTTTGGGCTATGGGTGTGATTTTGCTCGCACTTTTTACTTTACTGGTAGTTAGTGGATTGTTCTTGCTTATGTATTACAAGCCCGATACCAAACTCGCATTTGACAGTGTCAATGACACTATTATGCGAGAAGTGGCTTTCGGATGGCTATGGAGGCATATACATGCAGTCGCTGCAAGTATGGTGTTTTTGATTATTTATATTCATATGATGGTCGCTATTTACTATGGCTCTTACAAAAGAGGCAGGGAGTTTGTGTGGATTGGAGGCATGTTGCTTTTTGTACTTTTCTCCGCTGAGGCATTTAGCGGATATATGCTCCCTTGGGGACAGATGAGCTTTTGGGCGGCAGCTGTGATTACAAATCTCCCAAGTGCATTGCCAGTCATTGGGCCTGATTTAGTCGAATGGGTGAGAGGGAATTTTGTGGTTGCAGATTCTACATTGACAAGATTTTTTATGCTACATGTATGCTTGCTACCTATAGTGATTTTGATGGTCATAGGATTGCATTTTTACACATTGAGAATCCCACATGTCAATAACCAAGAGGGAGAAGAGATTGACTTCGAAGCAGAGGCAAAAAAATACGAAGAAGGCAAAAAGAAAGAATCCAAAGTCATCAGCTTTTGGCCAGACTTTCTTTGCAAGGATATTTTTATCCTCAGCGTTTTTATGATGCTCTTTTTCTATCTTGTGTGTTATCACTTTGATTTTGCTATGGATCCTATCAATTTCGATCCAGCTAACAATCTCAAGACTCCAGCGCACATTTACCCAGAGTGGTATTTTCTTTGGAGCTATGAAGTATTGCGTGGGTTTTTCTTTAGCGCAGATTTAGGACTTATGGCTTTTGGCATCGCGCAAGTTGCATTCCTTTTCCTTCCTTGGCTAGACAGAAGCCCCACTGTTGCACCAGCACATAAAAGATCCGGTTATTTTATATGGTTTTGGGTCTTAATTATTGATTTGGTCGTACTCACTATTTTTGGCAAACTGCCTCCAGAAGGTATTAATAACCAAATTGGTTTGGTTGCAGCACTTGGTTTCTTAGTATGGATATTTATCGCATTGCCTGTTATAACAATCATGGAAAGAAACAAAGGACACTAACATGAGAGAGATAAAAATTTTAGTTGTTGTGTGTATTGTCGTAAGTGTTCTTTACTGGGGTGTAGAGCCATTAGCACACTCTGTATTCCACCCTAAAACAGCGCCTGTTGATTTTGCATTCCAAGATCTAGAGAGAATCGACCTATCCAAAGGCGACAAAGAAAGAGGTGAAACAATCGTGATGAATAATTGTGTAGCTTGCCACAATATAAAAGCCGCAAATATCGATAATGGCCTTTTGCAGTTTGAAGGTGGTAAGGGTGGCATGATTTCTACCCCAGATCTTTCCACAGCAGGTGCTATCTATGATGAGAATTTCTTAAGCGCACTCATCATAAATCCAGCGCATACAATCAAGCTTGATCATAAATTTAACGATGAGAATCCATTCCCTATGACTCAGTATTTTGCGGAAAATGACGAAGCACAAGAAGTCGCGGATATAGTAGCTTATCTCAAGTCGATAGGAAATGTGGCATTACGAAATAATGTGCTTTACTCACCAGAGTATCTAGCTCAAAAAGAAGCTATCCAAAAAGCCAATATTTCAGATTCTCAAAAGCAGAGTCTCATCAAAGAACTAGAAACCAGATTGACCAACAAAGCAGTTTTCCAAGATGCTTGCGCCAGATGCCATAATATTCGCTATGACGAACCAAAGACTCCAGAGCACCTTGCCCAAATGGAGAAAAAACGAGATGAGATTAAGAAATATCTTGGTGCAGAAGCTCCAGATCTCTCGATGATTATCCGCGCACGTGGTGAAGATTATCTACAAGCCTTTATAAACAACCCACAAAGAGTAGCTTACAGCGCGATCAAACAGGCGATTTTAGATGAGTATCTCAATAAAGCCAAAGCTAAAGAGCTTGCGGTAGAAATACCAAAAATCCAAGCTCAGTCCCTATCACAACAAGAGAAGCAAAAAGCAATCGCCAAGAAAACAGAGCAAATAAACGCTAAGTCTCACAAAGATTATGGAATCACGCTTCCTCAAAATACAACAAAGAGTGCTTGGCAAGATGATGACGATTACACAAACCTTGCCAAAGAGCTAGGCGTGATGCCTGTAGGCTTGTCAATGCCTCGCGTTGGCTTAAATGAAGAATCCCAACGTCGCGTGGTTGCATATCTTGAGTCAGTAGGAGATTCCAAAAAACAAGAGAGAGAAGCACTGGGCGTGTATATCATCCTTTTCTTTGGTGTGATGAGCGTGCTTGCATATCTATGGAAAAGGAAGATTTGGACAGACTTACACTAATTCCAAAAATCCCAATTGGGATTTTTGCTCGTATGGCAGTACAGATTGAAGATTCATCATGACGGTGCGAGTGGAAGAATTCAATCAGAGTGAGGTCAGCCGAGTTTGAGCGCCAGCAATTGCGCGTAAAGATTTGGGAAGAATCTTTTTGGAAGAATTTGGATTTATATAATTAAGGAGAAATCTTTGAAAGCTTTTCCAAAGATTTTAAGGGTGAATACAAATTAAAAGAATCTGAATGCATATCACTTCATGCTCTACGATTAAAAATCCAAAAATTTCTCTCGATTGAATATCAAGCTTTTAGCTGCTGTTTGCCGGCGGATGGATAGCCCATTTTGTCCATCTCCACAAAACCTCAGCTCACATAGTTTTTTGTGTTTGCCATACCACTTAAGTACATTTACTTCTTCACTAAATACCTACAAGCAGACACAGCCAAACTTTAGTAAAACTACGACCGGATTCTTGCAGATTTACTTACTCTTAAGTTTTTCTTATATACACAGCCAACTCCCCTATATCTCTATTCCTCTTTTCCAAAGATATAAAAGACTGGGAAAATTATGCCAATGCAAATGCAGGAGTCAACCTCCATTTTTGCCCTGCACCAGGCAGACAACTCCACAAGCTAAAAAGAGTGCTGCGATCCTTACCGCCAACTTTTACCCTCACGCCTCCTTGGGTGAGACGAATCTATCAGATTGTAAATACCAGTGATGGAATTTCACAGCTTGTAGGGGATTGTGGTGTATGCTTATTGCAGTCTTATCAAATCATCGCAGAGCTCCAAGAATACCACGCAAGCACTCCATTACAAAGCGGGGGGCTACTTCTTTGACACCGTGCCTAATCAGAATCCAATCCCATCTTTCCGCGCAAGATACCCCATACTTGCCCAAATATGCCAAACTTCACCTATCCCGAGTTTCTCAATCGCCTCAACCATAGCCTAGCCCTTGATACCCAGCGCGCTATGAGGCTTCTCACACCGCGAGAGAATAGTCTATATGTTAAGCGCTCTTGAGAGATGTATTGTGCAATAGGATCGCTTTGCACAATCCCAACTCGACTATAAACCCGTTTGAAAATTTCTGGAAATTTATTCAAAAATTGCTTTTATGCTCTTTGTAAGTTTTAGAAAATGTATGTGTGCCATTTGCATTACGCACAAAGTAGAGATAATCCACATCTGCAGGTTCAATACATGCTTTGATAGCATCTAAGCTTAGACTACCGACAGGATAGGGTGGGATTCCCTTGTGTTTATAGGTGTTATAGAGACTAAGATCATTTCTTATGCGCTCTGGGGTAACTTTCACATGCGAAAATCCCCCATAGTTTAGTGACCCATCCATTTGCAAAGGCATTCCGATTCTTAAGCGATTATTTATCACAGCAGCAATTAGTGGCATTTCCTCTTTGTTTGCTGCTTCTTTCTGCACTATTGAACCCATACGCACATAATAAAACCATTGTGCCTTATCATATGTCCCAAGTAGCGCGATAGCTTGCCTCTCATGCCATGTATAAGAAATTTTTGCTAGCAAACGCATAAGAGCATCCTCATCCAATCCAAGTGGGAACTTGTAGGTCTCAGCTATGATTACTCCATCTGGCAGATCAAAATACTTTTCATAAGCAGCTTGCAGTTTTGCTGTATCAAGCCCAAACTTTAACGCCACATCCTTTAAGAAAAAATGCAACGTCTCACCTGGAATGAGTGTAATCTCTCGTGTAGCACTTTTTGCGCTACTTAGATGCTTCAAAAATTCTTTTCTGCTTAAGTTTTGAGAATCTATAGCAATCACTCCACTTTGTGGCTGCCAAAATAATCGCATAAGCCACTCATCAACTATGCCAAACTGCCCTTCTTTGACGCCTTGTAAGCTGTTGAGATGTGTTATAATGGATTTTATTGAGCCTTTTGGTAGATTTAGTATTTGGGGCATTTGTATTGGGACATGAAGATAGATCATGAAAGCAAAAGAAACAACTACAACCAAACCTCCTAAGAAAAAGCAAAGAAGTCTCCAAAGACTTTTTGTATTCTGTGGCGTCATCATCATTCTTTCCTTTTTCGGCTACAAGATTCTCAACGAGGGTATTTATCACAAGGGGTTTGTGGTAGGAAAAATCAAAGTGGAAGGATTCTATCTTAAGTTAGAAAATAAGTTTATTTTAGAGGTTGATAGGATTGATTTATCTGAGACAAGCCTCTTTGCCCAAGATTCACAAACTAGCATAGAGAGGAGTTCTGAGGATGTTTTGGATTCTGTCGTGAGCGCTGCGCAAAGCATTCTCTTTGTGCTTTCTTACTTTGAAAAACTCAATCTTTATAGTGTGATTTTTCCTGACAAAACAGAGCGCAGGTTGCTTTATGACGGCATGAGCTATGCGCTTTATGCGCCAGATTTTGAAGCTCTGCTTAGCATACAGAATCTGCACAGTAAAATTATCTTAGGTGTGCAAACTCTTCGTTTTTTTGATCTGTCTTTGGAGTGTGATGGGTATTTGGAGTACTATGTGAGCAAGAAAAATCTTGATTTTGCCCTCACGCTAACCCATAATCCTATTCTTAAAACTCTGCGAAAAGATGACATCCAAAACTTTCATATACAACAAAATCCAGAATCTCAAACACCAACTAAGCTTAATATACATGGTACTACAAACTTTAAACATCTCAATGTGGTAGCTTCTAGCTCGGTGTGGAGGAATATTCAATTTTTAGAGTCTTATATCAAACTACTGCACAATAAGGAATTAGAATCTTGGTTGTTTGAAAAGATAAAGTTTCGCTCTTTTGAGCTTACATCATTTGATATGCAGATACCACTTAACAAAGATATCTTCTTTCATCTCAATCGATCGATAAAGGCAAATGCCATTCTTAAAGATGTGAAGGTGAGTTTGGATTCCAATATAGCGCCAATCAATGCAAGGGAAGTAGCTCTGAATATGCGTGATGATGTGCTAGATATTGCATTTACTAAGCCAAGCTATGTCGGCTATGATCTGACAAACTCGAAAGTGCGTCTGAAACTGCCGTTTTCTAAGCCATTGGAAGTCTTTGTTTCGCTGCATTCTAAAGAGATTAATCTCGATAAAGCTCTTTTGGATTTGCTTGAGGTATATGAGATTCCAGTGCCTGTAATGACTCAAGATGGAGCATTAAAGGTTGGTGTTGAGATTCATCTAAAAGCTGATAAATTCGGGGATTTGCATCCAAATGTCCAAGGTGAAATAAGCTCTAAAGAAAGCACAATTGTATTTTTAGGCCAAAAAATCAAAGTGTATGATCTTTTGACAAGCATTGCTATTTCTAGCAAACACCAGACTATCAATATAGAAGCCAAAAACTTAGAGTACCAAGACTTACTCAGTGCGCACACAAAAATGGATATAGATCTTTTGAAGCAGAATTTTTTGTTAAAACTCGATGTCAAAACACTTGATTTAGCACCCTCTAAGATTTTTAAATCCCAGACTTTACCACCAGAGCTTGATGTGGAAACTACAGATGATCCTATGGTACGAAGGATTATCCAAGCGATTGTAGAGCAAGATTCCATAGAAAATATTCCCAGTATTTTGACTCTTAACACAGTAAGCGCTAAGACAAACAGCATGCAGGCTACAACTCATTCTCCCCAAGAAAGTATTGCCATTTCCCAGCAGCTAGAAGAATCTCCACAGATACAACCAGAGGCAATAGAAGTGGAAGATATTACACAGGGCGATGGAGTGGATTTGTTGGACACTATCGAGGTTGTGGGTAATTTCGCAGATGAGAGCTTAGAGATTAGCATTCCACAATTTTCTTTGGTCTTTGAGCAGGATTCAGAGCAAAATATAGAAGTGGGTATGAAAAACATCCATGCTATTTATCCCTATTCCCCACTCTTGCAATATTATGGAATCTCTGAAGGTAGTCTTGTACTTACACAAGATTCGCTCAATGAACACGAAATCTTCATAAGCGCCAATCTTAATAATCTCACTTATCCTATTTATCGAAAAGATAAAACGCGTCTTAGTTCTCTTGCTATGGAGGGCATAATCGATATTTCTAAGCCAAAACCAAAGATAGAGCTAAGTACCCAAGATAAAAAGTTTTCTTTGCGCAAGCATGAGAATACGATGTTTTTTGTGTTGGATTCCTATGATGTCAATCTTGATGAATTGCTTTCAAGTACTATCCCTGCTTTGCATGAGAGCTTTAATCAAGAATCCCAGTATAAAGAGCTAAGTCCACAAGAGATTGCCCAACACAATAAGTTTATTGCACAAAAGCGCAAATACGAGCAAGAAATAAATTATCCACCACATATTTTGTATTTAGAGGCAAACAATATGCAAGTGTATTTTGGACATTACACTATCCCTACAGATTCTGCAACTATCACTCTGCGCGATGAAATTGTGAATATGAATGCTTCTTATGGGAATGGGATTGCTAATGTCGATGTAGCAAACCACCAAGCAAAGGTGGCAATCGATAATTTCAGCGCGGATTTTATCAATAAGGTAATGCAAAAGCGACTTTTTGAAGATGGGCTTTTTGAGCTTTCTGGGATTTTTAAGGGCGGGGTTTTGCAAGGAAAAATCCATATGCAAAACACGATTTTTAAAGAATTTGTGTTGATACAAAATATTCTTGCTCTTATTGATGCTATCCCTTCACTTGTGGTTTTTAGAAAGCCCGGATTAAATGATGATGGATATGAGATCAAGAATGGTTCATTTATGTTTTGGCTTAATGATGAATATTTGGGGCTTGATGAAATTGATTTTGTAGGCACTGCTATTGATATAAGTGGGAATGGATTGGTTGATTTTAAAAGCGATACATTGAATCTATTGCTCCAAGCAAGCACGATGAAAACTCTCTCAGATATTATCTCAAGCATTCCTATTGTTGGATTTTTGATTCTAGGGGATGAGGGCAAGATAACGACAAATATTGTGGTCAGCGGGGAGTTATCAAATCCAAAAACCGAAGTAAGTTTATTAGAAGATGTGGTAACTGCACCTTTTAAGATTTTGCGACGCGTTTTTACGCCACTTGATAGCATAGTCGATGCATTGCAAGACAAATAAGAGCGCGTGGGTTATGATACCGGAGAATCGTCTCTGTACTTAAAGTCTCGTTTATAGAATCCTCCGTAAAAATAAATTCTCATAAGATTCTTAAATCCTATGATTTTGCGCAGTGTTTGGTTATGGAGAATCCTGGCAAATGGCACAGGGTTATCCCAATGATTGAATTGCAGCATATAGTAGGTTTTGCCAAAGTCTCTTACAAGAGCATTGTCCAAACTTGGAATTTCTTTGAAAAATCGAGCACCACATCTATATACAGGGTAAAACTGTAGTTGGTAAGTATCCTTGTAATGGTTCAGTACGAAGTTTGCATATGTTTCAAACTCGCTGAAGCTGTATGTTTTGCTGTCTTTATTTACAAGAGAAATAATGGGTTGGTAGAAATATTGCGGTTGCTTTTGATTGAGAGTCTTACATAGATCTTGCATAATGGATTTATTAAAAATCATAAACTCGCACATAAATTGGTAGTTGTTGTTGAACTTGAGATTTAAGAGCGTAGTAAAAGTGTTGTAATAAGGGTGGTTTGGCGATATGCGTGCAGGCAAAGCATTTAAAAACACAGAATCTAAATCGATAGTAAATTCTTTGATAAGTAAGCTATCACAATCCCAACTAAGATAAAACTCTTTTTGGCATACAAAGCTGTATGCCATTTTTAGAAACTGCTGGAAAAACCAGCCACAATGTCTAGGGTCTAAGAGAGTAGAGTGGATGGTTTTGAAAGTGAGATTATCCAGTAGGGAATCTTCGTCTATGAAAGAAACACCTAGATTTTGAATGTAAGCTTTGAGATTGTGCCTTGCAATGACATAAATATCATCTTTGCAAAGAGATCTTTTAGTTGCTAATTCTTTATACCCCCCCCCCTAATATCTTCTTTGTTTCTTGCGGCAATATACATGTTCTTTAAAAGAGAATCTATAGTATGAGGCAGGATGTGTAAGTCTTTTTCATGAGCTGGGATGATAATATCCATTTGAAGTCCTTTGTTTTTCAATTTAAAGAATTTTTGCTCTTCTTGAAATGCTAAGTACTAAGCCTATCGCAAGACAACTTGCTAAAAGCGAGCTTCCTCCATAGCTTATAAAAGGCACGGCGATTCCTTTGATAGGTGTTATACCAGAGATTCCAAAAGCATTGATGATGAATGAAAATGCAAGCAGGAGTGCGATGCCCACACAGAAAAGATAGTAGGTCATATTATGCACTCGATTTGCTATTTTGAATATATAAAAGATCATTGTGGTAAATGCTGCGACTATGAAAAATAATCCCACAAACCCTAATTCTTCTACAATCCCAGCCAGCACAATATCCGTATGCACTTCGCTTAAAAATCCAAGTTTGATCACGCCCTCTCCCAAGCCATTGCCTAAAAATCCGCCATTGAATATAGCATTTGTCGCATGATAGATCTGGTATGGCTCGGGGAGATTTTCCACCCGCAGAGAATTTGCAAGACTTTGGGGCAAGAGTGCTAGGATAGAATCTTGTGCATTTGCCCACCATAGCTTAACACGCAAGATGCGATGTGGGCTTGTGATGATTGCTACAAGCCCTATGCTAAGAGTTGTAAGTAGGATAATTCCTAAGAGTCTGAGGCTCCCACCTGCAAAAAGCAGCATGAATCCAAGTGTCAAAGCCAAAACAATCACTTGCCCTAAATCATTTTGTAATACGGCAATAAGCACCACAGCTATAAAAAATAAGACTATATAGGGGATAAAAAGTTTTATCTCGTCTTTGAGATTGAAGTTTGCCTCTGTGCCAAATTTACGCGTAAAACTCCAAGCCAGAAAATACACAAAACCGATTTTAAAAAATTCTGAAGGCGCAAGGGATAATCCCGGCAGTTTTATCCAACGTTTTGCACCGCCAGCAGATGAAACCAAGCTGGTAGGTAAAAAATGCATACCAACCATTAGCAGTAGTGATAATAAAAAGATTCCAAGTCCGATATTTTGGAAACTTTTATCAGGATCAAGTTGGGCAAAAAGCCATATAACGATAATACCAACAATTGCCACAAGTAATTCTCTCCCAAAGAAATGGAATTCGTCATAGCCGAAAAATCCGACTGAGTATGCAGCCAGTGAATATGACATCAAGACACCTACGCAAATCAATCCAACGACAACAAAAAAAAGCCTACGATTTGCCAAAAGATTCCTTGTGATTTTGAGATGAGTGTGCAATTTTACTAAATTTTGCAATGTTATGTGCGGAGGGGAGATTGTGTTGTTTGTCTTTTGGTGTATGCTTCTTTATCTCAATTTAAGAAGGAAAAATATGCTACCCACTTTGTTTATAGGGCATGGCTCACCACTTAACGCCTTGCAAGACAATCTAATCACTAGAAAATGGCGTGATTTAGGGAAACTGATAAAACCTAGCGCGATTTTGGTTTTGTCCGCACATTGGCATACAAAAGGGCTAAAAATCGCACACACACCTACACCTCGACAAATTTATGATATGTATGGATTCCCTCAAGAACTGTATGAGTTGCGTTATGATCCTAGCGGAGATAGTGCTTTATCATTGAGGGCAAGAGAGCTTTTGGGCAGTTTTGGTGCAGAATTTGATAATTCTTGGGGAATCGATCATGGTATCTGGAGTGTGCTGAGCCATATGTATCCTAAGGCTGATATACCCATAGTGGCAATGAGTGTGAATCTTCATGCGACATTACAAGAGCAAATCCTTATAGGTGAGGCATTGTATCCACTACGAGAGGAAAACATACTTATCATAGGCAGTGGAAACATTGTACATAATCTTTCTTTGATGTGTTGGGAGAAGCAAGATTATGGTTATGAGTGGGCCATAGAGTTTGACAACGCAATAAAAGATGCGATACTCAAAAGAGATTTTCAAAGAGTTATAGAATCTGCTTTGGCACAAACAAAAACACAGAGATGCAATCAGAGTTTTTCTACAATGGAGCATTTTCTGCCACTTTTAAATATCCTAGGTACAAGCAAAGATACTGAGAATGTAAGCGTGTTCAATGAAATATATCAGTACGGCTCTACTTCGATGACATCATATATCTTTGGAGATTTGGCTAAAAGCTAAGTTTGATTCCAAAATTTATCAGAGTAGTATGTGGATAGTAGGCTTTGCCTTTATGCGTGTTGAGCAGATTAAAAATTGCTGAGGTGTGTTCGCTGAGACTGAAGTCTAAGAGGAAATTTACTTCATTGACCCTGTCAAAACCATTGTATATAGTGCTTAGACCAAATGGCTTTTGAAAATGTGTGCTTCCATATACGAGTGCTAGCGATATTCTATCGATTGTGAAATGTATCTTAGCAAAGCCAAGACTTGCATTGCTTCCTACTAAAAATGCTCTACCACCCCACATAAAAAATGGACTAATATTATTGCCTACAGCATTCAAACTCCCAATGCCATTCTCCCCACTCCTAATGAATCCACCGCTTATCTCTAGACCATTGTGTAGATCATCTATAAAATCCTTTATGCCAATATATGCGCGGGTATCAAATACAAAGGTATCATTATCTTGTGTGCGTCTATAAGGGCTATTAATATCTTCAAAGCTTGCGGTGAACTGGGCGTTTGCACCAATATAAGAATTTGAAATCTCATAGCGGAAGGCTGCTTTTGCACTGAAGGCGTTAAAAAGCCGTGCTGCGTAGATTGCTTGGGCTTTAAGGGAAAACATATCATTGAGTGTGTATTTGATGCTTGTATTCAAAAGACCAGCTCTACTATTTGGATTTACATCTATAAGACCACTGAGTTTGTTGTATTGCACATAGCCGCTAGACTTTGCCCAAAAAGCTTCTATGATTATATTTTCAAAAGATTTATTACGGATATGCACACCATCAATCAATCTATCAGCCCATTCTGACTTGACAAAGACCCTTCCTGTGCGTATGCTCGTATCCTCATGGAAATATTCCAGATATGATTGTCCAAGCATTGCAGGTGCATAAAAGTCTTTGGCCGCATCGCCTTTTTGGTTGCTAAAAGATCTTCCTGGAGAGTTTATATCATCAATCCATAGGGAGTCTTTGTGGGCTTGGTAGAGTTTCTCACTTGCACGAAAGCTCACCATGAAACGCCAGCTTTTATAGAATCCAGAGCGATAAGCTAGTCCTAAGCTTCCTACGCTATAGGCGCTTTTAGTAAGGTCATTTTGTCGCGGCATACTTTGGTGTGTATCGCCATATACATTTGTGTTTGAGCTGAAAAATACTACATCGCCATTTGAGATTCCATTGCTCAGCGCTTCATCAATTGTGTCATAAGCATTTATGTAAGCACCTATTACACATGCAATACCTAATAAGAGTTTCCTTTTCATATGAAATCCCACTTTGAGAGAGAATGTATTTGCCTTTAGCGGTTTAAAAGCAGCTAGAATCGGTTTTTTTATTGATTTTTGAATAGCTTAAAGGGCTTGTATGCTACACATTGTGCTTGTCCAACCCCAAATCCCACAAAATACAGGAAACATCGGTCGCTTGTGTGTCGCTACTGCTTGTGTGCTGCATCTTATAAAACCACTTGGCTTTAGCACGACGCAGAGAGAATTGAAGCGAGCGGGACTTGATTATTGGCAAAGATTAGAAGTCTATGAATGGGAGAATCTGCAAGATTTTTGGCAACTTTATAGTCCAAATGAGAATCATTTTTTCTTGAGTACTAAAGCAAGGAAGCTTTATTATGAAGCGAGATTCCAAAAAGAAGCATTTTTGTATTTTGGTAGAGAGGATAGGGGTTTGGATACAGATATTTTAGAAACCTTTGAGTGCCAATCCTATAGATTGCCAATGAGCAAATCTGCTCGCAGTATCAATCTGGCTACTTGTGTGGGTGCGGTTTTGTATGAGGCATTGCGACAAAATGCTTTGTATAGAGATTTTGAAGTGTGATCTTGGTTGTAAATTTTTAATAGGCTTCAAGGGTTGCTTCTTTGTTGGTGTGAGCGATTATCACTTGGATTCCAAATCAGAATGAGACATTTTTGTTTTACATAGGATAATGCCTAAGGTATTTGCTACTTTTAGTAATAGAATTTTAAAAATAAATCCTGAAACTAAAAAAAAAAAAAATTATTAACTGTTTGCTTTGCATAATAGCCCGCGGCGTTTGTCGAAAAATCAGTACGAAAGGAATTACGATGAAAAAGTTGATAGCATTAGGGGCATTAGCTGGAAGTTGTTTTGGATTAAGTAGTGGTCTGTTTGTAGCTGGAGATATTGGGGTGGAGTTGAGCAGATTCGAACAACATGCAAGCGTAAAAGATCCTAAGATTGTTACAAATAATAATAATAATGTACAACAACCATCAGGTGTACAAAAGGGCAATGACGTTGGATTGGGAATCAATACTACTTATGGATACAAAGCCGGTCTTATCCTTGCTCCAAATCGCAAGAGTGGGTTGCGAATCTATGGTTCTTATGATGCAGGGACTTTCTCTTATGGTACTGCACTTAAAGAGAATGAGTTTCCTCTTACAAATCTCAAATACTATAGCTATGGTGCAGGGGCGGATTTGATGATAGGATTTGGCGGTCCTAATACTCTAGGGATAGCTCTTGGCGGTGGAGTTGATTTTATCAAGGGTGATTTGGCAAAGTTCTTAGCACAAAGACCGGGCTCAAGAAACATGATACCTTATGCGAATGTCGCTGTTTATCAACCAGTCGGAAAGCTTCTGTTTGAATTAGGCGTAAAGGTGCCAGTTGTGGCTTTACAATCTGCAAAGATAACCTCTAGCAAGGATAAGTTCTATTTGGATGGACATGCATGTAAGCAGGCTTTTGGAGCAAGCAATGGTTGTCATTTTGAAAAGCAAAATGGCAACAACATTGAAAAAGAGATTGTTGCAAGATTCTTACCTAGCATTTATGCGCAAATAAGCTTGGTCTTTTGAGATAGAGCCTTCAGAGAGACTTGGTTGTAGTCTCTTGGCTTTTTTAGTCTTTCCCCAAACCTTTTTAAACTTCAGTTAGTAACTTCTATTGAGACAAAATATTTTTTATCATATCTGCTCCGCGCTCTGTCATTATGGATTCTGGGTGGAATTGCACACCAAAGATAGCATACTCCTTATGCTCAAGCGCCATAATTTCATCATCTTTGGATATTGCAATGACTTTGAGGCATTTTGGCAGATACTCCTTGATAGCGCAAAGAGAGTGATAACGTGCTACTTTTAGACTTGTATCAAAATTTGCAAAAAGTCTAGAGGTAGTATCAAGACTTATGATTGAGGTCTTGCCATGCATTATACAGGGCGCATAGCCGACTTTACCCCCAAAGGCGCAAACGATTGCTTGGTGGCCAAGACACACGCCTAAAATAGGTATCTTTCCAGCAAAATATTTGATTGCCTCTATGCAGATTCCAGAATCTTCAGGCTTACCGGGTCCGGGTGAGAGCACAAGTGCTTGGGGGTTGAGGCGCTCTATTTCTTGTACGCTCAACTCATCATTACGCACTACTTTAATCTCCGGGTCAAATGCGCCAAGAAGTTGGTAGAGATTGTAAGAAAAGCTGTCGTAATTATCGATAAGAACTATCATTGCCTGCCTTTGTATTGATTGTATAACTATATGGAATCTTAGTGAAAGTTTTGGAGCCCTAGTGCATAAGTTGTGCAAGTTGTAGTGCTGTGATGAGTGCTTGGGCTTTATTATCACATTCTTGGTATTCCTTACTTTCATCACTATCTATGACAATCCCAGCACCTGATCGTACGCATATATCTTCGCCCATCTTATAGACCAGACGAATTCCAATGCAAGTATCCATATTGCCTGAAAAATCAAGATAGCCTATTGCTCCGCCATAGATTCCCCGCTCGCTTCCTTCTAACTCATTGATAATCTCGCAAGCTCTGATTTTTGGTGCGCCGCTTAATGTGCCAGCTGGCAAGATAGAGGCGATAGCATCGAGTGCATTCCTGTTAGGGTCTATTATCCCGCTGATAGTTGAGCCTAGATGCATAATATGAGAATAGCGCTGAATATCCATATATTTTTCTACCTTGACACTGCCAAGTTTGGCTATCTTGCCAATATCATTGCGTCCCAGATCTACAAGCATATTGTGCTCTGCTAATTCCTTCTGATCACTCAAAAGCTCTTTTGCAAGCGATATATCCTCCTCCTCATTCTTGCCTGAAGGGCGAGAGCCAGCCAATGGGTATGTATAGAGCTTGGAATCTGTAAGCTTGACTAAGGTCTCAGGAGAAGCACCAGCTATCTCAAGACTATCACTACACAAATAAAACATATAAGGCGAGGGATTACTAGTGCGCAAGATTCTATACACATCAAAGAGACTTCCCTCTGCTTTTGCACGTTTTGGGTTTGAAAGTACGACTTGGAAAATATCGCCTTCAAAGATGTAGCGCTTTGCTTTGCTTACCATTTGGTGATACTGGACTTCGTTAAAGTCTGATTGCATTTGGGTTAAGAGCTTTATGGGCTTTATAGAGGCTTTTGTGCCATTATAGAGGAGATTCTCTAAAGTTTTTAGCTTTTCTTTTCCGCTCTCATAAGAATCTGTAAGGTTTTCAAGCGTGATATTTGTTATGAGCACAATTTTTTGCCTGAGATTATCAAATGCAATCAATGTGTCAAAAAGCATCAAATCCACATCATGAAACTTGCTGTCAGGGTTTTTGAAGTCAAGATGGGATTCGCTATAGCGGATATATTCGTAGGCAAAGTAGCCTACAAGACCACCGCTAAAAGGAGGGTGCTTGTCAAATTTTGGGCTTTTGTAGTTTTCTAAAATGTCCTCTATGGCTTTCTTTGGCTCTCCACGAAATTGCTTTGTTGTTATGTTTTTTAGGTCCTTTATGTAGATATTCCAGTCTTTGCATACGATTTCTAAACTTGGCTCAAAACCTAAAAAACTCCAACGTCCCCAAGTTTTTTTATCCTCCACGCTTTCAAGTAAAAATATATGTTTTGAGACATTTTTAAGAATCCGCAATACTTCAATAGGAGTTATAAAGTCAGAATAAATCTCTTTTGTGATTGCAACCCGCTTGTATTGCTCTAAAGCAGGAAGCTCTGTGATCTGTTCTAAACTAGGATAGATAGTGTGCATTTTCTGCCTTGTGTGTAAGAGGGATAAAGCTGGAATTATAACCCAATGCTTGGCTTCAAGGAGTTGGGTTAGCAAGAATTTATGCTCAAACAATGCTACAATGCAAGCCCCACTTACTTCTTTAATATTTATGAGGTTTTTATGCGCGATATTTCTCACCTTACCTCCCCGATTACTGAGTTACAAGCCGTACTAGATTCACACAAATTGAGTTTGCAAGATTATTCTCGCATCAAAGAAATCCTTAAGAGAGAGCCAAATCTCATTGAGATAGGGATATTTTCTTCTATGTGGAGTGAGCATTGCAGTTATAAATCAAGCAAGAAATATCTACAAGGCTTCCCTATAAGCGCACCTTGGGTAGTGCAAGGTCCTGGAGAGAATGCTGGTGTGATTGATATAGGAGGCGGTATTGTCGCGGTTTTTAAAATAGAATCCCATAACCATCCGAGTTTCATCGAGCCAAATGCAGGTGCGGCTACAGGCGTTGGCGGCATCATGCGCGATATTTTTACAATGGGTGCGCGGCCTGTAGCAAGCCTTAATTCTATCCGTTTTGGGGATATTACAGATTCTAAGGAGATTGGCAGAAAACATCGTTATCTTTTGCGTGGAGTGGTCGAGGGGATTGGTAGCTATGGTAATTGTATGGGGGTGCCTACAATTGGCGGGGAGATGAGCTTTGAATCAAGCTATAACGGTAATATATTGGTCAATGCCTTTTGTTTAGGACTTGCAAGAAAAGAGGAGGTTTTCTACGCGAAAGCCGAAGGTGTAGGCAATCCAGTAATTTATGTTGGTTCAAAAACTGGACGAGATGGCTTAGGTGGAGCGGTAATGAGCAGTGATAGCTTTACATCCGGCACAAAGGCTTTGCGCTCAAGTGTGCAGATAGGCGATCCATTTGCTGAAAAGCTTTTATTAGAAGCTTGTTTGGAGTTATTTAAGAATGACTATATCGTGGGGATTCAGGATATGGGTGCGGCAGGACTTACAAGCTCAAGCTTTGAAATGGCAGGGAAAAGTGGAAGTGGTATGAGACTTTATCTTGACAAGGTTCCAATGAGAGAATCTGCTATGAATCCTTATGAACTGATGCTAAGCGAATCCCAAGAGAGAATGCTCATCTGCGCAAAAAAAGGTAGCGAAGAGAAAGTCATGGAGATTTTTAAGAAATGGGAAGTGGATGTAGCTGTGATTGGCGAGGTTACTGATAGTGGTGTGATGGAGTTGTTTTGGTATGGGGACTTGTGTGCCACAATCCCAATAGATGAGTTAAGCAATAATGCACCCATTCTTGATAGAGAAGTAAAAGAGATAAAAAGAGAATCTGTAATCGCTAGTTGTATCAATACGGATTTGAATGCGCAAGAGGTCTTCCAAAAGCTTTTGGAATCTGTTGAGGTAAGCGATAAAAAATGGGTGTATAGCCAGTATGATAGTAGCGTACAGACAAATACCATTGTAGGTCCGGGTGAGTGTGATGCGAGTTTGATACGTGTCAAAGAGAGTGGCGTAGGGGTTGGGATGAGTGTGTATTGTGATGTGCGTGCAAGCTATCTCAATCCAAAAGAGGGAGCAAAATTAAGTGTTAGTGCTGCTGGTAGGGATTGTGCTACAAGAGGCGCCAGACCGCTAGCAATTAGTGATTGTCTTAACTTCGGTTCGCCAAATAATCCCGAAGTGATGTGGGAGTTTTCTCAAAGCTGCGAGGGAATCAAAGAGGCCTGCAAGATTCTTAATACCCCAGTTGTCAGCGGGAATGTCTCGCTACATAACCAAAGCGATGGCAAGGACATTTATCCTACGCCAAGCATTGTGAGCGTAGGTGTGATACAAGATAGCAATAAAGCTATTAAAAGTGCCTTGGTGCAGACGGGTAGCACACTTATGCTTGTTGGGAAGCTAGAAGAGAACTTTAGCGCGAGTTTAGCCCAAAAGCTTTGCGAGGATAGAATCTATGGGCAAGTGCCACGCATTGATTTGCATACAGAATCAAGGCTTTGGGATTTTTTGTATGAGACCATCCATCAAGGAGACATCCTAAGTGCTAAAAATCTCAATCAAGGTGGCTTGGCAATCGCGTTAGCAAAAATGGCATTGCTTGGCAATAAGGGGATCAGAGTTCAGACTGGATACACAAATTGGCAATTACTTTTTGCGCAAACTCCCAGTTGTGTCGTTATAGAAGTTCATGCGAGTAAGGTGGAAAAGATTTTAAGCCAGATTAAGACTTATAAATTGCAAGCGCAAAATTTAGGCGTTGTAATGGGGCAGAGAATCTGTATAGATTCTATAGATATGAGTTTGCATGAAGCTAAAAAACTTTATTTTGAAAGCTTTGCAAAGATTTCCACTTTGTAGGGTTAGCAGTGGGTAAAGGTCCAAAAGCGCAAAAGTTGCAATCCAAAGAAGTAGCAAAAAACAAGAAAGCATTTTTTGACTATGAGATTCTAGAAAGTCTGGAGGCTGGAATCTCACTGCTTGGTAGTGAAGTCAAAGCAGCACGTGCAAATAAAGTCAATCTTAAAGATAGTTTTGTGCGCATTATCAAAGCTGAAGCATTTCTGTTCAACGCGCATTTTTCGGCTCTTGAGCATACAAATCTACATTTTAGACCAGACCAAAGACGCATACGCAAACTTTTGTTACATAAAAAGCAGATTACAAAACTCTTAGGAAGCGTATCGACACAGGGCTTGAGCATTGTGCCTTTAAGTTTGTATTTCAATCACAAAAACAAACTGAAAGTACAAATCGCACTTGTTAGAGGCAAAAAACTCTATGACAAACGAGAATCTTTAAAGAAAAAACAGCAGCTCAAAGACGCACAAAGCGCTATGAAAGAGGCTTTGTACAAATGATTTGTTTAGCGCATATACATAAAACGCAGTAGTTATGACACATTGCCCCTTGTCTTAAGACAAGATACACTTTTCTTCTTTTTTTTGTTGCTTTTTTTGTTTCTTTTTTACACCTTATTGGAAATTTGTGTGTTTTTTTGAGAATAAGTGCTTTTTTTTTTTTTTTATCCCTTATACAATTGGGAGTTCAAAGATTTTAGAAAATCTTTTTTTGGGGAAAATCTTTGTTTAAGGAGAAATCTTTGCAAGGGGAAATCTTTGCAAGGCGAGCTTTCAAAGATTTTGTAGGGAAAATTGAAAGAATCTGAAGCTTTTACAAAGCTTCAGATTTGGAAGTATTTGGAAGTAAAGGAGCTAAAAATGAAACATAAGAATTTAGGAATAGAAGTTGTTGGAGAGGAGTTGAAAATGCAAGTAGATTCTAAAATGAAAATAGATTCTAAAGTTGGAGTGAAAGGAGTAAAAGAAATGCAAGTAAATTCTAAGGTTAAAGTAGATTCTAAAGCGAAAGCTAGAGGAGTGAAAGGAAGAAAGACTTTGAAACAATCAAGAAACTTTATTCCTAAGTTTGTCTCAACCATAGCAGCTTTGTCTCTTTGTGTCTCAAGTGCAGTAGCTAATCATCCAGATAATAAGTGGGAGATTAAAGGAAGTAATGGCGGAAGCAGTCAAAGCAATCACACTGGAAATGGAAGTGATGCCAGTCATACCACCACAATTACAGATTTGACTGATGGCATTATCACTACCAAAAATGATGCTGATGGCCGTATAAGCTCACTTATTATAAAAAAAGAAACAAACAACGATAAGAAGCCAACCCTAGAAGTGGGTAATAAAGCTGATAATAATAAAATTATTGTTCCTAAGATAACAATAAAAGAAGGAGCTACTCTTAATAGAACGATTAATGGAGATAGTGGCAATAAATGGAACATAATCTTTCGTGGTGGCTCTACAATAGACAACTTTGAAAATAATGGAACAATAAAATCAAACAGTACTGCAGATACAGTCTATCTCTATACAGATGGGCAGAATAATGGTGGCCAAACTGTTGTGAAAAATTTCACTAATAAGGGCACTATAGAATCAACAGATAACGGTGCTGCTGTAAGACTCCAAAATGGCGCTAAGATTGAGACATTTAAAAATGAAAGCGGCAAGCTTATTTCAGCGACTGGAAGTGCGGTTGCAATAAAGGTAAAAGAGGGAAGTAGAAATATACTTGGCACTTTTATCAATGAGGGAACGATAAAGGCAGAAGGAAAGACAGATGGAAGTGAAGGGGCTTTACAGTTTTATAACACAACTATCACAAGCTTTAAAAACTCTGGAACGATAGAAACCTCAAATGCTAATAATAATGGTGGCAGCAGTGGTAGCAGCAGTAGTACTAACAATCGTAGCAGCCGAAGCATAGATCTCTACAAAGCTACTATCACAAACTTTACAAACTCTGGAACTATCAAGGCAAGTAAAAACAATGCAGTGTATTTAAATGCTAGTACTATTGAAACTTTTATCAATGAGGGAATTATAGAGAGTGAAAGCCAAGGTAATAATGGCTCAAACAACCAAAATGATGGCTTCAAATATGGTAATGCACATCTGATACATGCAGCAATCCGTGTGCAAGCTGGCAATGGTGAAACTTCTAGTATCAAAAACCTTGAAAACAGAGGAACACTCAAAGGCAAGAGAGCTGGAATCTCAATAGCCCGACAAGCTAACGACAATGGGAACAGCAATAATATCAATATTGGAACTATCAAAAACACAGGCACTATTGAAGCTGGAAATGCTGGAATCTATATGGTTAGTGATTTTATGACTATCCAAAACATCATAAACGAAGGCAAGATAACAATAACAAATGGTAATGGTAGTCCAAGTAATTCCAATGGAGATTATTCTGCAGGTATTGTGATTGCTGCTGTTACTCATAAAAAACCAATATACGGCACTATAGAAAACAAAAACAAAGGCACTATCACAGGTGGAGACTATGGAGTCTTTATAGAAGGTGGGAGTATAAGCAATCTCAAAAATTCTGGAACCATAGAAGGCAAGAAAGATGGCATAGCATTCTTTAATGCTGGAGGTACTCTAAACACAACTATAAACAATCTAGAAATAGAGGGGCAAGGAATAATCAGAGGTCAAGACAATGGAATAAATATAAGCAAAACTAATGGAAACAGTGATCAGACAGTAGTTGGAAACCTAAAGATAGCACAAGGTGCTACAGTAGAAGGAGTAAGTGGCAGTGGTTTGGTACTAGGTAAAGATAATAAAAACGGCTCAAGTAGCAATAACACAGACACTTACAAACTCACAGGTAAGATTCAAGTAGATGGCACTTTGAAAGGCAAGACTGCTGCGATTACAAATAAAGGCCAATTAGGCTCAAGTGAAGGTGGAGATGTACTTGTAATAGGTGAACAAGGCAAAATAGAAGGAGTAGTGAGAAATGAAAGTGGAGGAACACTCAAAGGCAATATCACAAATAATGGGAATGGAACTTTAGAAATTGATAATCAAGGAAAAACAGGCAATAACACTGTGATCAAAAACGATGGGAATGGCAGTATAAAAATCCTAGATTGGAAGTTAGAGAATCAAAGCAATGGTAGTAATGGCAATCTGAAAACAGTCCAATTTGAAGGTAATGGCAATATAACTTTAGAGAAACTCACAATCAGTGAAACTACTACAGATATCACCAAAGTAGCAAATGCTATACAAGGAAGTCAGAAAGCACAAGCAGTAGCACATACACAAGTACAAACAAGTGATGGCAATGGTGCAGTAACTATAACAGGTGATCTTTTAAGAGGTCTTGTTGCCAACATAGATGGTTCTAAGACAGCAGCAGCTGCATTGAACAGAACACTTATAGCTACAGCTACTGCAAGAGCTACATTCTTAGATACTGTTATGGGGAATGCATTGAATACTCTTTCTTTTTTGCATCATAGAGCAAGTTCTTCTTTGGGAAGTTATAAGAATGCAAACTTGTATGCAAATGCTACTACTATAAGAAATGATCTGTTGTCTCAGAGTTCTAGTTATGCA
>NZ_NHYK01000059.1 GCF_003288805.1 Helicobacter sp. 10-6591 | reverse complement strand
GATTAGCTCCTAAGAAAGCTAAGAGAGGATCTATCTTAGTACTTCCTTCACCATAAGATGCATTACCCATATTGGTATATGTTCCTTTAGGATTAGCAACTTGAGGATTAAGAGTATATTCTGCACCAATATTTATAAGAGTCTTTGTGTATTTGCTCCAATCCATAAACCAAGAGAATTGTGTTCTTGTCTTATAGAGATTGGTTGCATGGGCATTGGTTATTCTTGCATAAGTGTTTTGGGTATTAGTAAGAGCATATTTAGGAGTATATCCTCCTTCATAGCCTATACCCAATTCAGGTGAGAAAATACTCTTAGCAACTCTAAGATGT
>NZ_NHYK01000005.1 GCF_003288805.1 Helicobacter sp. 10-6591 | reverse complement strand
TGCATAACTAGAACTCTGAGACAACAGATCATTTCTTATAGTAGTAGCATTTGCATACAAGTTTGCATTCTTATAACTTCCCAAAGAAGAACTTGCTCTGTCTTTATGATGCAAAAAAGAAAGAGTATTCAATGCATTCCCCATAACACTATCTAATAATGTAGCTCTTGCAGTAGCTGTAGCTATAAGTGTTCTGTTCAATGCAGCTGCTGCTGTCTTAGAACCATCTATATTAGCAACAAGACCTCTTAAAAGATCACCTGTTATAGTTACTGCACCATTGCCATCAGATACCTTTACTTGCGTATTAGCAAATATACTGGCTTTGCTTGCATTATTATCTGTGCTAAATGCATTTGCTACTTTGGTGACATCTGTATCAGTTTCACTGATTGTGAGTTTCTCTAAAGTTATATTGTTTCCTTCAAATTTGACTGTTTTCGGATTGCCATTACCATTGCTTTGATTCTCTAATTTCCAATCTAGGATTTTTATACTGCCGCCATTCCCCTTGTTTTTGATCACAGTGTTATCGCCCACTGTTCCTTGATTATCAATTGCTAAAGTTCCAGTGCCATTATTTGTGATATTGCCTTTGAGTTTTCCTCCACTTTCATTTCTCACTACTCCTTCTATTTTGCCATGTTCACCTATTACAATTACATCTTGACCTTCTGTTCCCATATCTCTGTAGTTTGTAATCGCAGCGCTCGTGCCTTTCAAAGTGCCATTTACTTCAATCTTACCTGTGAGTTGGTAAGTGTCGTTTTGTCCGTTGTTATCCACTTTACCTAGTACCAAACCACTGCCTTTTTCTCCTTCTACTGTAGCATCTTTTCCGATAGTAAGATTTTGGACTATTCTGTCGTTTTTGTTCGTACCATTTCTTCTGTTAAGCTCTATTCCGCTTAGGTTTATTCCATTTTCTCCACCTTTTACTATTCCTTGTATTTCTAGATTGGTTATAGTTGTGTGTAAATGACCTCCACCATTAAAGAATGCTATGCCATCTTTCTTGCCTTCTATGGTTCCGGTTTCAGAATTTTTGAGATTCTTTATAGTCCCACCTTCTATGAAGATTCCATAGTCTCCACCTTTGATAGTGCCTGTGTTTTCTATAGTCTCGTACATTGGTTTAGGTTGATTTTGACTTTCCTGATTAGTATTGAGCTGTCCAATCAGAATACCTGCAGAGTCGTTACCATTACTACCATTGGTTATTTCTATGACTCCAGAATTCTTGAGATTGGTGATAGTGGTATCTTTGCTGCCAAATATAAAAATTCCAGCTTTCTTAGCTTTGATAGTTCCTTTATTCTCAAAGCTTTTGAGTGTATTCTGTCCAGCTTCAAGATAGATTGCTGCATGTACACCTCCACGATTCAAGTCTCCGTTATCACTCCCACCCTCTATAATTCCATTGTTTTCATTGATAAAAGTTTCAATAGTACTCTGCTGTAAAAACACCGCGCCCTTTATCGTTCCACTATTGATAAAAGTTTCAATAATCCCATCATAGCCATTCGGTCCCTTTCTCTCAATCTTTATTGCAACCGCCTTTTCAGTTGCTGAAATAAGCTTTTCATTTTTAAATGTCTCAATCTTAGCACCTTGGAGTCTTAAAGCAGCATGCTCATCTTTAGATTCTATAGTGCCATTATTAGTGAAGTTTTTCACAACAGTTTGGCCACCTTTAGTTTGGCCATTTTTTGTTTGTTCATCTGTAAAGAGATAGATTGTATCTACCTTATTGCTTGAGCTTATTGTTCCTTTATTTTCAAAGCTGTCTATTGTAGAGCCACCACGAAAGATTATGTTCCATCCTTGATCTCCATTTTCAATCGTTCTATTAAGACTAGCTCCTTCTTTTATTGTTATCTTAGGAACATGAATTTTATGATTATTATCAGCATTACCCACTTCTAGGGTTGGATTCTTATCGTTGTTTGTTTCTTGTTCTATAAGAAGTGAGCTTATATGGCCCTTAGCATTACTTTGAGTAGTGATTTTCTGGCCAGATTCAAGATTGCTAATTGTCGTAGTACCGCTACTGCTACTATCACTTCCAGTGTGATTGCTTTGACTGCTTCCGCCATTACTTCCTTTAATCTCCCACTTTTTATCTGAATGATCAGCTACTGCACTTGAGACACAAAGAGACAAAGCTGCTATGGTTGAGATAAACTTAGGTGAATATGTTGGTTTCATTATTTCCTCCATTTTGTTTGGTATATCTTAAGCTCTATAATAGAGCGGATGTGATTGTAGTGAAGTAAAAAAAAAAAAAAAACAGGTACTTTATGAAAATCTCAGGATAAAAATAGTAGGAGTGTGTAGAAATGATACATCTAGCTTATCCTTACAATATCTTTGAGATAGAATCTCAGATACCCATAAAGTACATCCAACTCCAAGCCGTGAGAACTGCCTGTGAGTAAGATCCTCAAAGGTTTGAAAAAATCCTTGCCTTTAAGCTGTGTGCGCTCAGTCAGCTCGGATTTGAGAGAATGGTAGCTTTCTAATGCTTTGGATTGTGATTGCAAAAGAGTGTGGAATTCGTTGTAAAGAATCTGTGCCTGGGCGCTAAAATCCTGCCCTTCATAAAGTCTGTGAATGTCTTTTGGTGCAAAGATTAAATCCAGTTTCTCTCTTATCTCGTTGAGTGTGCTGGCTTCTTGTAAATAAAGCTTTGCGATAGTACCAATGGTGGGGTCTGTGGAATGGAGCAAAAGAGCGAGATCTTCTTGGCTTAATCGCTTAAGATGTTCTCTGTTGATAAAACGTAGTCTTTTGATATCGAATTTCACCGGTGCTTTTGCGATGTTTTTGATATCAAACCATTTGAGTGCGTCCTCTAGCCTAAAAATTTCTTGTGGAGTGTTGTTTCCCATACTGATGAGATAATTTACAATCGCTTGGGGTAAGAATCCTTGCTCCAAAAGCCAAGCTACACTTGATGCACTATCGCGCTTACTCATCTTAGAGCCACTTTCACCTAAGATAATAGGCAAATGCGCGTAGTCTATATGCTTGTCATAATCTAGGTGCTTGTGGATAAGAATCTGCTTTGGCGTATTGCTTGTATGGTCTTCTCCACGCACGATGAAACTTATGTCATAGAGCATGTCATCGAGCGCACAGGCAAAGTTGTAGGTAGGGATACCATCTTCTTTGAGAATCACAAAGCTTTCGACCTCATGAGGATCAAAGCAAAGCTCGCCTTTTATGACATCGTAGAATCTGATCTGGGATCGCGATCCTTTAATACGTATAGTGGGATTTGGGTTTGTGTCTTTTTGTATCTGCGCCCAAGCAGGATCATAGCGGAATGGCTTCTTTTGGGCTTTGGCTTCTTGGCGCTTCTGCTCCAAAAACTCTTTGGTGCAATAGCAATAGAATGCTTTGTCTTGGGCGATAAGATAGTCTGCGATTCTTCTATGGTGGTTGAAATTATCACTTTGATACACGAGTTTATCCCATAGGAGTCCAAAAAGATTGAGAATATTTAGGATTTCCTTGTCTTTGCTCTCTATATTTCTAGCAGTGTCAGTATCCTCTATGCGAATGAGAAAAGGCTGATTTGTCTGCTTGGCAATGATGTAGTTAAAAATTGCTGCGCGCAGATTGCCTATATGCAAACTGCCAGTAGGCGATGGGGCAAATCGTAGCATCATTATCCCTTGAATATTTTTGCGATATTTTGGGAATCTATATTTTCAAATTGTGCATTCGTGGGTTGGGTTAGCATTTCACTGAGCAGAGCTAGGAGGCTTTGTACTTCTTGTAGCTTTTCCTCTATGTAAGTAGCCATGGCTTTTATGTCAGGGGCTAATGCCATAGGGCTCTGGATACAGATACTCAAGTGCGTATCTAGTATATGAGTACTTAGGGGTGCATCAAAGATGGCTGTGCCTAAAAACTGTGCTTTGAGTATTTCCTCTACTTCACTCAGAGCTTGAGTAGTTTTAATAGAAAGCTCACTCAGTGGGATTTGTGTGCTTGTGATGTCTGTCTGATCGAATGAGCAGGCAAGGAGTATTTTTAGTATTTGGTTGAGCTTGGAGCTGGCTACTTGTAGCATACCGATGAATTCATTGACGCCTTTGTATGTCGCGCCCAGCTTTTGGTTTGCGCTTTTAAGCGTTTGTTGCGGTGAGCTCTTGAAAGCTTGCTTGTCTTGTGTGAAAAGAAAAGTTGGAAAATCCTGCATGCCAACTCCTTTGAGGTAATTTTGTGAGCTAAAAGTAAAGCATATTCTATTCCTTAAGTCTTTGTGGAATAGTGTATGAGGTTGGTTGTAATGGATTTAAAAAAAAAAAAAAAAAAGCGGAGGGGGGGGGATTTTTTAAGAATTGGTTCTGGAATGGGTGTCTTAACTCTAATCTATCCTAGGATTCTAGGAAGGGTGATGCCGCTTTGCCCTTGGTATTTGCCACTTCTGTCTTTGTAGCTTACAGCACACATCTCATCGCCTTGGAAAAAGAGTACTTGGGCTATGCCTTCGTTGGCGTAGATCTTTGCAGGAAGTGGGGTTGTGTTTGAGATCTCAATAGTGATATGTCCTTGGAACTCAGGCTCAAAGGGCGTGACATTGACGATTATCCCACAGCGTGCATATGTGCTTTTGCCTAAGCATACTGCAAGCGTATCGCGTGGCATTCTGAAGTATTCGATGCTATGGGCGAGTGCGAAAGAATTGGGTGGAATGATGCAGAATTGCTCTTTGGCGACGTTTTTTATTACGACATTTTCTTCTTTAAAGTTCTTGGGATCGACAAGAGTAGCACCGATATTGCTAAAAATCATAAACTCCTCGCCAACCCTAATGTCATACCCGTAGCTTGAAAGTCCGTAACTTATGGTGTTTTTCCCTACTTGCTTCTCGCAAAATGGCTCTATCATATTGTGCTTTAGACTCATTTCTTTGATCCATTTGTCAGCTTTTAGTCCCATTATCTACCCTTTTGATCAAGTTTTGTAAGCAAGGAGAAAATCGCCCTCATAAAAATGTGGTATTATAGCGGAATCGTGAGCGCGCCTCATACACTTGGATTGATCAATAAACTTCACCAAAAAAGGCAGGTTGTCAATGAATCTACAGGAAATAAAAAAGCTTATGGAAATTTTTAGTGGCAGTGAGATTGCTAAGCTGAGTTTGAAAAATAGTGATATCGAACTTAAGCTTGAAAAGCAGAGCATGAATACGCAATCCCTCCAGCCAGTCACACCGCTTCCAACTCCTAGTAACACTTCTCCAAGTGCCACACCAAGTCCTACTCCAACACCACAGCAAATTCCAGATTCTGGCACTCATACACAAAGTGGGGATTTTATCACCTCTCCTATGGTTGGGACATTTTATCGTTGCCCAAGCCCTGGTGCAGCGCCTTATATCAATGTCGGCGATACGATAAAAAAGGGACAGACCATTGGCATTATCGAAGCGATGAAGATAATGAACGAGATCGAATCAGAATGTGATTGCAAGATTCTCTCCATAGAAGTTGATGATGCGACTCCAGTGGAGTTTGGCACAAATCTTGTGCGAATCCAAAAGCTCTAAGATTTTAAGGTTTGGGCGATGGGTGGTATAAAAAAAATAGAGAGGATTCTTATCGCAAATCGTGGGGAGATTGCCCTACGCGCGATAAGAACGATTCAAGAAATGGGAAAACAGGCTATTGCGATCTATTCTACTGCGGATAAAAATGCTTATTATCTTGATGTAGCTGATGCCAAAGTCTGTGTAGGTGCGGAAAAATCAAGCCAAAGCTATCTGAATATTCCAGCAATCATTAGTGCCGCAGAGCTTTTTAATGCAGATGCGATTTTCCCCGGATATGGATTTTTGTCAGAGAATCAGAATTTTGTTGAGATTTGCGCTCATCATAATATTGAGTTTATAGGGCCTAGCAGTGAAGTGATGATGCTCATGAGTGATAAATCCAAAGCAAAAGATGTGATGAAAGAAGCTGGCGTGCCGGTGATAACGGGAAGTGATGGTGCGCTTAAGGATGCAAAACACGCCCAAGAAGTAGCGCAGGAAATCGGCTATCCTGTGATCTTAAAAGCCGCTGCAGGAGGTGGAGGGCGAGGAATGCGCGTGGTTGAGAAACCTGAATTGCTAAAAAACCTCTATCTTGCTGCAGAATCTGAGGCATTGAGTGCGTTTGGCGATGGAACAATTTATATGGAAAAATTTATCCGCAATCCCAAGCATATCGAGGTGCAGATTCTTGCTGATAAGCATGGGAATGTGTTGCATATAGGGGAGCGTGACTGCTCGGCGCAAAGACGACAGCAGAAGCTTATCGAGGAATCTCCGGCTGTCGTACTCAAAGATTCTGTGCGAAAAAAGCTTTTGGACACAGCGATTAAGGCTGCAAAGCATATTGGGTATGTCGGTGCGGGGACATTTGAGTTTTTGCTAGATAGTAACTATGAGGATTTTTACTTCATGGAGATGAACACGCGCTTACAAGTTGAGCACTGCGTGAGTGAGATGGTGAGCGGACTTGATTTGGTCGAGTTTATGATACGCATAGCTGAAGGTGAGAAATTGCCACCGCAAGATAGTATAAAGTTCAGCGGACACAGCATTGAATGCAGAATCACAGCCGAAGACCCGCAAAAATTCTATCCGTGTCCGGGAAAAATCACAAAATGGGTAAGCCCGGGTGGAGCGAATGTAAGGCTTGACACACATGCGTATGCAGGATATAGCGTACCTATGCATTATGATTCGATGATAGGGAAGCTTATTGTGTGGGGCAAAGATAGGAATGAAGCTATCAATCGCATGTATCGCGCGTTGAAAGAATTTTGTATCGAAGGGATTAAGACAACCATTCCTTTTCATATCAAAATGATGGAAAACAAAGATTTTCACGAGAGTAGGATTCATACAAAATATTTAGAACAGACTTTTCTTACATAATGCGAGCAGATTCTCTCCCTCTAAGCCCCTATGACACTCTATCCCTATAGCACACAATCTGTTGATGAAAGTGATGAAAGAGAGCTTCTGCTTGCACTAAGAGATTCTCACCTTACACAAGGCCCAAGAGTAAAAGAGCTTGAAAAGCAAATCGCAGCATTTTGTGGGAGCAAATATGCTCTTTGTTTCAATTCCGCTACTTCGGCGCTTTTTGCCACATACCACGCGATAAAAAATAGACTTAAGACAGATACCCAAAACTACGCAATTACCACTCCAATAAGCTTTGTGGCTACGTCTAATATGCTTTTGGCAAACAATATTTTTCCAATCTTTGCTGATGTCTTGCCAAATGGCAGTATCAACCCAAAGGACGTGCGCAATATTCTGCAAACACATAAATTTAGGGAATCTGTGAGCTTGCTTGTGAGTGTGGATTATGCCGGCTTGAGTGTGGAATGTGAGGAACTACAAGCAATCGCGGAGGAATATAATCTCTTGTGGATTTCTGATAGCTCGCATGCTTTTGGAGCTAGATATAAAGGAAAAAGAGTTGGTGCATTGGCTTTAGCAAGTGTTTTTAGCTTCCATGCTATTAAGCCTATCACAACTGCTGAGGGTGGTGCATTGCTCACCAATGACAAGGAGCTCTATGAGAGTGCGTGTAGAGTTTCAAACCATGGAATCACAAAGACAAAAGCATGGAATTGTGAATGTACAGAAGTTGGCTTTAACTTCCGTATGAATGAACTAAGCGCTGCTCTTGGACTTTCCCAATTGCGTAAGCTTGAGACTTTTATCACAAGACGCAATGAGATTGCTAGTTTTTATGACACATATTTTGCAAAAAATGATTTTTTTAGCACACTCTCTTGTCCTCAAGATATGACAAGTACGCGCCATCTCTATCCGATTTTGCTCTATCCTTACTTGTGGTGTGCTAAAGAAGATATTTTCAACCAACTTCATAGTCGTGGGGTTGGAGTACAGGTGCATTATAAGCCAATCTACCAATTCAGCCTTTATAAAAAACATTTTGGTGAGATGGGATTGAAAAATGCCGATGAGTTCTATCTGAGCGAGCTTTCGATTCCCTGCACACAGACTATGGAGCTAAAAGATGCAAAAATCGTGGCCTCTATTGTGCTAGAGGTTTTGGAATCTTTTGCCTCAAAGCCTTTTACAGACTATAAATGCAGGGGATAGGTATGCGCTTTTTGTCCTTTGTTTTATGCGTGGGTGTTTGCTTAGGAGTGGAGTGCTTTGAGGACAAAGATTTGTATTTTAAAGTGGAATCTCACTGCACAGATTTGGCTTGTGATTTCCAGCTTATACTACTTGATAAGACAAAGCCAGATAGGTTTGTAGTCTTAGATTCTACATCTGATATACAAGATATTAGCTTTATGCATAATGGCGTGACTTATACCTATAACCAAAAATTTCTCAGTACCAAGGAGCAAAATCCTAGAGAGATAGAATCTGTGCCTTGCTTTTATATCGATGGGCATATACATACAGATTCTTGGCAGGATTTGAGTGCATACAGTTTTGCTAAGGAATGGGTGAATGCGGCAGATACAATAGATGGAGATTATTTCACAATCTCACAAGAAAATGAAAAATTAAGCTTTGAGCTTAGTGAAGTACGCTTGGCTAATAACGCGCAAATCAAAACATCCCAACACTTCTTGCTTAAGCCATTGAGCAAAACGCAAGCCTATGTCGTTGCGATGACACAAAAATCTTGCGGGGTACTCGTAGAGAAAAAAGATGACTTTACTCTCAAAGTCGGTTCGTTTGCGAACAAAAAAACCTGCGATTTCTTAAAAAGAGCAGATGGTGGGTATCTTGTCTATGATGTTTATTTGCGATTCCAGCCCAGCTTTCAATGTCCCAAGAATTTGGAACAAGAGCAAAGAGATGCACAGATTCTGTGTGCTTCAAAAGAGCTTAGTACAAAAGAGCGCCAGATTATGCTTCTGCTGAAAAGTCAGAATCAGGAATTTGTCCAAAAGCGTAAAAGCTGCCAAGATGAAGCGTGCTTGAGAGAACTGTTTGAGATGCAGTACAAAAGAGGATTCTAAGAATTTGCTAGAGAGAGTTACTCGTTGTGGATTTGTAAGTGTGATTGGCAGACCAAATGCCGGAAAATCCACACTTCTTAATGCTCTAGCAGGACAGAATTTAAGTCTTGTGTCAAATAAAGCAAATGCTACACGAAAACAGCTGCAAGTCATTATCGGGCATTCTATCGTAGAGGGGTCTAGGGCATATGATGTGCAAATTGTTTTTGTAGATACGCCGGGTTTGCACTACCAAGAAAAGCTTTTGAATAAATTTATGCTCAATGAAGCATTAAGGGCGCTAAATGATTGTGACTTGCACTTGTATCTGGCAGCGGCAAATGATGACATAAGCCATTATGAAAAGTTCCTTAGGCTCTTGCAAGAAAAGCAAGAGGAGAGGAAAAAGAAAATAGAGCATATTTTAGTACTCAGCAAATGCGATATATTGGATAGAGCACAATTACTCGAACAAATTGGCCTTTACAAAAAATTTGTTTCGCATTTTTTAGCGCTTATTCCCTTAAGCGTGAAGAAAAATTTCAAGCCAAAAATACTGCTTGATTGTATCGCGCGTTTTTTGCCAAATGGTGTCTTTTTGTATGATGAGCAGATGGCTACAAATGCGCAGACAAGAGAGATTGTAAAAGAGTTGATAAGAGAGAGCTTGTTTGAAAATCTCAGCGATGAAGTGCCTTATGAAAGTGATGTGATCATAGACAGCTATACAGAAGGGAGCGTTGAGAGAATATGTGCTAGAATCCTCACTCTTAAAAACAGCCAGAAACCTCTAATCATCGGATCCAATGGTCGAACAATCAAGCGTATCGGAATTTGTGCGCGTCAGAAAATAGAGAATTTGTTGGGTAAAAAGGTATTTTTGAAGCTTGAAGTTGTCGTAGAAAAAGCTTGGAATAAAGAAATTTCTAAACTCAAGAAAATGGGTTATGATTTTCGTTCTACTCTATAAGGAGGATTAAGAATTGAGATTTTTTATATGTGCGTTGGTGTTTTTTGGGTGTCTCTTGAGAGCAGAAAACTTGGAATCACAACAAGAATATTTGAGCGAGGAGATGTTTGAGCTTATTAATCTTTACCAAAATGAAGGTGTCTTGCGCCTTGAGGAAAGATTGCAAGATTATTTGCTTACGCCAGCATATTGGCTACGTGTGGTGAGCAAAAAAGATATAAGGTATGGGTATTATCAGCACACAAAGTATCTTTTTGTTTCTGATAAGGCTTTACCAGATTTGCGATTATTAAAAATCACACAAGAGGGTTTTGAAATGCTTGGATCTTCTAGCGCACTTGTAGCTAAGGGCAAAGGCCATAAGAAGCTTGAGGGGGACTTGACCACACCAATTGGCGTGTATGATTTGAACGCAAGACTAACCCGCTTGCCTGCTTATTATGGACCGCTGGCCTTTGCTACAAATTATCCAAATACTTATGATAGATCTCTCAAAAAGACAGGAAGTGGAATTTGGATTCATGGGTTGCCACTAGATGGGAATAGGGAGGAGATTAATACGAGAGGTTGTATTGCTATTGATAATACGATTTTAAATGAATACGACAAAATAATCCATTTCAAAGATACAGTGGTAATCATCTCAGAAGGCGGATTTCAAGAGATGACTCATACACAAGCAGCCGATCTTTTAAGTGGGCTTTTTTCGTGGAAAGAGGCTTGGAGAAAAGGTGATTTGCAAACTTATTTGAGCTTTTATGACGAAAATGATTTCATCCGCGAAAATGGCATGCGCTACAAGGCATTTGCAGAATACAAAAAACGCATATTCGCAAAAAATGAAAGCAAACAAATAAAGCTAAGTGCTATTGATGTTTTCCCGTTTCCAAACGAGCAGAATAAAACAATGTTTCGCCTAAGCTTCCACCAAGAGTATAAGGCTTCTTTGGATGGAGTACAAAGCTTTGCATCAAGCCACAGAAAAGATTTGTATGTATGGCTTGATGGTGGCAAGATGAAAATTCTAAGCGAAAAGTAATGAATTATTTTGATGCTGTTGTTTTGGGTATTGTCGAGGGTTTGAGCGAATTCTTTCCTGTTTCTTCTACTGGACATATGATTCTCACTGCTAGTGTTCTTGGGCTAGAACAAGATGATTTTCTGAAAACATTTGAGATTGCTATCCAGCTAGGTTCCATTCTTGCGGTGGTATTTTTGCTTTACAATCGTTTGGTATGTGGGTTTGGCATCTGGATAAAGCTTGCGCTTGGCTTTATCCCTACTGGGATTTGTGGGCTGTTTTTGTATAAATACATCAAGCAGCTTTTTGATGGCTATGTGGTAGCAATAATGCTTATCCTTGGTGGAATCGTTTTTCTGCTTATAGAGCACAAACATAAGGGCAAAAGCTACAAAATCAATACACTGGATTCTGTAACCTACAAACAGGCGTTTTTGGTCGGACTTATGCAGTGTCTAGCGATGATACCTGGAACCTCAAGGAGTGGAGCGACTATAGTTGGAGCGCTTTTGCTAGGGTTTAATCGCAGGGTTGCTGCAGAGTTTTCTTTCCTTTTGGCTTTGCCTACGATGTTTGCAGCCACGGGCTATGATGTGTATAAAAATCTACATATGTTGGATTCTACGAACTTGGGAATCTTGCTTACTGGAGGTGTTGTAGCGTTTATATCAGCATTGTGTGCGGTAAAGTTTTTTTTATTCTTTATAGTCCGATTTAGTTATGTGCCTTTTGGGATTTATAGAATCTGTATCGGTATCTTGTTTTTAATACTTTTTGGATTAGGAGTTTTGGATGTGTAGTCGAATTTTATCAATCAAAATCGTTTGTATCCTGCTTGCCACTTTTGCATATGGAGTAGATTCTGTGGATGTCCCAAAGAGATTATTGGGAGTTGGATTTGGCGGAGGAGCTTATACATATTCAGAACCAGGAGTGATGAAAATAAGTGGTAAGGTCTATGGAATCGATGCATACTACAGTCATTTTAACACGGGTCTATGGGATGTCTATCATAAGATAAATTTTGCGTATTTCAGTGGGAATCTCAACTATACTGGATCAGAATGTAGCGCTGTTAATCCACTTGATTGTAGCCCAGTGAATGCAAGCTCTAAAGACTTTTATTGGTTTTTTGAATACCACTATAAACCTTTTGTCTTGAATGAAAATGGTTTCGTCTTAAATGCTGATATCGGAACTGGCTTCCGCTATCTTGATAATCAAGTCAATTGGAAGTCAGCATACGAAAGAGAGCAAAACTACTCATACTTTTTCTTTGGTGTTGATGCACAATACTTCTTTAGCTCTAAGTTTTCCCTGTATGCCAATGTCATCTACAGAAGGCTTTTAAGAGGCTGGAATATAAGCCACATGACCGACCTAGGCTATGACAACAATCTGGAATTTACACAATATGATGGCATTGGAGTTATGCTTGATGCTGGAATAAAAAGAGAGTTTTATAGCTATATCCTTCTTTTGAGCTTTTTTATAGATTATTGGGAGATACCAGATTCTACAAAAGCTACTCTTCGTAAGGGAGGAGCGACAACAGGATCTGTATATGTAGAGCCTTATAATACGACAAAAGTCTTTGGTCTAAGATGCAGGCTTGAATACAACTGGTTTTGAAACCAGCTATATGATTCCCATAATCCCAGCAAAGACTAAGCAGATAATACTTATCCCCCAAATATAAAAGAAACTTCTTTTAATATGATCTTTGATATTTACCTGTGCTAAGCCACAGCCAAGCAAGGTAGCAGGCACCACGGGCGAAATAAATGTGGCACAATTCCTCGCAACAACCATAATGATAGCAATAGTCATAGGGTCGACGCCAAATGCTTGTGTGATGCTTAAGACTATAGGCATGATTCCATAGAAATAAGAATCTGTACAGAAAATTATCGCCATAGGGACAGCTAAGAAACCAACTATCCAAGGAATATACACGCCCAAACCGTTTGGCACAAAATCCAAGATGAAAGCACCCATTTGCTTCATAATACCGCTTTTGTCAAATACCCCTATCAAGATTCCAGCTCCCATAAGAGTAATATACATAAGCATAGCACCTGCACTTGATTGGTCTAGGACTTTTTTGGCAATTTTTAGGTTGGGATAATTCAAGGGCAAAACAATGCAAAGTCCTATCATAAAGCAAACATAGCTAGGAAATACACGCATAACTAAAAGTGTAATGACGCCAATAAGCACAACAAGATTGATCCAAAACCAACGTTCATTATTAAACTCACTCTTTTGGATACTAAAATTGACACCTGATAAATTATTAGCTCCTGCGCCTCTTTTGACTTCACATTTTGCAACCCAGAGAGCAAGGGCTAATGCCAAGAATAAACCCACTATTTGTATAGGGATAATCTGCTGCCAGAGTAAATTTGGATCTATTCCTATGATGCTTGCTGCTCTTAAAGTCGGACCACCCCAAGGGATAACATTCATAACACCCATTGCAGCTGCAGTGACTAAAAGCATAGAGGTTTTTCTCATGCCCAAGTATTCATAGATAGGAAGCAATGCGGGTATGACAATAAGAAAAGTCGAAGCTCCTGAGCCATCCAAGTGGGCTAATACCACAATAAATACATTCAAAATAACCACTTTATAGACATTGGCACTCATTTTATTCAAGCAAGCATTGATTATTTTTGTAAAAAATCCACTTGCATTAAGCACGCTAAAAAAAAGTATGGAGAATACAAATAAAGCAGCGGTATTTGTTACGCTTTTGACACCATCTTTGATAAAAACAACAAGTGTTGCAATGTCAAAAACACCACCTTTTACCCCTAAGGCCACCCCAATACCAAACCCCAGCTTTTCGAGCAAAAGCAGAAGTCCTGCTACAATCATACTCACCCCAATAAAAGCAATCGCAGGCGTAGTATAGTCTTTGAGCAAAAGCCAAACAATCAATCCGAGTGATAAAAAACCTAACAATGCTAAGAAAATTTCCATGACTCACACTCCAAAATATTTTTATTACAAAGCATAACTTTTAGCTTATTTTTGAATATTTTGGGAATATCATTGCTCTATATAAGTCTGTTAATGTAACTTTTTTGGACATTTTGGATTAAAGAGTTCTTTATTTAGTTGTGAAAATCTCTCAAACATTTGATTTTGGGTGCTTGTAATCAAGGAATACACTTTGCTTTGAAATTTTTTTCAAAATCGCGAGAATCAAATTTTATAGAAGCGATTCTCTTTGATAAGGAAGTGTTTGGTGAAAAAACTTGGTATCGCAGTGTATTTGTTGCAAGTGTTTGCTTTTGGCTTTGAGGGCTATATCAATTTTAATCATATTCCAAATTATGTTGAAGAATCACCACCCCAAGAATTTATCCCTGATATTCCACGTGCAGGTAGTTTGTTTGGTACAGGTGATAGACCATTATTTGCAGATAGAAGGGCTATGAAGCCTGATGATCTGATTACTATCATCATAGATGAAAGTGTGAATGCGTCTCTTGCGACCATCAAGGCTTACAACGGCACAAGTAATGGTTCTGTAACGCCTCCTAGTCTACAATATGGCGGAACAGATGATGAGCAGAAAAAGGCTACAGATGAGCTCAATAACCAAACTGCTTATACGCTCACAAAAGCAAGTAATACCACAAACTTTGTAGGTGGAGGCAATCAAAACCATACAGATACCCTAAGAGCGACAATCACTGCGCGCATAATCAAAGTGCTAGAAAATGGTAATTACTTTATTGCTGGACAAAAGGAGATTCTTGTAGATGGCGAAAAGCAAGTTTTACAAATCAGCGGTGTTGTACGTCCTTATGATGTGGAGAAAAACAATTCCGTGCAAAGCCGCTACCTTGCTGATGCAAAAATCGCCTATAGGTCTGTTGGTCCTATCAGTCAGACACGAAGTAAGAAACCTGTAAGCGATGCGATTGAAAGTCTGTGGCCTTTTTAGAGAATGTTATGGCGACAAGACGCATCGCTATAATCCCTGCACGTGCTGGATCTAAACGCATCAAAAATAAGAATATCAAGCCATTTTTTGGCAAACCTATTTTGGCATATGCTATTGAGTGCGCAAAGGCAACGAAGCTTTTTGATGAGATTGTCGTAAGTACAGATTCTGCTCATATCGCTGCTATAGCACAAGAATTTGGCGCACTTACGCCATTTATGCGCCCGCAATCTCTGAGTGGCGATAAGGTAGCCACCTTGCCTGTCATATCCCATGCACTCAAAGAATTGGACGCAAAAGAGCAAGATTTGGCTTGCTGTATTTATCCTGCTACGCCTCTTTTGGAATCCCAGCATTTACAAAATGCTTACAACTTGCTTGTGCGTCATAAGGATATATCCTATGTCTTTGGCGCACAGAGCTATGCGCATAATCCTTTGCGCGCTTTTAAATTGGAGCATTCTCGCGTGAAGCCATTGGATTGCCAATATACCAATCTTTGCTCGCAAGATATAGAGACAATCTACCACGATGCTGGGCAATTCTACTTCGGACGTGCTAGTGCTTTTTTAGCCCAACTTCCTATTTTCGCTCCACATTCTTTCATCCTAGAACTTGGTTTTTTGGATGCGCAGGATATTGATACATTGAGCGACTGGGAATTGGCAGAGTTTAAATACTGCTACAAACACAATCTGACAAGATCATGAAAAGATTTTATTTTTTCTATGATAGTGGTAGAAGTGCAGGGCTTGGGCATACGATGCGCTGTAAAAAGCTTGCTTATATTTTAGGAGAACTCACACAAGCACAAATGTTCTTTGTCCCAAATTTGCAATCTCTACCTAAAAAAGATTCTCAGATAGATGGAATCATTGTGGATAGCTATGTGTTGCAATCCGGGCATTATGAAGCCTTGCTGACGTTGTGCCCTTATATGTTGTGCTTTGATGATACCAATAGGATTGCTTATCCATTCCAAAGCTTTGTGCTAAATCCAGCGCTTGGCGCACAAGAGCTTTATGTAGATAACAAGCAAAGTGCCACGCTTTTACTAGGACTTAGCTATGCTGTAACAAGCAAGGATTTTCTGCCAAATCTTGAGTGCAGGCAAGATATACAAGATGTTCTATTGAGCTTTGGTGGAGCGGATATGCTTAATTTTAGTCATTTGCTCTCACAGATTTTGGCTGCACATTTTCCAAAAGTCAGATTGCACCTGGTGCTTGGTAAGTATTTTCAAGGTGAGGTTTTCAAATCACAGAATTTGAAGATTTATAGGAATTTGGATTCTAGGGACTTCGGAAAATTGATGAGACAATGTGATATAGCACTAAGTTGTGGTGGTGGCACGCTCTTAGAGCTTGCAAGTAGCTGTCTGCCTACTATTGTACTCTCTTGTGCTTCCAACCAAAACTTTCAGATTGCACAATTTAAAAAACTCGGGGCATTTATGCATGCGCAGGATATAACAGAGATTGTGCCGCTTATAGAGTCATTTGACTTTGTAAAAAGAAAAGAATCAAAGCAGATACTCTCCTGCCTAAAAATTGGCGATAGACTTGAGGGTGCGCTAAAAGAAATTTTTTTATAACTCTAAAGGATTTGGGATGAATTATTTATCAAGTAAGTTTCTTGCGATTGATTTTTGTAATCTCACAGAGGAAATGCTTTTAGAGATATTTGCCTTACGCAATCACCCGGAAATAGCAAAATTTATGTATAGCAGTGCAATCTCGCAAAGACGACATTTTGAGTTTGTCAATAGATTGCAAGAAAGTCTTACAGAGAAGTATTGGGCTGTATTTGAGGATACTCAAGCAAAAGAAGATATCTATATCGGTAGTGACAACTCTCTACAAGAAGAAGTTTTGGTAGGCTACAACAAACCAAAATTCTTGGGCGTAGGTAGCCTTAGTCGTATAAACTTCACACACAAACACAGCTATATAGGAATCTACAAAAATATTTTTGACAATGAGCTAGCCCATAAAGGCACAAAGATTCTGAGATTTTTAGAACATATTGCTTTTGAGGTGCTTGGGTTGCATGCACTTTTTTTAGAGGTTATGCAAGAAAATATCCAAGCATATGAGTTTTATAAGCGCAATGGATATGAAAATAGAGGAGTTTTAAGAGAATTTGTATGTAAAGAGAAAGCATTTAGCGATGTGGTAATAATGTCTAAAATTACACAAGAATCCATGCAAGATTTTCCCAGAAGTATAAGTATTAAAAAGACCACTCCATTCATTGTCGCTGAGCTGAGTGCTAACCACAATGGGAGCTTGGAGATAGCAAGAGATTCTCTTAAAGCCATTGCAAAATCTGGCGCGCATGCTGTAAAGCTGCAGACCTATACACCAGAGTGCCTCACACTTGATGCAAGAAATGGATATTTTAGAATCCGTGGGGGCTTGTGGGATAACTACTATTTGTATGATTTGTATAAGCAAGCACAGATGCCTTGGGAGTGGCATAAGGAACTATTCCAATTAGGCAGTGAACTAGGACTTATAGTTTTTAGTTCACCATTTTCTATCAAAGGAGTGGATTTTTTAGAATCTTTGGGATGCCCAATGTATAAGATTGCGAGCTTTGAAGTTTTGGATTTGGAGCTTATAGAATATGTAGCCAGATCGCGAAAGCCTATGATTCTCTCAAGTGGTATTGCAAATGATGATGAACTAGCAGAAGCTATCAGTATATGCAAGGCAAATGGAGTGGATGATATTACGGTTTTACACTGTGTGAGTGCGTATCCAGCAGCGCTAGATTCTATGAATCTCGCTTATATGCCTCGTTTACGAGAGAAGTTTGGCGTGAAGTTTGGGTTATCTGATCATACGAGGGGGTGTTTGTGTGGGAGTATTGCTACAAGCTTGGGTGCAAGCATGATAGAGAAACATTTTGTTTTGGACAAATCTTTGAAGAGTTTAGATGCTGATTTTAGTCTTGATTCAAAGGAGTTTCAAGAATTTTGTAAAACGATTTTAGACACAAAAACCGCACTAGGAGATGCTGCAGCACAGAATATAAAGTCTGGCAGGGAATTTGGACGTGGGGTATGGGTCTGTAGAGATATAAAGAAGGGCGAGATTTTTACGAGAGAAAACATTAGGGTTTTGCGGCCTCATGCGCCAGATTCACTCAATCCAAGATTGTATAAAAGCATACTTGGTAAAAAAGCTGCACATTCTCTGTTGTTTGGCACACCTCTAAGAAGCAAAGATATTGCTTTGATGTGAATTTTCGCAAGCGATTCGCCCTAAAAATGGGTAAATTCTTGACTTTGATTATAGAAATCACTAGAATACGGGGGTTTTCAAAATTTTTAATAGAGGAGTTTCTCATGAACAAGGCTGAATTCGTAGATCTAGTAAAGACTACTGGTGGATTCGAAACAAAAAAAGATGCTGAAAGAGCTGTAAATGTTTTCACAGAAGCTATTACTAAAGCGCTCTCTAAAAAACAAAGTGTTGAGCTTGTAGGTTTTGGAAAGTTTGAAACTGCTATCCAAAAAGCAAAAACTGGCAAAGTTCCAGGCACGAACAAAACTTACACTACAAAAGAGAAGCGCGTTCCTAAATTTAGACCAGGCAAAGGTTTAAAAGATCTAGTAAGCAAAAAGTAAGGCTTCATAAACTAGAGACTTACTCTAGTTTTTTTCTCCCCCTCTCTTTACTAAAGCACCTATTTGTCCATAAGAGTGTTAAGGCTTTCTTTCACATCTTTACCTTCAATGATAGCGCAGACTTCTCGTGCTATGGGCGTGTGGATTTTCTCTTTTAAACTGATTTGTTTGATTGCTTGTGCGGTGACTACACCTTCTGCAACTTCCCCAAGTGAGTTGAGAATCTCATCTATCTTTAATCCTTGAGCTAACCCAAGTCCAACACGATAGTTCCTAGACATCTTAGAATTTGAAGTAAGAAATAAATCTCCTGCACCAGAGAGCCCTAAGAAGGTCTCCATTTTTCCACCAAATGTTTCCCCAAAGCGACTCATCTCAACTAATCCTCGTGCTAACAGAGAAGCCTTTGCATTAGCCCCTAAGTTTAATCCATCGCAAATACCACCTGCAATGGCTATCACATTTTTGTATGCTCCAGCAATTTCTCCACCTATTACATCTGGACTTATGTAGGTCTTAATAAAGTTTGGAAAAAATCTGCCAAACTCTCGCGCCAGCAAAAGATTTCTAGAATGCAGTACAAGTGCGCAAGGCAAGGACTGTATGACTTCAGAAGCAAAGCTTGGACCACACAGATATACAATATTTTTTTGGGAAGTGAAATTTTCATAAATATCGCTCACAAATGCGCTGTTTTTTGTCTCTATACCTTTTGAAGCAGAGAGAATCTTGCTTTCTTTAGGTAAGGATATGTTCTCTAACCAATCTCTTAGGGCATTTGTAGCAATTGCTATTATAAAAAACTCACTTTTTAAGCCTTCTTTAGTATCCACTTGGATGATATTTGGAGCAAGATTACACAGATTCTTTCGTGAGATTATTTTGACTTCGTTTTTTTGTGAGAAAGCAAAAGCAAGTGCCCTCCCCCAAGCACCACCACCAAAAATGCTGATTGTTGCCATATAAACTCCTTACAAAAAAAGAAATATGCTAATTGGATTTTATTACATTCCAAGGGCAAAACTTCACCAATTAAGCCTCTAGAAATCGTACTTCAAAGATGTTTTGGTATTCCTCGTAAAATGCTATATAACATTAAAAAAAACATAGGAGTGGAATGTCTCTTATGCTATTGACAATTAGTGTCCTTTTACTCTTGTATGTTTGTAGGTTTTAGCCCCATACAATCTTATATTTCATGAGCAATCATCATCGCTAATACTAAGAGATTTGTTAAAATTTAGCATTTCAAGGTGGTGTGATGAAGCATTTTTGGGATTCTATATTTTTTAAAATTACTTTCTTGTTTCTATGTGCATTGCTTGGATTTTTTGCATTTTCGTATTTTTTTATCAAAGACAAAATCGAAGAGGATAGTAATGCCAACCAAATCAAATACAATCAGATCGTTACTACAATAAATGAGATAGGTCGCTATGGCGGAGGCGTAGATATAGTCAAGAGATATTTGAATGAGCTTGGGTTTATTGAAGTGGAGGATGAGCTTAAAGAACTTCTGCAAGGAGAAGACAGATTGCCAGAGCGTTTTTTTGGCACAATTGCCAAAATCCGCAATACGCAAAATGGAATCTATATACTATTGGAATCCCACAAAGAGTCAGTCCTGTATAAAGATAAGGTTTCACATTCTTATGAAAGCTTTTATTTTATTACTCTGAGCGGAATTGTGATTCTCACCTTTATTTACATCTTGTTACTAAAAGCACTCATTCCTCTCAATACCTTAAGAGCCCAAATTTCAAACTCTAAACAAGATGTGATTTTGCGCTTGAAAAAAAATCCAAAAGATGAAATCGAGCTTTTAGCCAATGAATTCTATAAATTCTCAAATAAACTCAAAGCGCTCAACCAATCGCGTCTGCTATTTTTGCGATCGATTATGCATGAGTTAAAAACTCCAATCACAAAAGGAAGAATTGTCGCGGAGATGGTTGAAAATCCACTCCAAAAAGAACGTCTATGTTCGGTGTTTGGCAGACTTAATGAGCTTATAGGTGAGTTTGCAAAACTTGAGCAATTAAGCTCACAAATGTATGAAGTGCAAAAAAGTGAGTTTTTGCTAGAAGATTTGATAGAGGCTACCAAGCAGATTCTCTTGATTGATAAAAATGCACCAAATTCAATCGTTTTGGAATCTCCATATGCACTTATTAAGGCGGATTTTGAGATTTTCACTATTACGATTAAAAATATGCTTGATAATGCTATCAAGTACGGCGAGGATGGGAAGGTGTATGTTTATACCAAGAATGATTCATTGTATGTGCGCAATCTAGGTGCGGCATTAAAATTCAAACTCGATGAATACTTTAAGCCATATTTTCGGGATTCTAAGAAACATATACAGGGCTTTGGACTAGGAATGTATATCATCAAAAACACTCTTGATAGCCAAAATTTCAAACTCCGCTATATCCATGAGGATGGGAGTAATATCTTTATTATCAAAGGGTGTGTGGTGGATAATTTCTGTGCGCTTGAGAATCGACCTGCAAAACCCAATAATGATGAGGTCAAACTCTAACCCACGAGATTTTAGGAGGTAATTCATGGAGGTAGGTATGATGAGACGATTGAGACGACTGAGATTAAATGAGCATAGCAGGGGCTTAGTGCGTGAAAACAGACTAGACATTACAGATTTTATCTACCCGCTTTTTGTAGTCGAAGGTGAGCGTATCAGAAAAGAAATAGATTCTATGCCTGGTGTTTTTTGGCTAAGCATAGATGAGCTTTTGAAAGAAGTTAGAGATTTGCAGAGTTTAGGAATCTATCACATTTTGCTTTTTGGAATCCCAAAGCATAAAGATTCTTCTGGAAGCGAAGCACTAAGCGACAAGGGAATTGTAGCACGCGCGCTCAAAGCTATCAAAAGAGATATTCCAGATATATTTGTGAGTGTTGATTTGTGTTTTTGTGAATATACAAGCCATGGGCATTGTGGTATTGTGGATAAAAGTGGCAGTGTAGATAATGATGCGACTTTAGAGATTTCTGTAGAGCAAGCTAGCATGCTCGCTAGTTGTGGAGCAGATATGATAGCGCCAAGCGGTATGATGGATGGGGTTGTCAGGGCATTGCGCTATGGTCTGGATAAGGCGGGGTTTGTGAATCTGCCTATAATGTCTTATTCTACAAAGTTTGCAAGCGCTTATTATGGACCATTTCGTGATGTAGCCCAATCTGCTCCGAGTTTTGGCGATAGAAAAACCTACCAGCAAGATCCAGCAAATCGTAGAGAAGCCATCATGGAGAGCCTTTATGATGAAAGCGAAGGTGCGGATATTCTTATGGTAAAGCCTGCACTGAGTTTTTTAGATATTGTGCGTGATATTCGAGAGCGCACACTCTTGCCTTTAGCTGTTTATAATGTGAGTGGGGAATATGCAATGCTAAAATGCGCCCAAAAAGCAGGGATTATTGATTATGAAAATGTTATGTTAGAAAATCTCATAAGCATGAAGCGTGCTGGTGCGGACATCATCATATCATATCACACCAAGGAAGTCGCAGAACTTTTACGAGCTAATAGGTTTTAATCTCAGTTTTAGCAAATCTGTAGTGTCTCTTTATTTTTGTTATTCAAAAATGCCGCCATGCTAAGTCCTAGCACACAAGCAACCATAATGTAAATATAAGAAGGCATTCCTGCTGCATCACCTTGTGCATAAGAATGCATGCCTGTGAGAAAATAATTGACACCAAAATAGGTCATCAATATACTAAAAAATCCAAGTACACTAGCTATACTAAATGCAAGGACCCTAAATCCACAGAAGCGCAAATGCAAAATTATTGCATACACTCCTATGCTAATAAGTGCCCAAGTTTCCTTAGGATCCCAACCCCAATATCTACCCCAAGATTCATTAGCCCAAATCGCACCCAAGAAATTCCCAGCTGTAAGCAAAAAAAGTCCAAGAATCATACTCATCTCATTGATAGCGCTTAAAGAGAGAATCACATTATCAATATTTTTTCGATAATCAGAGCGCAGAACAAAAAGTAAAAGAGTAATAATCCCAAGCACAAAGCATAATCCTAAAAATCCATAACTTGCTGTGATTACTGATACATGTATATTAAGCCAATAGGATTTGAGTACTGGCACAAGATTACCAATTTGGGGATCCATATCACCTAAATTCGCGACAAAAAGCGTAATTCCGGCTAAGAAACTCGCTGAACAGAGTGCAAGAGGAGATTTTCTAAAAAACACTACGCCAGAGAGTGCACTAGCCCAAGCAATATAGAGCATGGATTCATAGGCATTGCTCCAAGGTGCATGTCCGCTAACATACCATCGCAAAATAAGCCCCAAAGTGTGCAACACAAAGCAAAGCGCAATCAACCCCAAAGCTATAAGACAGAAAGGCTTTCTTACAGCATGATTGCGGAAAATGCTCACAAGTATCACAAGGAAAAATCCAAATCCAAGCACCAAATAAGGATAAGTAAGACGTTCAAAAAGTCTCGTATTATTGAGCCAAATTTCTGCATCAATCTTTGATTGGGAAAGTTTGCTTCCATATTTTTCTTGGTATGCGCGAAGACGTTCTAAGCCTTTAAATCCAAGCCCCCAGTCATTGTTTTCCACGCCAAGCGCAAAGCCCTTAGAAATAGATGCGATGATATGGTAAAACTCATTGTAAGCTAACTCATCTTTTTGCATTATTGCTGCATTCATAGAATCTTCAAAGTCTTGCCAATCTTGTGTGTTTTTACTGGGCAGTACTCGAAGGGCTTTACCTGAATATATAAGCCCAAATACATAAAGCTTTTCATTGAAAGCTATGACATCTTTATCAAACACACTCTGGTCTTTTAATGACTTCATGTTTGCCTGCTCTACATAGTTTGTAAGCATATAAGTGCCATCTTTAAGATAGGCATCAATTGGCGCAACATAGCGTTTTTTAGGATCGTTCCCCAAAAGAACTCTTAGCTCTGGGCTTTTTGTGCGTATGAGTTTTATCTCTCTGAAATATTCTGGATATACGGCAATTGCCAAAAGTAGCTGTGTATTAGTTAATCCCAAGAAATTATTACTCCCTGTCATTTTGTGGATATATTCGCTTGCTATCGTATCCACAGGTTTAATACGTCCTCCAAAATCTTGCATAAGAATGCGACCAAAAGCAGCGCTAAATTCTTTGGAATTTTGTTTTAGCAATGCAATGAATTTTGTGATTTCTTCTTGTGTGGGACTGGAGAGAGAGTTTTCTTCTTGCAGTTGTTGGGTTTGTGTGGTAGAAGTAGTGGAATCTGCACCAAAAGAATCGTATGGCAAAGCAAGCAAGCTCACAGCAATAAGGCTGCAGGCTATGCCCTGTGCAGATTGGGACTTGATAAATCTGGCTAAAGATTGGAATCGAGAGTTTCTAGCAAAGAGCAGCCAGAGACATCCTAGCATCAAAAGTGTGTAACCTGTGTAGGTAATAATCTTACCCGGGTCGTTATTGACTGAAAGGATAGTACCGCTTTCATCAGGAAAATAAGAACTCTGAAAAAAACGATACCCACCATAATCAAGCACATTATTCATAAAGATTTTTGCTTCTTTATTGTAATTATTTGCGCTATCTTGCACCTCCACAAACGAAGCATAAGAAGAGGGCATTTGTGAGCCGGGATACCTATCTAAAACGAATTCATCAAGTTTTATTTTAAATGGCAGTGCAATAATCTTGCTTCCCCAACCAATAATAAAAACACTCTCTCCGATTTCTGTATGAATCTGCTCAGGCACATCGCCTAGAGGTGATTGTTTGATTTCAGTTTTCTTCGCTTCGCTCCAGTCTACCCCTCTTCCAAAAAACGAATCTATTATGTTTAACTCTTGCTTTGATTCTGTGATCTCAATATCTAGCGCAGAATAAGGCATGCCAAATTCATCTTCTCTTTGCTGTAGATCACTTAAATGGAGTAAAAAATCTTTGCCAAAAAATGCAATCTTATAAAATTTGCGGGCAGGAGAAATCATCTCAAGTTCTATACCTTGAAATTCTTTGGTTGTTTTGTTGAATGCTTGGATAATCAAATACGGCTCACTTGAATAGATTCTGTTTTGGGTTTGTCCATTTTTGATAGGCATAGTCCCTTCAAATCCAAAATGACGCGTAATCCCAGCACCAAGAATAATGACGATAAAAGAAAAGTGCAGTAGAAAAAATGCATATTTTTTGCGTTGCAATGCTTTGGAGGTAATAAAGCAACTAATAAGTGAACATAACAGCCAAAAGTGTAATAATTCAAACCACCAAGTCCCATACACACTTGCTCTAGCTACAAGACTTCCTTGTGCAGATTCTATAAATGTGGCGACACCACAAGATAAAGCATACAAACCCATCAACAAAAGCACTAAAGGCATATTTGCAAAAAGCAAGCGCAATGATTTTATAAAGTTTGCCATATCTCTCTCCTAGCTATCGTGTCGCTTCTATAAGAGCAAGGAGTTCGCTTGAGAGAGCTTTTATTCCATCTTGTGTAATGACTTTTACATCTTTGAGACGTTCTAGTACAGCGTAGAATTGTTTTGGTTTCAGATAGCCAGGATAAGAGAAAAAGGCATTGCCCAGCGAATCTGAAAAAACAAATGTTGGTGTTGGATTGATGGAGTAATGCTTTGCAAGCTGAAGAGTTTGTAAAAAGAAGCTTTTCTCGCCAAATCTGATTTCATGAGTTTTTTTGTAATCAGTATTTATGTAATAGCTTGAGAAATTCTCAGCAAGGAATGCTTGGGTTGTGGGATCCGCTTTGAGATTGTCTTTGAATTTGTCACAATAGATGCAGTTGTTTTTGGCAAAAATTAAGAGTAAGGGCTTGCCATTTGGTGAGATGATCTTTGTGTCTGAAAATACATTTTCTAATCCTACATAGCTTATTTTGTCCAGAGATTCCATTTCTTTGATTTGCTCTAAACCAATCTCTTTACCGCTAGATAGCTCGACTTTATGAGAATCTTCGCAGCCATAGAATGCTAAAAAATAAAATACAAAAAATATGATTGTTGTTATTCTCTTAGAGAATCTATCCATCATTGCTCCTTACAAACATTTAGTTCTTTCACCATACTAATAATGAGATTTGCAAATTCCTTTCTGCTATTAAAGCATTTGATCACACGGTAATCTTGCAAATTGGCTTCTTGTGCAATTTTCTTGCATTCAATTGCTAGTTCATAGTCTGTCTCAGAATTATCAATCGTAAATGAAAGTGGAAACACAAGTACTTTTTGATTCTTTAAAGATGCAATCACTTCTTGTGTCGATGGTCCAATCCATTTTATTGGACCAATCTTTGATTGGTAAGAATACAAAATCTGCTTGAAATCCAGCTGCTCTGTTTGCAAAATCTCTTTGAGCAAAGAAATATTCTGCTCACATTCTTGTTGGTAGGTATCACCCCTTTGGATATAGCTTTGTGGTAGGGCATGGGAGGAAAATACTAAAGTGTAATCTTGTGTATTGTTATTTTGGAGTGCTTCTTTAATGCATAAGACAATGAGTTTATTGTAGCCATAGTGTGAGAAATACCGCTCAATCACTCGAATCTTTGGTGTGAAGTTTAGCTCCAATAAAGCTTGTTGGATTGATACAAGAGAAGATTTTGTCGTGGTGGTGGAGTATTGTGGATACATACTAAAGAATACAAGAGAGTCAATGTTTTGATTTTGTAAATCCGCAAGCACATCTTTGGCAAATGGCGGAGTATAACGCATGCAGTAAGTATAAAAACGCGTAGAATCTAAGGCATTCAGGGTATTAATAAGATCGAGCGTGTGTTTTATGAGTGGGGAGCCTCCTCCGATAGCTTGGTAGTTTTTTTTTGCGTCTTCTAGACGTTTATTGGCTATGAAATTTGCGAGTATCTTGCGTAAAAAATTGTTGCGGATATTTAAAATATGTGGATCGTTGAAAAGCTGCTTTAAAAAACTTTTCACTTCATACAGACTATTTGGAGCACCCATATTAAAAAGCACTACGGCTTGTTTTGACATCTATCCTGCCTTTAGAGTTGTTAAAAAAGATCTGCAATAATATTTGCCTAAAGTTAATCCTAAGGGATACTATGAGTGAGGCAGTATCGCAATCTTTGAATGATCTTGTGTTCTATCATAAATTTTTTGCATTTCTTTTCATTGTGCCCATTGTGTGTAATCTTTGGAATCTTTACTTTCATAAAAACCTTGTAAGCCTCAACAAAAAAATTTGGTTTTGTATGCCATTAGTTTTCTTTCTCGTAGCTGTGGCAATCCTTAGCGGATTGAATATTCTTTTTTTTAATTTTGAGAGTTTTAGCTTTTCTGTTGTATCAATGATAGGACTTTGTGTCTATATACTCATTACAGAGATTTTGCGTATAAGAAAACTCAAGGTTGCCAAACGCACAGATTTAGAAGCCATGAAAAGCTATGTCAATTTTTGCAAAATTGTGTATTTCACCCAAGCAATTCTTTTTTGTCTCGTTGTGAGTATGCGCTAATGCGCTTTTTGTACCACAAAGATTCTGGGAATCCTTACCTAGAACTTAGCGGAGATTCTTACAGGCATATCTTCAAATCTCGCCGTCATAAAAAAGAGCAAAGTCTTTTGCTCTCAAACCTTAAAGATACTAAGCTTTATGAATATAGTGTTTCAGAAATCTCGCGCAACAGCGCATCTCTTACTCTAATAAACACCATTACTTCCCAATGCCACACACAACCTTATATCCATATCATCTGGGCTATTGTAGATTCAAATGCAATCAGCAAGGCTTTGCCTACACTTAATGAACTCAATGTAAGTAAGCTCAGCTTTTTTTATGCGGATTTTTCACAGAGAAATACCACACTCAATCTTGAACGTCTAAAAAATATTCTGATTCATTCTTGTGAACAATGTGGAAGGAGTACATTATTAGAATTTGAGATTGCAGTGGATTTAGAATCTGTGTGTGAGAAATACCGCAATCTCTGCGCATTTGATTTACGTAAAGAATCTTTGCCAATTTCGCAGGGTTTTGAAAAATACACAAACAATGGGATATTGCCTGTGATTGTCGTAGGGCCAGAAGGTGGATTTAGCACAAATGAGCGAAAAACCTTAGAAAAATATAAAATCCCAGATATACGGATTCCAAATAGCTTCATTTTACAAAGCTCAAGTGCTTGTATTTTTGCTGCTAGTGCTCTGCAAATCTATTCCCAATCTCTCAAATCCCATTTTTGAAGGACAAAAATGCAACAACCCAAACATATAGGAATCGTTGGACTTGGACTTATTGGTGGATCTATAGGACTGGCACTAAAAGAGCTTAAATGCTTTAAGTCTATCGTAGGATATGATATTAGCCCTTTGCATTCAAGCTTAGCTGTTTCTCTTGGATTGGTTGATGAATGTGTGGAGCTGGAGGATATTTTTAATCGGACCGATGTGATTTTCTTGGCAGTTCCAGTCGAAGGAATCATTGAAGTTTTGCAACAAATCAAATGCTTAAAGCCAGAAACCACGATTATTGACCTGGGTGGTACGAAGCAAAAAATTCTAGATTCCGTACCTTTGCATCTGCGCAAGAATTTCATTGCTGCCCATCCGATGAGTGGCACCGAATTTTATGGTCCAAAAGCCGCACTAAGAGATTTATTTAAAGACAAAATTGTCATTCTTTCAGACCTGCAAGATAGTGGAGCATACCAAGTGCAAGTCGCACGCGACATTTTTCTTGGTATCGGTATGAAAATTATAAAAATGAGTGCACAAGAGCACGACAAGCATATCGCGCTTATAAGTCATATGCCCCATGTTATCAGCTATGCCCTAGCAAATGCAGTCTTAAAGCAGGAAGATCCACAGATGATTTTAGCCCTCGTGGGTGGAGGTTTCTTGTCTATGAGCAGACTTTCAAAAAGCTCTCCAAAGATGTGGCGTGATATTTTTAAGCAAAACAAAGACAATGTCTTAGATTCTCTTGCGTCTTTTGAAAATGAGCTAACCCTAGCTCGTAAGCTTATAGAGCAGGAGGATTGGGATGGATTAGAATCATTTATGGCGCATGCAAATAAATTGCAAGATTTTTTATAGGCTTTTTATTTGACCTTTTCAAGTGCTATGCTGAAAGGTGCTTTATCAAACACCGCTATATGAAAGATGGAATCAAAAATCTTGATATCAAGCAAAAACCCCTCGACTTTTACTTCACATTTTTTTGTGTTCTGCTGCAATGCATGTGCTTTGAAGAATATTTCATGTCCAAGTTGTATGGGGGAGAGAAATTTCACATCAGCAGCGATCATTATGCTATGTTTTTTATTGACTGCTACCATCGCAGCAAAGCTTGCGGCATTAAAGATATAGCCTGCGTGGATAAGCTTACTGTGCTCATCAATATCCGATACCATGCTCTCATTAGGCACGAAAGATACACTTGCCTTGTTCTTAGAGTTTTCTAGCACACTACCACAAGAATCCAAACTCGTGCAGATATTGAGCCCATCATTTTGTATCTGTTCTTGTTGGGAATCCATAAATCCTCCTTATATTTTTTTTATCCTAAAATACCCCCGTAATGGTGGAGGATAACCCTCAATTGTTGTATCTGTATTAGCATGCAAGAAGTCTTCTAAACTCAAAGTATCAATCCATTTGCTTTTACGCTGCTCATTGGTATCTGTCTTTTTGAGTGCTAAAAGCTCAAATTCTTTGAATCCTGCCCGATCACACCATCCCTGCAAAGTGCTTATGCTTGGGATAAAATAGACATTTGACATTTTGGCATAGGATTTTTTCGGACAAAGACAAATATCCTCATCAGATTCGATCACAAGACTGTCTATAAATGCTTCACCACCGGATTTTAATGCAAAATTGAGATTTTTAAGACTTACTATTGGATCGCTTCTGTGATAGAGTACACCCAGCAAAAACACGCAATCAAAATATTTTCCAAAACCCAAACAAAATTCCTTCAAATGCTCGATTCCTAGCGGATAAAAATTGATATTTGAGCGTGCAAAAAAATCAATAAAGCGGAACTGCGCCCTATAGAGAGCGCTAGGATCAAATCCATACAGGCTTTTTGGCGCAAATTGTAACATCTCAAAAAGATAATAACCATTGTTGCAGCCTACATCTAACACTTCTTTGTCTTGTAGATTTAGATATGGCGCAATGAGATGGAACTTTATAAAGCTCTGCCATTCGGAATCTATCTTTAAATCCGCGATTGTAAAAGGGCCTTTACGCCAAGGTTTGAGTGCGCTTGCAGCCTGGAAAATTGCATCCTGTTCATAAGTACTTAGGCTTTTTTGTGGCTGCAAGTTAATGCCTTGATGAGAAGATTCTAAAACAAAATGGGTTTTGAGAGAATCTAGTAGGTTAAGTGCTTGGAGGAACTTTGCGTTGAGTTTTGTATTTTTCCTTTCAAACTCTAAACAAAGCTTGTGGATATATTCTCTTGCTTGGGTTCTATTCATGATTTTTACAAATTATCAAACAAACTTGGCTGATTTTTTGCCCCATGATTTTGCAAAAGCGTATACAGCCTAGAATCATCGATACCAAAGATAAGCATGAAATTGAAGTTTGTCTCCATGACACAGTCCAAAATATCATTTGTTTGCTCATAGAAAAGTATTTCTAAATCTTTGATGCTATCTAATGTCTCAAGCTTATGGGATTTTGGCAGCATACAAACAAGCTTGCCCCACTTAGCGTATTCCAAAAAATAGCGTACAAAACTTGCAAACAATACACAATCTTGTTGTGTAATAAGCACTTGCTGACTTTGGCCATATTCACAAATATGCGAAAATTCATCGATAAATATGGGTCTGAGCAGCTGGATTCTGTGAAATCGCGTAAAATCAAACAAGACATGTTCTTGCTCACATATACATACTAGCGAGCTCAAATCATTGATAAAAAAATAAGGCAAATGCAAGAAGTATGCTCTGCTATTGTAAGAAAGTCTCATATCAAAAAGCGTATAGGTAATCAGGCTAAAGGGCATATCTAAAGGTTTGAGTGCTTGAAGTGAGTGGAAGCTGAGGGTTAAAATCTCATCTGAGTTTGTAAAAATCACGCGGATTTCTTGGTTAAAAGATTCCAAAAGAGTGTTTTTGCAATCCCCAACAAAAATACTTGCATCAGTGATAATTTCTTTGGCGATAAGCAATTGGGCAAGATTTAATGCAATCACACTGGTGCTAAAAAAGAGAATCTTATAGCGGATAAGTCTTGCTATAGCATCTTCAATATCTCTGACTTCTATGTAAGCAATTTCTGATTCTTTTATCTCTACAGGAGATTTAGAGATCACGCCATAAGCACCTTTTGCCAAGGCAGATTCTATGTCTGCGTGATTTCTTGCGATAAAAAGCCAGCCATGTTTTAGCGAGTCTAGCTCAAGTGTTATTCCAGCGAATGCAGTAATGCTTGGGGTATTTAAAAGAGTGCCATTAGTAATGCTTACAACCTCTGCGACCCTCAAAACCCCTCCTATCATCACAAAGTCCTAGAATCTTAGCGATTTTAGAATCCAAAATCAATCAAAAAGTTTTTATGTTAATTTTAAAAACTTATAGATAAAATCTACCCACTAGTGAGTTAGGAAAACTACGGAAGCAAAGGAATGTAATGCCAATAGATGAGAAACGGCAAAAGGCCATTGAATTAGCATTAAAGCAAATTGATAAGAGTTTCGGGAAGGGTGCTTTGGTGCGACTTGGTGATAAGCAGGTAGAAAAAATCGATGCAATCTCTACAGGTTCTCTTGGACTTGATATGGCGTTAGGTATTGGCGGCGTACCTAAGGGCAGAATTATTGAGATCTATGGACCAGAATCTAGCGGTAAGACCACACTTTCTTTGCAGATTGTGGCTGAATGCCAGAGAAACGGCGGTATTGCCGCGTTTATTGATGCTGAGCATGCGCTTGATGTATATTATGCAAAAAGATTGGGTGTGGATACTGAGAATCTGCTTGTGTCCCAACCAGATAATGGTGAGCAAGCACTTGAGATTCTAGAAACGCTTACAAGAAGTGGAGCTGTGGATTTGGTGGTGATAGATTCTGTGGCAGCTCTTACGCCAAAGGCCGAGATTGAAGGTGATATGGGTGATCAGCATGTAGGCTTACAAGCACGACTTATGAGTCATGCATTGCGTAAGATTACAGGGGTTTTGCATAGAATGAATACAACTTTGATTTTTATCAACCAGATTCGTATGAAAATAGGCACTATGGGTTATGGAAGTCCAGAGACTACCACAGGTGGAAATGCCTTAAAATTCTATGCAAGTGTGCGTATTGACATTCGTCGTATCGCTACATTGAAGCAAAATGACCAAAACATTGGCAATCGCGCTAAAGCGAAAGTTGTAAAAAACAAAGTCGCTCCGCCTTTTAGAGAAGCAGAATTTGATATCATGTTTGGAGAAGGCATAAGCAAAGAAGGTGAGGTTATTGATTATGGAATCAAGCTGGATATTATCGATAAAAGTGGTGCATGGCTTAGTTATGGGGATATGAAACTAGGGCAGGGTCGAGAAAACGCAAAGCTATTCCTGCGCGAAAACGAAAAGATTGCTCAAGAGATTACTGATAAAATCAAAGAACAAATTGGAATCAAAGATGAGATCTTGCCATTACCCGATGAGCCTGATGCGTTAGATTGATTCTATCGCCCAACTACAGAATCTGGATTTTTATACAAGAATCTAGATTCTGTAGTTTTAGAATTTGATTCCAAAGGAGCAAGATTATGCTACATATTTCAAAGATTTTCGCGCAAGAAGTTCTAGATTCACGGGGAAACCCAACCACCAAGGCAAATGTTATTTTAAGCGATGGCACGAGGGCAAGTGCTATAGTCCCAAGTGGTGCTAGCACAGGCAAGAAGGAAGCCTTAGAATTGCGTGACAATGATAAAAATCGCTTTTTAGGTAAGGGCGTGCTGAAGGCATGTGAAAATATTGATTTGCATATTAGCGAAGCATTAGTTGGCGCTAGTCCTTTTGATCAAGGATTGATTGATCTAACACTCAGAGATTTAGATGGTACAGAGAATTACTCAAAGCTTGGCGCAAATGCAACTTTAGCCGTGTCCATGGCGATTGCTAGGGCTGCTGCACTTAGTCAGAATATCCCGCTTTATCGGTATTTGGGTGGAGCGAATGCTGTTGTGCTTCCTGTGCCTATGCTTAATATCATTAATGGTGGAAGCCATGCGGATAACACTGTAGATTTTCAAGAATATATGATTATGCCACTTGGGTTTGATAGCTTTGCTGCTGCATTACGCGCTAGTACGGAGGTATATCATCATCTAAAAAAGATTCTAAGCGAACAAGGCCATATTACTAGTATTGGTGATGAGGGAGGGTTTGCGCCAAATCTCAAAAACAATACCGAGCCTATAGAAGTGATTTTGCAAGCTATTGAGAAGGCAGGTTATAAGCCAGGTAGTGATATAGCACTTGCACTTGATGTGGCAAGTAGCGAGCTGGTGGATGAAAAAGGAATGTATAACCTTGCAGGTGAAGGGCGCAAACTCTCATCTACCGAGCTTGTGGATTATTATGTTCAAATGCTTGAGAAATATCCTATTGTTTCTATTGAGGATGGTTTAAGCGAGGATGACTGGGAAGGCTGGAAGTATCTCACACAGAAATTAGGCGCTCAGATTCAGCTTGTAGGCGATGATTTATTTGCAACAAACAAGAAGTTTCTCTGTCAAGGTATTGAGCAAAATGCAGCAAATGCTGTGCTTATAAAACCCAATCAGATTGGCACAGTTACACAGACTATGCAAACAGTGCGCTTAGCACAGCGCAATGCTTATAAATGTATCATGAGTCATCGAAGTGGCGAGAGCGAGGATAGCTTTATTGCAGATTTTGCTCTAGCACTTAATACTGGCGAGATAAAAACAGGATCAACCGCAAGAAGCGAGCGCATAGCCAAATACAACCGTCTCCTTGAGATTGAGACTGAAATCTCAAATAGTGAGTATCTTGGTACACAGCTTTTCAAAAAATAGATTCTTAAGTTCCTATGTAAGGAGTCTCACCAATGGATAAGAGACTTTTTGACACGCCTTCGAGGTTTAGACGTTTTTTTGAAGTCAATCGTCGTTTTTTGATTAGCTTTGTGATAGTTATAGTGCTTTTTGTATATGGCATCTCGCTATGTTTTGGAGAAATCTCTTTACAAAGCCTTTTGGATCTTAAAAAACAACAAGAGAGACTTATCAAAGAGGTGGATTTAACACAGAAGCAAAATGCCAAGATTCAGAAAGATATTTTTGAGCTCAAGGGTTTAGAACCTCAGCAAATCACAAAGGACACAGATTGAAAGCTCTCAAAAAATGGTGTATGCTTCTTCTAGTGGTGAATACACTCCTTGCAAGAAGCAATCCTTTTGAGCCTATTTTGTTCCCAAAAGAAAACATACACCAACACCAAGAGCTCACGAGCACGATATTGCAAAATATCAATATTGAATTGCCAAGCACTGCTCGTGTGCTTAAAAAAATTAGAATCACTTACCAAAATATAGATGGTAGTCTCAATACCAAAGAAATAGAATTAGATCAAAGTATCGATTGGCATTACCCTCTTGTGCTAGCACAGGATGCTATACAAAAGCAATATACACAAGAAAACCGTTTTAGCATGGGTGGATTTGAGTTTAACTTCAAAGATAATATGGTTTTTGTAGCAACCAAACTCAGCAATATAAGACATTTTATTTTGCCTTCACCTTATCGTATAGTGCTTGATTTCGAAGGTATTAGTAAGGCTTTGAATGAAAGTCTTAAGATAAACAAAAAGTATTTCAAAAATATCACCTTAAGTGTGCATGAAAATTTTTATAGAGTAAGCATAGAGCTTGATGGAAAATATGACTATCTCTTGCAATCCCAAAATGATGGGTATTTGATAAAACTCAAATAATGCCAAATATCGTTCTTATAGGCTTTATGGGTAGTGGCAAAAGCACAATTGCACGTTTAATAGCCAAAGAAAGCCAAAGATACTTTCTGGATACAGATTCTTTGATAGAGAGTGCTTATGGAAAAAGCATAAGAGAAATTTTTACTGCATTTGGTGAAGCAAGATTTCGTAGCCAAGAAAAAGAGCTCATCTCTTGGCTTGCAGAAAATGTGAAAAATGCCGTGATTGCTACTGGTGGGGGAATGCCAATCCATAATGATGTCAGCAGACTAGGGAAGGTGTTTTATCTCAAAATAGATTTTGGCGAGATTTCTAAGCGCATAAGTTTGGATCCCCACCAAAATACCCGACCACTTTTTGGGAATCCTGATAAGGTAAAAGAGTTGTATGACTTGAGACTAAAGCATTATGAAAATGCCGCAAATCATGTCATAGAGTGCGATACAAAAAATGCAGAACAGATAACAAAAGAGATTTTAAGTAAAACAAGCCAGTAGATAAGCCTTTATACTTTGTTTTGATTCTCTTATGCAAAATCTAGAAGTGATAGAGACCAGTAGGCTCTGATTATCTTGACTTGCCAGCGATGATGAAGCGCAATGCATTGAGTTTAATAAAGCCTTGTGCATCTTTTTGGTTGTACACATCATCTTCCTCAAATGTGCTATAAGCAGCATTAAAGAGAGAGTACCTCGAGCTTCTGCCTAGCACGCTAACATTCCCCTTGTAAAGCTCAAGTCTTACTTCACCTTCAACTCTTTCTTGTGTTTTGTCAATAAGTGCCTGTAATGCCTCTCTCTCGGGGCTAAACCAATATCCATTATAGATAAGACTCGCATATCTTGGCATAATCTCGTCTTTGAGATGGGCAGCCTCTCTGTCAAGGCATAGAGATTCTATAGCACGATGTGCTTTAATATAGATGCTACCACCTGGAGTTTCATAACAGCCTCGCGACTTCATACCTACATAACGATTTTCTACCAAGTCAAGCCTTCCTATTCCATTGCGCCCACCTAGCTCATTGAGTTTGCTCCAGAAATCTGCGGGACTGAGATTCTCCCCATTTATAGCTATACCATCACCTTTTTCAAATCTTATGGTGATAATCTCACTTTGGTCAGGTGCGGCCTTTGGGCTCACACTCCAACGCCACATATCCTCTTCTGGTGCGACATTTGGATCTTCGAGTATCTGCCCTTCATAGCTGATATGCAAGAGGTTTGCATCCATAGAATAAGGCGATTTATTGGGTTTTTTGTCTATTTCTATACCTGCAGATTGTGCGTAAGAAAGCAATTTTTCTCGACTATTGAGATTCCATTCTCGCCAAGGAGCGATGACTTTAATATTTGGATTGAGCGCGTATGCACCGATTTCAAAGCGCACTTGATCATTTCCTTTGCCTGTAGCCCCGTGTGCGATGGCATCGGCATTGACCTTTTGTGCAATCTCTACAAGCCTTTTTGCAATCAATGGACGCGCAATGCTTGTGCCAAGCAAATATTCTCCCTCATAAATTGTATTTGCGCGAAACATTGGAAAAACGAAATCTCTAATAAATTCCTCGCGTAAGTCCTCGACAAAGATATTCTCGTTTTTTATGCCAAGTTTTTGCGCTTTGATTCTTGCGGGCTGTACTTCCTCACCCTGTCCAATATCAGCTGTAAATGTAACAACCTCGCAGTTATATGTATCTTGCAACCATTTTAAAATCACGCTTGTATCAAGCCCTCCAGAGTAAGCAAGTACGACCTTTTTGAATGCCATTATCCTCTCCTCAGAATGAAAGTATCGGGTGGAATTATAAGCTAAAGTTTATGAGGGAATCTCTTGCAGGGCAGAGGGATCTTGCTTCTTTTGCAGATATCCTTCATTAACTAGCATTTCTACTATTTCTTTAAAAATAGGTGCGGCTGTCCGCGATCCATAATAATCATTTTGGATATGAGATTCAAAGACGACAACGCCTATCGTATAAGTTTTTTGGGAATCTTTAGCAAAGCCAAAAAATGAACCGTTGTATTTGTCAATATAAGAACCGCCCTTTGCGATCTTAGCAGTCCCTGTTTTCCCACCTATCACTAGACCTTCTACATTAGCTGGCCTTCCTGTACCATGTTGTACCACTTGTATAAGAAGATCTTGCATTTTCTCTGCATTCTGCGGTGAGAGAATCTGTAGTGGCTCTGGCGTTGGTAATGCATAGCGTTCACCGCCTGGAGCACTAATATATTGGGTTATACGAGGTGTTAGCAAGAATCCACCATTACTGAAACTTGCATAAGAGCGCATAAGCTGCACAAAGGTCGTTTGCAAACCATACCCATAGCTTAGTGCTGCTTTGGTACTCTCCTCAATATTGAGTTTTTGTACGCTAGGGATGGAACTCTTTCTTTCGTAAGAAAGATCGATTCCCGTAGTATCTGAAAACCCAAAAGCCCTCAATGCTGTATGTAAACCCTGAGAACTTAGGGTTGTAGTGAGCTTGACCATACCAATATTGCTAGAATTTATCAATATCTCCTCTGGTGTAGCGCTTTTAGCAGGCATACTATCGCGAATAGTAAAGTTTTTCATTCTTAGTACACCATTTTGTAGGTCAATGTTTTCGCGAGGATTTATCATATTTTTTTCAAGCAAAATCGAATAAATAATGGGTTTTATGGTGCTTCCAGGTTCATAGACCCGCTCAACTGCACTAAGATTTAGCACTGAGTAATCCTCTAGATTCCTTAATACATTGGGATTAAATCGATTAGAACTTCCAAGCGCCAAAAAGCGTCCATTGTTTGAATCCATAATGCCAGCAATGATTTCTTGCGTGCTATAGCGCGCCTTTGCTTTATCAAGAATTTCCTCTAGCTTGTGCTGCACGCGTAATGGAATACTCAATACCACATCAAAGCCATCTTGGCGAGGTTGTTTCATGGCACTCTTGTTCATAATCACATTAAAGCCCACATCACGCCATCCACTCAAGATCCCATCTTGTTTGGAGACAAGCATATCGTTATAGTATTTCTCGACACCCTTAAGACCATGCACACGGGTGATTCCATCAATTTCATTTTTTTTGACATAGCCTAAAAGCGGTTCTAAAACATTGGCATACGGATAGTTTCTGTTATTGCCGCTTATTTGTATATTAAGACCTTGCTTGGGAATTACCACACCCTTAGTATTTTCATATTCTTGGAAAACATCATAACGTAGAAGCACAAGATTAAGCTTGCGTAAATTCGTGGCTACACTCGAATTGAGATTATATGAAAGCACGACATTCCCTTGTGCTTGGAACTTCTTGGCAATTTCACTTACAGGAATCCCACTATATATGGAAAAAAGATTGATAAAAAGCTCTTTTTTTTCAGGATTGATACTTCTGGTATTCACACTTGCTTTATACAGCTTAAAGCTTGTAGCAAGCTCAAAATTATCAAGACTAAAAATAGAGCCCCTTATAGCATTATCTGTCTTTGTAATTTCAAGTGTAGGGAGTTTGCGCGGGGTAATGATCTTTATATAAATAATCCCCAAAAACACAGTAAAACACAGTGCAAGAAAGAAAAAAACGCTTAGAATAAGAGCTACTTTTCTCTCTTGCAATTCAGCCTACTTCAGAAAAATATCGGGGATGGAATACAGAATCTGTCTTGGCTAAGGAACACTATATTTGTGTTCTCATAATTTCTTTGTATGCATTGATTGCTTTGTTTCTTACCTCTAGCATTACTTTCATACTATTTTCTGCTTTATTGATAGCGATAGCTGCTTCATGTAAATCTTTGATTTGTCCCGTCGCCATATCTGCAAGTGCCTTCTCTGAAGTTTGCTGCAGAGCATTAACACTATCAATATTCTGTTTTAATGTTTGAGTAAAGTCAAATCCATTTTGTTTGAGTTTTGCTGGGTTGTGGTTAGTCTTGATACTATTTGTATCAGCATGAACGATATCACTTTTTATCACGCCAAATTGGTTTGCCATCTTATTCTCCTAATTTTTAATCTTACGCTTGAAACATACTAATCGCATTTGCTGCCATGTTCTTTGCACTCTGGAATGCGCTTACATTAGCTTGGTATGCCCTCGTAGCTTCGATAAGATCGGCCATCTCTACTACCGCGTTAACATTCGGATAGGCTACATAACCTTGAGAGTTCGCATCCGGATGGCTAGGGTCATATTTCATTAACGGTTCTCTATCATCGCGTACGATTTTGTGGATATACACGCCCATTATAGCAGGTTTTGGCTCTATGCCAAACTCTCCTTCATCCAATGGATCCTCATAAGGCAACTGGTTATTTTGCGCTGCCAAACGTTCATTAAGCATTTTATTAAAGTCAAATGCACGAAATACCACTTCCCTGCGTCTATAAGGACCTCCTTCATCAGTGCGCGTAGTATTAGCATTAGCAATATTAGATGAGATAATATTCGTGCGCACGCGTTGGGCTGATAATCCATACCCACTAATGTCAAAACTCGAAAGAAATGCCATTCTCGCCTCCTTTAGTTGAGGTTTCTGCCAGAATCTATTGCATAGCTAAAGATTCCTTTATGTCGCTTCAGCGCAGCTGTAAGTGCCTGATACATCACGCTATTTTTACCCATCTCACTGCTCTCTATATCCAAATCCACACTATTACCATCATTGCGCGCCAAATGCCCATCTCGAATAAACACCGTAGCCTTATCAAGCAAGCTTCTTTTCGCATCAAGATGCCAGCTCTCATCCTGCAACAAAGGCAATTCTCTGTTTTTATCTTTCTTAAAAATCTTGTTTGCACTCTTTGCAAGATATTGTTCAAAATCAATATCTTTGGGACGATAAAAGGGCGTATCAACATTGGCGATATTTGACGCAATCAAATCCTGTCTTAATGACCGAAAAGAAAGCGCTTGATATACAAGTGGATAGACTTTTGAAACATCTTGGAGATGATTCATTGCATACTCCTTCAAATTAAAAAGTTCTAAAACAAAAAAGCAAAAAATGTTCTCTTATTGTTTGATATTCAGCAAAGTATTGAGAATCTGATCTGATGTGGTAACCGCCTTTGAATTAGCTTGGAAACCTCTCTGCACCACGATAAGTTGTGTCAAGCTGCGACTGAGATCAACATTACTCATCTCAAGCTTTGAGCCACTCACGCTTCCTCTTCTGCCGGTATTTGCCGCACCAATCATTGGTTCTCCAGAGTTGCCACTCCGAGAAAACACATTCCCACCTTCAGCCTGCAATCCAGCATTGTTAGAAAAGTTTGCAAGAGCTATTTGTGCGAGAGCTATTGATTTTCCGTTGCTAAAAGCACCCAAAAGAGCGCCATTAGAATCAAATCGTATATCCATTAAATCACCAGCCTGATACCCATTTTGTGTAATCGCATAAGTCTCTGAGACTTTATCCACACTCGTAAGACCGCCAAATGTCTGATTCCCTCCAAACTTCAGCTCAATTCTCTGTGGATCACTTCCATTTTTTGGATCAATTTGGATAAGAGGTGGATTCATACCTGCCAAAGACCCATCGCTATTAAAGGTAGCTCTACCACCTTCAAATACGTTCGGACGGGTAGCAGACCCACCGACAAACTGCGCAGGTTCTGGCATGATTGCTCTAAAGCTCCATTCCGCATCACCTGTTTTCCAAAACTCAAATCGCAAGTTATGCTTACTTCCTAGGCTATCTACGACATCTACACTCGTGGTATGTGTTGCTTTATTGATCTTGCCTGAAGAAACCGAATACCCCCCTTCAACCAAAGAAGCGGTATTAAGTCCTTTCATCGTATCTTTAAAAAGTACATTGCTTGTGATATTTCCTGAAGTATGCGCACTGACAAAAATATTAAGATTACGTGTTTCATCGTCCTCATCGTCCTTGTTTTGCATCTCAAACATTCCGTATTTATTGACGACTACAGATATACTCGCTGTGCTTTCTTGGTATTGGTTTTCTGGATTCTTTATCATGTTTGCATCATATTGTATAAGTGCGCGTAAGTCCTCAGTTGTCCTAAATTGCCCCGTTGTAGAATCCGCATCATTTGCTTTTGTATAGCGGTATCGGAAAGCTGTTATATCCTCTTCGCCTTCTACAAAATTCACAAATACGCCAGTGCCTGCAGCCGTAATCTTTATATTTTTAAGTTTTTCACCACCATCAAGTTGATTTTTATTTTCCAATCTCAAGACTCCAGTATCCACATAGGCTTCCACACCTGTCTTATCGCGATAAGAGTTGATAGCATTTTGTGCAGCTACAAGCGAGCTTATCCCAGTGAGTGCAGAATTATTGCTAAAACTTATATTCTCACCATTAAGCCCTATCGTGCTCACCTCTGCACTAGGCTCTATTTCATTTCTAAGTACTGCAGTTTTATAGCTTATCCAAATACCTTGATTTTCATTGAGGTTGAAAGCATCTCCATCAGCATTAAAAAGCACGCCAAAGTCCTCTCCTACTTGTTCCAAACGCCCTTTAGAATCATAAGTTGGTGCCACACCATCAGAGGGTGTCAGAGAAGTAGAATCCAGCGCAGCAATATCAGCCACACTCTCTGTATGGCGTCCAGCATTAAGATTTGCACGCAGAGTTACATTTGTAGTAGGACGTGCAGGCATCACCATACCCGGATCGATATGTATATTACGCACCGGTCCTGTATTATCCACTCTAAAAAAGTCAAAATCACTCATCTGCCTCATACTATCTTGATCAAGTGTATTGCGTACCCAACCTTGCACTACATAGCCACCTGAGGTTACAAGATTCCCATTTGCATCAAACAAAAATTCACCATTTCTTGTGTAATTATGCGTAGTTCCTCTATCAGGGCTTATGATAAAAAATCCATCACCTTCAATAGCCACATCAGTTTTCACATCAGTATTTTGGATATTGCCTTGAGAAAAAACCTTAGTCGTAGCATCTACGCCAACCCCTAAGCCTACGGAAAAGTCATTCTGCCCTCCTAGACCATTTTTGTAAGGAGAAGTGGCTATAAGTTTCACTTGAGAAAGCATATCTACAAAAGAAGCACGCGAATATTTAAAGCCTACAGTATTGACATTAGCAATATTATTGCTTTCTACATCCAAAGCAATTTGGTGAGCTTGCATGCCACTAACGCCAGACCACAGAGACTTAAGCATAGTCCATCCTTTTTCATAAGTAAATTTGTATTGCATAAATAAGCAAGTTATATTCCCAAGTAATCTTATAAATCCGATTTTCATTTATTTTTTTGAGAATAACTGCTTTTTTTTTTTTTTTAAAGAGAGAATGCTATGAAGAGAGAGAAAATGAAAACAGTCTAAATGTAGTGAAAGGAAGAAAGACTTTGAAACAATCAAGAAACTCTTTCGTGGTGGCTCTACAATAGGCAGCTTTGAAAATAATGGAACAATAAGCTCAAGCAATAATGCAGATACAGTCTATCTCTTTACAGATGAAAGAACAAAAAATGGGAATAGTAAAGGTGGACAAACTGTTGTGAGAAATTTCACTAACAAAGGGACTAGAATCAAAAATACAGCTTGATAGTCCTGCGATAAAGAAGATATGAGCCTATAAACCACAGAGTCGGGATGCAAGTGATGCCTAAAAATGGGAAATTCTCTGAGGAAATATGCACCATCACGAAATACAGTGCGACAGAGCCTATTACATAAAAATATGACATATTGGATTGGAATCTTGGGTTTGCCACACCAAAAACGAGTATAAGAAAAATCGAGGCTAATGGGAAAAATGATACAAGTATTGCTTGAGAGAACTTGCGTTCTTGGGATTTTGAATTGTGATTGAGCGCATCTTTCCAATAATCTATCAAGTCATATCCACTAAGCTGGGGCTCGCCGATAATCTGGCGGACATTCATTTGCTTGTAACTTATCTTTCTTATTTCATTTTCCTCTGTGAAATATGCATCTCCTCCGCTGAGCAAAAGTTCAAAAAGCCCATCAGAATTCCTCGTCACACCCTCCTGCGCTACGATGAAAGACTGGGAATCTAATACGCTGTCTTGGGAGTAAAGTATGAGATTTTTATAGTGTCTGTCTTTGGCTTCATCGACATATATAAGCCAGTCTCCGAGCTTCTGGCCTAGCTCCCCAGCTTTGAGATTGACATCAATATCTGCCCGCTTTTGGGCGACAAAGTTTTTTGACGCACTCGTTGATAGCGGCACCATGATGAGAGAAAAGACCAGCAAAATCGCTGTCGCGAGCAATATGATAGGCAAAAATGCTTTCAAAATATCACTAGGCTTTACTCCAAGTGCAAAGAAAACCATAAGTTCGTAATCATATGAAAGCTTAGCAACACCCAAAACCAATGAAGCAAAAAAGGTGATAGGAATGATAAAAAACACACTTCCTGGCAAGGAATAGCAAAAGAGCGCGAACAGATCCAAAAAATCCATCTTCACTATATAAGTTCTTGCAGCGATATTAATCAGTAATACAACAGATGCAATAAAAAGTAAGACTATAAAAAATGGAAAGAACAGCTGTGAAAATGAAAGGAACAAATAACGCTTAAACATAGAATTCTCTGAAAATAGATTCTATAAGTATAAAGCCCAATGTGCCTAAGAAAAGATAGCTCACAAAGGCTATCTTGGTATCCCTTAAACTTTGGTTGTTTTTTAAAGCATGGAACACAACACATGCTAGACTGATGCAACTCCCAAGAAATACAATCTTAAGACAACCAAATATCCCAAAAACAGCTCCTATACCACCTAAAACGACAATATCTGCTTCGCCTAACATGGGCTTTTGGCTTAGAGACTCCATACATAGCTTGAGTAAGAAAAATAGCCCTACTGTGCTTAGGGAATCTTCCAAGGGCTGCGTGCCTAGGAAATAAGTAATAGCAATACACAAGAAAAAAAACACTGCTAAGAGTTTATTGGGTAAGGCGAAGTATTTGTAATCAAGCAATGCCATAGCAAAGAATAGAATCAAGAAGATTACAAGCAGGGCAAAGCTAAGCAAAGATTCTAAACTTAAATCCCAATACTGAGCATACCAAGCGATGATAAAGGCGAATGTAGATGCAAGAGAGAGAGAGTATTTCGCACGGGATCGTACAAAATAGTTCTTGTCATAAATCTTGACAACAAATACACTCGCAAAAATACACACCATCCCACAAAGAAACAAAAAAATGAGCAGATGGAAGCTTAGATGGGGCATTGGCAGGTAGATTCCTTAAACATAAATAAAGCGCGATTTTACCACATTGGTTTCCTAAAATTGGCCGCCAAATAACCTAGTGGGCTTTTAAACGAAAAAAACTGCTGCCACTACCACTAAAAAACCATTCATCCCCTAAATCATCCGCTATATCTTTTAATTCTGTATAGAGGCTGCAAGCACTCAAAAACAAATCATTTAGGATGCTTTTGCCACCATTTATTGCATGAGCTTGCAAAATTTGCTTGCTAGGGGTGGATTCTAAGGCATTACTCTCTTTGAGTGAGGCATATTTGCATTGATGTTTTGCGATAGAGTAGGCATATCGCGCATATACTTGTGGCGTGGAGCAGAAAATGTGAGGAGTATGGATTTCAAAGTCTAGTGGATCTTCTGCATAGGTTTGGACATACTCGCCTATACCATAGACATTCGCGCTCTTATCTTGGCTTAAGAAAAACATCACATCAGCTCCACACGCCTTGGCTATCTGTACAAGATCGCTTTGACTGAGTGAGAATCCTAGAAGTCTCTGTACTCCTAAAATGAAGCTAGCGGCATTACTACTGCCTCCTCCAAGCCCACTTCCTGCTGGAATATTCTTTTGCACACTTACTTTTATGTGGTCTAAAAACTTCTCTTCTCCTCTGTCTTGAGACTTGAGAATCTCTGCAAGCGCAAGTTTTGCTTTAAAAATCGTATTTTCTTGCATAAGACAGCCAAACTCGCCTTGTAAGCTAAAATGCTCGCTAGATTCTATACACAGCACATCATGTATTTCCCCATGCGCTAGCATAAATCGCGAGCTTAAGAGATGGTAGCCATCATCTCGCTTTTGGATGATTTTTAGAAAAATATTTACTTTGGGGTAGGATATGAGCTCTATTGGCTGCATTTACTGTCTAGTTTTTTGACTTTGGGGAGTTGTGTGAGCTGAAAGTTTTGTAATGAAGCTTGTTTATTTTGTAAGGCTATTGCATTTTTGAGTTCAGAGCGCAGGATAAGCATTTCTTGCGGGGCTTTGAAGCCGATTCTTACATTTCCTTTGTCGATGGAGATAATCTTTATTTCAATCTCATCGCCTATCACCACGCCTTCATCTTGTTTTCTGGAGAGTATCAGCATATGGAATCCTATTGCAGATATAGGCAAAACCGCCGTTTTCTTTGATTTCAATTATAGAAAAAAAATCCCTAAAAAACCATTGGTAGATTCCGCTTTTTGCATTTAGTAAAGTAGGTTTTTTGCCATGTAGCGCCATATCTTGAGTACACAATGGAGGCATCTTAGCAAAAGGCAGGGCATAATCTGGTGGGATGATGAAAAACCTCGCTTGTGTGTGGGTATAAGAAAATCTGTGTGCCTTAAACTCAAATATCTGGTGGCTCAGCTCACCCTCCTTTTTGCTAGTAAGTCGTAGAGTATCTGAATCTAGCGAAAATACTCCCTCGCTTATGCGCTCTAATGCACTCAAAGCACCACTTACTCCAAGCTTAGAGCTTATAAGCTCCCCTATTGATCGCACATATCCGCCTTCATCTAAGCAGACTTCAAAGCTTAAAAATGGGTGGTTATAAGCTAGCAACTTCAGCCCAAAAACTCGCATATTTTGGCGCTCTAGTTGGAATGATACTCCTGATCGAGCAAGTTTGTAAGCGCGGGTGCCATTGATATGCTTAGCGCTAAATTGTGGTGGTATGTAGCTTATTTCTCCTTGCAGAGAATCTAAGACTTGCAAAATGTTGTCTAAGCATAGAGGTTTTATCAGCTCTACTTTTTGTATCCCCTCTATATCGAGTGTGGTGGATTGTGCGCCTAGAAAAAGCGTAGCACGATAGCACTTTGGGGATTTGGTGAGAAATGGCAAAAGCTTGGTGTAAGCACCAAAGCCAATGATAAGCAGCCCGCTTGCGAAAGGATCAAGCGTGCCGCTATATCCGGCTTTTTTCTCGCCAATATGTTTTTTCAAGAGAGTTAAAAAGGCATTGGAACTGATAAATTTTGGTTTGTAAGCAACGAGTAAAAAGTTTTTCACCTGTATCCTTATAGGCAAATGCTTGTGGGATTATCGCATTTTCACTTGGGATATACAATGCTTGTTGGTACGGAAAGAAGCTTAAGAATACAAGAAGTTTAAAGAAAGCTGTAGGCGCTAGTGCCTACAGTAAGTAATGCAATTATTTTAAAGCCGTGATTGCTGCATCATAGTTTGGCTCATTGGTAATCTCTTTGCACACTTCTTCATAGACTACTTTGCCTTCTGCATTGACTACAATCACTGCGCGAGTAAGGACACCTTTTAGTGCGGTATCCTCTATCAAAAGCCCGTATTTTTTACCAAGTTCTTTGTCTCTGAAATCGCTTGCTACGACGAGATTCTCAATCCCTTCTGTTGAGCAGAATCTGCCTTGTGCAAATGGTAAATCCACTGAAACAACATATACTTTTGTATTGCTGAGGCTTGCTGCTTTTTCATTGAATTTTCTTGCTTGGATAGCGCATACACCTGTATCAAGACTTGGTACTACATTGATGACCTGAAATTTACCCTGTGCTCCACCAATTTTCACATCGCTTAGATCTTTGCCTACCAATGTTACCTCTGGTGCATTATCGCCAACCTTTAGTGTATTACCAAAGAGTTTTACGGCTCCACCTTGAAATGTTACTGACATCTTCATCCTTTGTATTAAGTTTAAGATTATGATTGTGTTACAATCACCCACGGATTCTACATAAAAATAATATTCGAAGGAAATCTTATTGGGTAAATCGTATTTGCTTGATACCTCTGTGCTGCTTGATGATGTACAAAATATCATTTATCTCTACCAAAACGGACAAAACCAACTCTTTCTTAGTGATACGATTATTGATGAGCTCGATAAGAAAAAAGATCTGCTTAATGAAATGGGCTACTTTGTGCGGGAATTTTTTCGTAATGTCCATACAGAATCTCACAGAGAATACAACATAGACTACACTGAGCCTTTAGAAAATGATTTTATAAGCAATGTGTTTTTTGAAAAAGAGGGGCTTAGTGTACCGATAACGCTTATTTATCGCGCAGATTACAAAGTGCAGCAGCAAGAAAAAAATCACAATGATTCTAAGATAATCGAAATAGCAAAAGATTACAATCTTATCTTGCTTACAAATGATATATCACTAAGAATCCGCGCACTAGCGCAAGATATAAAATCCCAATCACTCTTTAGGGATCGTGTAGAAAACCCTGAAAAAATCACTTTCTGGGAGCATTTTGAGCTGCATAAAGACGACAGCCCAAACTCATTAGAGAAACTTGAAAAATTTCAAGCCTTAAGTGACTGGGGGTTGCTAGAAATTGATGAAATCAACAATACCGATAATGCTGTCTATCGTACAGGAAAGAAGTTTTTTGGTTTCAAAGTCGAGGGCAAATGTGAACTTTGCGAGATTGATTTTCTTATCGAGGAACACAAGCCTTATATTCCACCTATCAATTTAGAACAAAAGATGCTCTATGCGCTGCTTTTACATCCAAAAAACTTCCTCACAATTGCAACGGGTGCTACGGGTAGTGGTAAAACTCTTATCGCACTACAAGCAGGTATCAGTCTCTTTAAAAGTGGTGTAGTCGATGGGATAATCTACCTGCGCAACACCGTAAGTGCTAGCGATAGGGAAGCCGAGCTAGGCTTTCGCAAAGGTGATGAGAATCAAAAGCTATACTATTTTATGTATCCACTCTTTAGCGCGATAAATTTCACGATTGACAGATTACAACAGAGCTCACTTGCCAAAAGAATCGAGTATCGCGGAGAAGCAAAGAGCATCGAAAAAATGGAAGCAACAGAATACTTTTTACAAAAACACAAAATCGAGATTATAGATATTGCGCATGCGCGCGGTATCACGCTCTCAAATAAGTTCATTATCTTTGATGAAGTCCAAAATGCTTCAAATGCTACGATAAAACTTATAGGCACGCGTGTAGGACAAGGTAGTAGGATTGTGTTTTTAGGAGATTACACACAGATAGACCATCCGTATTTGAGCAAATTTCGCAATGGTGCACTCAGTCTCTTAAAAAAGGCAGTCAATAATAACCATATCGCTGGTATCAAGCTTCAGCAAACAATACGAAGTGATGTGGCGAAGTGGTTTGGCGAGAATTTCGAGTAGGGCATTTAGAAAATATAAAATCTCCAGACAAATTCTTTCCTGCAATACAAGAGGCAGACACTTAAGATAAATCTCAATGAAAACTTGCCATATTTTAGCCTGTAAAATGTCCGCAGATGCTGCAAGTGGTAATGTGTGAGCAGCCGAAAAGCCCATTGATAGAAGCTTCTTAGCTCATCGTTATTCTTTGTCTCTTTGAGAATCTGCTGCAAAACACCAAGCACTCGCGCTTCATCGCGTAAATTTCTCTCTAATGATTTGTATGTTTTTGTATTGGTTGCTGAATTTAGATTGAGACAATAAAAATATCCACTGCTAGATTCCGTGCTTATATAGACATTCTTTAGAGACGGGAGCATAGCAAAATACACAAGCGCATCTTCAGCAAAAGTCAAACCCCAGTCTTCAAAACCAACCAAGCTTTCAAATGCCTTAAAGTACACCTGAGATTCTATAAGCTTGCTGCAAAGATGCCATGGGCAAAAATCCACAGACTGCGCCAAAGCAAGATATTCTCTTTGGTTTAAAAGGATTGATTTTTCTTGGTGTCGCAGAGAAAACTTTCCTTCCATATTTTGTGAAAAAACTGCGAAACTTACCATATCTACTTCATTCTTACTGACAATATTTGCAAGATTTTCGCACAAATCATGTGAGATAAAATCATCGCTGTCTAAGAAAAGTAAGTAGTGCTTGGTATCGCTTTGATTTAGGTTTATGGCTGCTTTCGCACCTGCAAAGCGAGCATATAAGAGCCCCATATTGCGAGGGTTTTGAACAATTTTTATACGTTTGTCTTTTTGTGCAAATTCTTTTGCAATCTCAATAGCCCCATCACTCCCACAATCATCAACAACGATAATACCAATATCAGTAAAACTCTGATTGACACAAGATTCTAAAGCACGCGTAATATAGGGAAGCGTATTAAACACAGGAATGATGATAGAAATCTTAAAATCTGCTACTTTTGGCATATTGTTCCTTGAGTGTGAATTTCTTGGGGTTATGGCTTTAAATCACGAACTTCACATATACTAGAAGGTCTTTCTTGGAGTGGATTCTGAGCTTTTAAGAGAGAAAATAGTCGTTTTGGCCTGCGTATCATACTTAATAAAAGCCGCAGTCTGCAGTATATCTCGTGATTCTTGCGTGAAAGCTCTGAGAGCATGAATGAGAATTCTTTGTCATAGTTTTCCAGTCCTATGCGCATTGCAAACTCATATACGTGATATTTTTGTAACAGTTCCCCAACAACACCGGTTTTATAGAAATATCTTTTATTGAAACAATTCTGTCTCCACATCTCCAAATACAAATGCAAAAGTGGACGCGAAGAATCAAGAGAAGTATTGCCAATAATAAATCTTTCCGCTTCAAATGCAGGTATTTGCGAGCTTTCTTGCCATGCGAGTGTAAAGTGTTGCAGACCAAAGGAGCGCACCATACGATCCAAAAAGTCCGGCCCTATACATCCCCAAGGTACATGTTTGCGAGCATTTATCACCCGTTTTGTCTCTTGTATCAAGCGCTCACCAAAACTGCTAGCTCTTGGTAGCTTAAGCACACAAGTCGTTATACGCGCAAAATTAGAATATTTATCAGTTTCGCTCACAAACAAAAAAGGGAGATTGGAAAAATCAAAGTTTGGATGCAGACTCACCATATCCAAATCCACCCAGACAGGAGTGATAGTATTTGGCATTAAGTCTGTAAATCCCCCCCCCCCCCATTTATAGCTGGTACGCCAAAATGGCACAAGTGGTAGCGAAAATAATCACTAAATGCAGCTACCCCAGCGCCACGATCATCACTAAAATACTCACTAAAAGGGACAATCACATTAGCATCTCGCACTTCAAAGTTTTCTAACTCACTTACGAGATTTTGATAGATAGGAGAATCTGCTTCATAGGTATAAAGGACGAATTTGTATCCATTATCACAAAAACTCTTAATACTCAAAAGCTCAATAACGCTTATTCCCTTGCTTCCTTTTGGTGTGTGCCAAAAACTGCTTATTTCAACCATAATATTCCTTAGTTACAACCCAAACTGGACAAAAGCCTCTCTGGCTTTTTGTAAATCATCCATCGTATCAATACCAACGCTTTTAGTCTCTACCACTTTAATAGCAATTGTTTTGTTGTGATAAAGCGCGCGAAGCTGCTCAAGCTTTTCGATATGTTCTAGTGGAGATTTCTTAAGACTGCAAAATTCATCCAAATTCGCTTTTCTAAAGCCATACAACCCCAAATGTCCAAGATAAGGATTCTCTCTTATAAGCTGGGAATCTAACCCATCGCGGCTGTATGGAATCCCAAGTCTTGAGAAATAAATCGCCTCATTATTGATATTTAATAGTACTTTCACGAGATTGACATCGCTAATCTCATTAGGGGCAATGACCTTGGCAAGTGTATTTATAAATGCGCTTGATACAGCGCTGAGATCCCGCAAAGATTCCAAAACCTCTGTTTCTATAAAGGGTTCGTCAGCTTGCAAATTTATCACAATCTCCTCATCATTTAACCCCAGCTTATTAGCAGCCTGCGCACATCTATCTGTGCCGCTAGTATGTGTCTTGTCAGTCATTACACAAGCTATTTTGTATCGCTTGCAGATATCCATAATCTCAGAATCATCACAAGCCACTACAACCTCGTCAATTTTACTTGCTTGAAGTGCAGTGCGCACGACCATAGGTAAACCACCAATATCACACAATACCTTACGTGCTAGTCTTGAAGATTCTAAGCGTGCTGGAATAATTACCATAGCCCCAAACTACTCTTGTATTCTTACAGAATCGCTTTGTGCCGCAGCAATCAAAGGATTTATCACAAGATCCAAATTGCCTGAGAGCATAATCTCATCTAGGCTATACAGTGTGAGATTGATTCGATGATCGCTCAATCGATTTTGGGGGTAGTTGTATGTGCGGATTCTCTCACTTCTATCGCCACTTCCTACTTGGCTTTTTCTTGTTTGTGCATTTTGGATTTCTTGTTCTTTGAGTTTTGTCTCATAAATCCTTGCTTGCAGAATCTTCATTGCTTTGTCTTTGTTTTTGTGCTGTGATTTTTCATCTTGCATAGACACACTTATACCTGTAGGGATATGCGTGATACGCACAGCGGAATCTGTCGTATTCACACATTGCCCACCATGTCCTCCAGCACGAAATACCTCGATTTTTAAATCGTTAGGATTGATATTCACTTCAAGCTCATCGACCTCTGGCATAATAGCCACAGTTATAGCTGAAGTATGGATACGACCCTGTGACTCAGTCTCTGGCACTCTTTGCACTCTATGCGTGCCACCTTCGTATTTCAATCGCGAATAAGCACCCTTGCCCTTAAGAAGTGCTATCACTTCTTTGTAGCCACCGACATTATTTTCACTAGAGCTGATAATCTCCACTTTCCACTTTTGCAAATCTGCATACCGACAATACGCCTTAAACAAATCACCCACAAAAATCCCCGCTTCATCCCCACCTGTACCAGCACGAAGTTCAAGATAGATATTTTTATCGTCATTTGGATCTTTGGGGATAAGCAGAATCTTTATATCCTCTTCAAGTGAAGATTTTTTTATTTCTAAAACTTTCAGCTCCTCTTTGGCGAGCTCGCCTAGTTCCTTATCATCAAGTAAGGCCTTGTTTTGTGTGATTTGCTCTAAAACATGCAGATAAGACTTCGCGGCACTTACAAGCTCTTGTATATCGCTCTGTTCTTTGCTGAGATGTTTTAATCTCTGTATATCTTGGAGTACTTCAGGAGTTTGTAAAAGCTCCGTGATTTCGTCATATCGCGCTATGATAGGAGTCAGTTTGCTTTGGAGCATGTGGGGTTTGGCAAGAATCTATTAGGTGTTAAAAATTGTGTTTTTTAAGCACTTAATGCAAGTTTTTTCACACTTGCATTAAGACGTGAAACTTTTCGCGAAGCAGTATTTTTCTTTAAAATACCTTTACTCACGAGCTTGTGTATTTCTTTATTTACTATCTTGAAGCATTCTTGAGCTTTTGTAATATCTTTGGAGTCTATAGCCTCTTTAAGGTCACGAACGATGTTTTTGAATCTTGTTTTGTAGTAGCGATTACGTTGTGTGCGAACTTTTGTCTGTCGGATTCTTTTCTGTGCGGATTTATGGTTTGCCATAGGACTTAATCCTTTTATAAAAAAATTTCGGGCACAATCCTGCCCGAAATTTGATTAAACAGAGTTTAAAACACATAAAGGCAAAACATGGGTAAGGATATTCCAGCAAAAATTTTTGGTACAGATGGGGTTAGAGGCAAAGCAGGACAGTTTTTAACACCTAGCTCAGTTATCAAACTTGGTTCAAGTGCTGGAATATTCTTTCGATCTGGAAACCAAGTCTTTACAAACAAAATCCTTGTAGGCAAAGACACTCGTCGCAGTGGTTATATGATAGAAAATGCCCTTGTTTCAAGCCTGACTTCTGTAGGCTATGATGTGATTCAAGTGGGACCTATGCCCACGCCTGCTATCGCTTTTTTGACTGAAGATATGCGCTGCGATGCTGGAATCATGATAAGTGCTAGCCACAATCCTTATGATGATAATGGTATAAAATTTTTTGACCATAGTGGATATAAACTTGATGAGGAAAGTGAAGCGAGAATCGAGCAAATATACCATGATAAGGAATTGCAAAGCGCAAATCTTAAAACGGGGCTAGAGATTGGCAGCTCAAAGCGCATAGATGATGTTATAGGTCGCTATATTGTACATATCAAAAACTCCTTCCCCAAGAATCTCAATCTACAAGGCATGCGCATCGTGTGTGACTGCGCTAATGGAGCGGCTTATAAAGTCGCACCTACGATATTCAAAGAGCTTGGCGCTGATGTGATAGTCATAAACAACGAGCCAAACGGACACAATATCAATGAACAATGTGGGGCGATGCACCCGCAAGTACTATCCTTAGAAGTCAAGCGTTATCGCGCAGATATTGGCTTTGCCCTTGATGGTGATGCAGACAGGCTGGTAGTGGCTGATGATAAGGGCGAAGTGGTTGATGGCGATAAACTCCTTGGGGCATTAGCACTATACCAACAGCAAAATGGCACATTAAAAGGTGGGAAAATCGTCGCTACACTAATGAGCAATCTAGCACTTGAAGAATTTTTAAAATCACATAATATAGAGCTTATACGATGTAATGTCGGGGACAAATACGTAATAGAATCAATCAAAAAACACAATCTGAACTTTGGTGGAGAAAATAGCGGGCATATTATTTTTAATAATTACGCCAAAACAGGCGATGGCTTAGTAAGCGCACTCCAAGTACTAGCCTATCTCAAAAGCACCAGACAAAGATCTTCAATCGCACTCAATCCCTTCTCTCTCTATCCTAGCCAATGCCTTAATCTCAATGTCTCTCAAAAAATCCCCCTAGAGCAAATCCAAGGCTTACAAGAGCGACTAGATTCCATAAGTAAATCTGGCAATCGCCACCTAGTGCGCTACTCTGGTACAGAAAATAAGCTAAGAATACTCATAGAAGGCAAAGACACAAAAAGCACGAAGAATCAGATAAACGAACTCAAGACTTTCTTAAGCAATAAACTCTCATAAACTTTATGATGCAAATAAAGACTCTGCTAAAAATATTCTTGGACCAATGCCAGAAGAACTTTGATTCCAAAAAATACCTCCTCGTGTTTCTTATAGCGCTTACAACGCTTGGGATAGATCAGCTTTTGAAATGGATATTTTTACAGGGCTTTGTTTTAGATTCCGGATTTATCACATTTGGCGGGTATGCGCTTGTGTTTAATAAAGGTGTGGCATTTTCGCTCCTTGAGTTTTTGGGAGAAAGCCTGAAGTATTTGCAGCTTTTTTTGCTTCTAGCACTTTTTGTATTCGGAATCTACAATGGGCTTATATCCCGCTTTTTTGTAGCATTTGGCTTGATCTTTGGTGCTGGAGGAAGCAATGTGCTTGATAGATTTATCCATGATGGTGTGGTTGATTATATTTATTGGCACTATGGGTTTGAATTTGCGATTTTTAATTTCGCTGATGTGATGATTGACATAGGTATAGGTATCGTGATGCTCTCAATGCTGCAATCGTCAAAAAAATCAAAAACCCCAAAAGGAGTGTAAATGCCAGAAAGAGCAAAGATAAAAGAAGTTTTTATCATACACGGCTATGACTCAAGCCCTAGGAAAAACTGGTTTTTGTGGCTAGAGAGTGAACTAAAAAAGCACGGAGGCATAAAAGTAGCGATTTTAGATCTGCCAGATTCGCAAAATCCTAATCTCAATCTATGGATACAAATCCTGCGCCAAGCCATCTCCCCTAGCAAACAAACCTTTCTTGTGGGGCATAGTCTAGGGTGTATTACTATATTGCAATATTTACAAACACTAGATTGTGTAGAGATTGGCGGTGTGGTGCTAGTAAGTGGATTTGCTAAAGCACTGCCTTCTTTGCCTCTACTTGATGGCTTTACCCACACGCCTTTGGATTATAGCAAGCTCAAAGCGATGATACATAAAAGAGTGGTATTGAGCGCTAAAGATGATTCCATCGTACCAACCACTTTAAGCAAGGAGCTTGCACAGAATCTTGGAGCAGATTTTATACAGACACAAGAAGGCGGGCATTTTATGGATTCTGATGGATTCAGAACTTTCCCATTGGCTCTAGAGAAGCTTGCTAAAATGATGGGTTAAAAGCAAGACTACAAGCATAACTCTTAAGTGTTTGCTCGATATTTCTTGCACAATGAATTGTGTCGTTGTCTTAGTTATTTTCCTGGGATATACCTTAAATTGCTTTTGTGAGGAATTGTACTTTTAGGCATTCCAAATTCCAATTGGATTGCATTGCTGGCGGTGGATCTAAGGCTTACATAGAGAACCATCTTGTTCCCCATTTCCTTAAAATATATATTTTAACGATGTGTGTTGTATAGAGGTATAAGAAAGTTATTCTAAAAAAGTTAAGAAATTTGTAATGATGCAGAACAAACTGTGGTGCGCGAGAGTGGATTGTTGATACTTTTGTGACAGTGCTTTATTGCACATTTGATACTAAGACACTTAGAGAATGTTTAAAGAGAATCAGCACACATAGTGCGCCAACCTTTGAAAATCATATTTTGAAAGGATGTTCTATGACCTTTTTTCTATCGATTATGTAAGGGATGAGTGCCATATGACGAGCGCGCTTTATGGCTACTTCTACTCTTTCCTGCCATTTTTTTGTGTTGCCAGTAAGACGGCGAGGCATTATTTTGTATCGTTCCGATAAGGAATGTTTGAGCATCTCAATATCTTTGTAATCGATAAATTCTATCTTTGCTTCCGTGTAGCGACAATAACGTTTTGAGTATTTTTTCTTTTCCATACTTCTCTCCTTTAAAATGGTATATCTTCGTCATCGATATTGATTTCTGGGATGTTCTGAGCCATGTTTTGCTCTGTTGGTTTGCTGTATGTGTTTTGGGTTGATTTCTGTGGTGGCTGAGTCTCATAAGAATCATAGGACTGGTTGGAATAAGAGCCTTCGCTTTGGGACTTAGTGTCAAGCATCTGCATGCTCTCTGCTACCACACTATGTTTTGAGCGCTTCTGTCCGCTTTGGTCAGTCCAACTTTCAAAAGAAAGTCTGCCGTCAATCAGTATTTTTGAGCCTTTTTTTAAATATTGATTGGCGACCTCAGCACTCCTGCCAAAAATCTTCACATCGATAAAACACACTTCCTCGCCTTTTGTGCCATCTTGTTTGTTGTAACGACGATTTGACGCAAGGCCTAGTGTCGCTATCGCGCTCCCACTTGGCAAATAACGCAAATCTACATCACGCGTAAGGTTACCTACAATAATTACTTTGTTGTACATAAAATAAGCCTTGGCTAAGAATCCAGCGTCTCATCCTGCTGAGATTCTTGGGCTGTCTCATGGGTTTGGGGTGTTGCAGGAGTGGTGGCGTTTTGCTCAGGCTTGTCTTTTAGTTCTGGTTTTGAATCTACTCTGCCATTTGCCCTATCTACCAAGCTTTGCCATGTTTTTTGGTCTTTTTTGCTTTCGTATTTGATCACAATAAAGCGCAAAATATTTTCATTGATTCTGTAGTTCCGCTCAAGCTCTGTAATAAGCGTGGGCTCTGCTTTAAAATAGATCACAAAATAATAACCTCGCTTGCATTTGTTGATCTCATAAGCAAGATTGCGCATACCCATGTCTAAGCATGTCTCTATCACACCGTTGTTGTTTGTGATAATTTCTTTAAAAAACTCAATTCTTGCTTTGATTTCCTCTTCTGTCAGCGTAGGCCTGACAATAAACATAGTCTCGTAGTGTCGCATATTTCTCCTTGTGGTGTAATCGCCCTTCAATATTTAAATCAAAGAGCAAGGCTATAAAAAGCGCGATTCTAGCTAACCATAGCTTGAATTTTTATTAAAGTCGTGAGAGGATGGGGGCTTTTCCCGCTTATACAATCAACATGCCATTGGTTGAGTAAATCAAAGATTTCAGCATAATCGCTTTCTTTCAGTCGTATGCAAAAGCTGCTGTGTCTTTCAACAATGTGTTTTGGAGGGTTAAACCCTAGAATCTCCATAGTATTTGGTGTGCCCACTGTCTTGATATAACAAAAAAACAAAAAAAGCTGGTAGAAAAATCTCCCGATTTCCCTGATAAGTACAACTTCCTCGATACCTTCTTCATAGATGGCTCGCACTATTTTGGTGAGGTTTTTTTTCTGCATAATCGCGCAATTTAGCTCCTCTATACTAAAAGTGGCTGTTCCTTCACATAAAAACTGCACTTCTTGGCTACTGATATGCTTTGTTTCTTGTGAGGTTGCACCTATACAGAGTTTTTCTAGCTCTTTGAAGGCTATTGCTAGGTTGTTGTTTTGGAGTTCTAAGATGTAACGCAAGTCTTGGGTTTGGACAGCTATTTTGAGTTCTAAGCAGCGTTGGGAAAGTATTTGGATGGATTCAGATAAGGTCGGCTCAAAGAATCGCACTTCGGCAACAGAGAGTTTGGTGCTTTTAAAATTTGTAGCAAATGCACGAGAATCTTGCGTGTATTGGGTGGTAGTTCTTGTATGGGAAGCAAAAAATTCAATAATAAGTGCGTTTTCTTGGTTATTTGCTAGGGCATTTAGGAGTAGATCGCAAGACTTTTTGTCCAGCTTTTTGTCCAGCTTTAGGCGCAAAAGTGTCTTGTCCCCAAAAAGGGATTTTTGCGACAAAAGACCTTCGATATAGCCAATGTCGCACTCCTCAAAATAAAAATTCTGTACTTGCGCTCCATCTAACTCTAAAGAGAGAAGTCTGGCTATTTTATCCCCATAAAAATTGATATAAAAATCGCTTGCTCCATACAAAAGGTAAGCATGAGGTTTGTTTGGTCTTGATAGTAGAGAATCTAGCTCTTTTTTATACATATCCTACTCCTCATGATTTTGTGTCTTGATTGATGATCTCGCCATACAAGCATCGCGTGAGCAAATCCACTTTTTTCAGTCGCACACGGACATTTTCAAACTGCAGCATATCTTTAAATTGTAGAGAATCCCCATTAGTAAGCAATATCCTTGCTTGCGGGATAATCTCTAACGCTATACATTGTGGCGTGCTTTCATCAATGGTTATTGCTCTAAGCTCTATGTGTTCATTGTTTGTAAGCTTTTTGTCTATGAAGCGCGCATATTTCATATCCAAAAATTCTCTTTGTAAATAGATAATCTCGCGCTCTTTGGTATTGAGATCATTGGTAATAGCATAGAGATTTTGTGTCAAATAGAGGAGTTTTTTAGTGCTGCAGGATTGTAAGTGTGCCTTTAAGATTCTATGTACGCACAAATCCCCATATCTACGAATAGGTGAAGTAAAGTGCGTATAAAGTCTAAATCCTAATCCAAAGTGTTCTTGTGCAAGCGTGCTATAAAGAGCTTTATTAAAAAAGCGCACTATCATAGAATCTACGATTTCTCGTATGCCATTTTTGCTAGCAAAATTCTGTAATTCTGAGATTGCTGCGTGCAATTTGTCTCTGTTTTGGGTGAGCTTTTTTGTGCCTAGGTATGTGCTATGTATGTAGCTAAAAAGCTCTTGTATCTTAGACTCCCTTGGGGCTTGGTGGATTCTGTATATTCCTAGAGGGCTTATTTCCTCTAGCATAGTAGCAGCGCAGATATTTGCTAAGAGCATAGACTCCTCAATGATGTGGTGGGATATGCTGGCTTGCTGGAGTGCAATCTCTTGCACACAAGAATCTTTGTCTAATACGACCTTGACTTCTGGATTGCGGAAGTCATATCCACTTTTAAGACGCTTTATACGCATCCTTTTGACGATTTTTTCATATTTCTTGAGCCATTGGAGGCATTTTTGGATGTTTTTGTTTCTAATGTTTTTGTGCTCTTGCCTTGCTAGGAGATTATCTACCTGCTCATAGTCTAAAAATGCATGCGACTTTATCACGCCTTCATGCAGTGAAAAGCTCTTGATCTCACCTCTTTGGAGCTTTATCTCAAAGACAAGAGCAAGACGTATCTCATTTTCTTGCAACGAACACAGAGTATTAGAAAGTAGAGGCGGGAGCATTGGCACGACAGAATCTGGAAAATACACGCTAAAGCAACGGTTTCTTGCTTCCTTATCCAAAGGTGTGTCTTTAGGGACATACTCGCTCACATCAGCGATTGCCACAAAAAGTTTGCGCTCTTTTTGGTCATAAAAGATTGCATCATCATGGTCTTTTGCACCCTTGGGGTCTATCACACAAAAAGGCAAGGCTGTATAGTCTTTTCTATCCGGATACAGAGTGTGATCAAGCTTATCCCCATAGCTCTGTGCAAAGCTAAGAGAATCTTTTGGAAATTCTTGCTTTATACCATGTGCTTCAAGGCAGATTTGCTTATCTATGCTTTCATCGCTAAAAACTCCCAAGACTTTGGTAACTTCAAGCGTTCTAGCGTTGAGTTTTATCACACTTTTCTTGGGCAAGGCTTTGAGGGATTTTTGCGAGGCTTTGGGGTTATAGAAGGTGTTATCTTGCAGACTTAAAGCTTGCAGTTTGGAGTCTTTATCTGCAAGCACGCATACAGCACTCACTTCTTTTTGCAAGAGTGTTAGCATAAATTTTGCTACGGATTTTAGCTGCATAACGCCATTGCGTTTGCCATGCTTCTGGGCTGCAAGTTTTGCAAGGATGATGTCTCCTCGCATGAGGTTTTGTGGATAGTTTTTTAGAATCAAATCCTTGCTGTATGCCCCAAATGGCAGCAAAAACGCTTTCTTTTTATCCAGACTTGTGTCAATTCTACCAAGCAAGAAGGATTCTTGCAATCCAAAATATTGCTTTTTTATACAGACAAGCGCGCTTATGCTTAGGAGTTTGTGAAAAATCTCTTTTTCTTTCTGACCACTTGGTTTGAGAGCCTGCCCTAGTACAAGATTTGTGAGAAATTCAGTCATAAAAATCAACCCGTTTTTTATGCAAACTCAGAATTTCACTCAGTTTGCGCGGCATAAAGCGCAGTCTTTCGCAGCTTACATTGATACAGAAGCTATTGCCACTATCGCGCGAATGCAAATGCCCGTGGATATTTAGCGAGCATCGTGCAAGTTTAAAAGTCTCATCAAGCACATCACGCGCCGCGCCAAATCTATCACGCGCCTTGCGGTTAAACACAGGAAAATGCGAAAACATAATGCGCTCATCTTCAAAATCACACACCACCGCATTGAGGTAAATATTTTTTAAGCACTCTTTGCCAAATCGCGCTTTTAAGCGCTCTTTGATAAGCTTACGCTCTGGAATCTGCAAGGAGAGTTTAGAGCATACATGCCAAGATTTTAGCCCCTTGACATACTCAAACTTGCCAATGTCGTTATTTCCCACAATGAGCGTCTTTGTGCCATTGAGTTTTTTGAGAATCTTATAGCCTTTGCCAAAGTATAAATCTCCTAAATGCCAGATTCTTGATTTTTCACTAAGTGCGCTATTCCACAAATATACACTATAAGAATCAAAATCTTTAAACCCGCATTCAAACGCGCTTCTTAAACGTGAGGGCTCTTTTGAAAGCACAGCTTCATGTCCGAAGTGAGAATCTGAGATTAAAAAAGTATCGCGTGTCAAAAAATAATGCAAATGTGCGCCTTAAAATGTGGGATGAAATTTTCAAAAATTCGTAGTTATAGCAGGTAAGTATCCTTTATGTTACAAAAACTTTTGTTCTTTTTTAGTTTGGCTTATCAATGGGTTTTTTATCTTTTTCAAACTCATCTTTAAATTTCTTCTCAAACATCGCCTTATTCATATGCTCATGCAAAATTTCGCCATTTTCCGCACACCATATCTGCCAATCTTCTCCTACTTTTACAGGCAAATAAAAAATATGCCCCGTGATTTTGCTAGCATATAAATACGCTTGCTTTAGCCTTTGTATCTTTTGTTTATAGGCTTGCTTTTCTATACTTTGAGATTTGCTTGCATTTACGCTTTTTACCTCAAAAATATGGATTTGGTTGTTTTTGTCTTTAAAGATAAAGTCCGGATAGCTCACGCGTTTCCTCTCATCATAATATTCATATTTTATATTTGATTTCTCTATGAAGTTTTTTCCAAAAAGATAGATTTTCTCCCCATTTATTTCTATGCTTTTAGCACAAGTTTTAGCAAGATTTCTAAGGACTTTACACCACTCTTTTTCCGCTTGAGAATCAAGCCCAAACTCATCATCACCACTATTATCATTGCGCCATATCCAGCTCTCACTCTCTGTGTTAAACTCACTCTCTTCATAAAAACTATACACTTCTTCGCGTATCTCCACACACTGAGATTCTAAATATTCATCATAGTTTTCCACCACACTTTTTACTTTATTTTTAATAGAATCCAAATTTGCACTAAAGCTATAAAAATCCCTAAACTCCCTCACATATTCTGCGTATTTTTCTCTCACTTTATCATCGCATTTTTGTATCTCTCTATAAGCTTGAAAAATGGACTTTTTAAACTCATATTCTTGCAAGGGGCTAATGCAAGATTCTATATCAATATGCTCTTTTGGCACTTCTTTATACATAGTCGCATAAAAGGGACGAAACTCTTTTATAATCTCATTTGTTTGCTCTTGATATAAGCTTTTGTCATCATAGATTTGCTTCTCCCCTTTTAGCCACACTTTTTTCCTGCCATTTTCTTTAGGCATTATCCCATAGATATATGCCTTGCTAAAGACTTCTTGCGTGGCAAAATCTAGCCTTTCAAACTCTTTTAGCATAGGATTTCTCCTAACTCTCCCAATCACTTGCATATCTAGGCTACTTGACTTAGAATCTCTCACTTGATAGAGCATACAAGCCCTAGGTATATCAAAGCCCTCTGTTATCACCATTTTGAAAATCACCACATCAATAAATGAGCTATTTTCCTTGACATATTTTTGCCATAGGGCTTTGTTTTTTACCTTATCTAGTCTTGTGTTTGTCTCATAGCCTTTTTCTTTCTCCACAAAGCACACCCATCTTAAGCCCATTTCTTCTACGACTTTTTTGATGATTTCTAGCTCATTTTCTGCCTTGCCCTCATTAGATATTTGCACAATAAAGCAAGGATTTATCCCTTGCTTTGCATACACTTCTCTCAATTCTTTAAACTTCTCTAGTGCCTCTGTTAAGTCTTCTTGCAAGTCTCTTTCACTATCCCCACACCACTCTACAGATTTTATAAGCCCTGCTTCCACTGCCTCACTCTCTTTTATCTCTACATCAAACTTATCATTTTTTGGCGTAGCAGAAAAATGCAAGATTTGCGTGAAATACTCTTGCAATTCATTTTCTAGCTTATTTGTAGCAATATGTGCTTCATCGCGGATTAAAATAATTTTTTTACCACTCTCTTTAGTATTTTGTAGAAACTTTAGCAATGCCCTTTCTTTGTAGATTCTGCTGCTTTTTGTAAATTGATTAGTGGGTAAAACATACACATTCGCATTTGTATCAATATCTAGGCTATATTCTGTATTTTTGCTATTTTCCGCACCACTACTTATATAAAAAGGCTTTAGCTTTGGATAAATACACGCATTGGCTAATTCCACAAAGCTTTCATAATTTTGTGTTGCTAGTTTGCCTTTTGAAAGTGTAGATACAAGAAACACAACTTTAGAGTTAAAACCTAGCATTGCATTCATAAAAGCTGCCATCATTCTTGTTTTACCACTGCCTGTGGGGGCTTTTAGCGTTATATCCTTTTGATTTTGCTTTGCTAGATAGAGCAAGCTTTGCACCGCGTTTTGTTGTAGTTCTAAGGCAGCTTGTGTCATTTGTCCTCCTTTGTAGAATCCCCATTGTCAGTGTGTAAAATACTCTCTTTGTGAGCCTTTGAAAAAGCCGAAGAATCTTGTTTGGATTCTAAACTCTTGCAAGTGCTTTCAAAGTTCTCACACACCCACTTAATCTTTTCTTGCTTAGAATCTGTAAAGTCTAGCCCATAAAGCCTTTCATCAATTTTGTCAAAAATACTAGTATCCATATCACTTGGAGATTCTTCTATATCTAGCACTTCTAGCCCATCGCCATAGGGCGTGTTTTTCTCAAGCCATTTAAAGCCCTTATCTCCATCATAACACTCTCCACTCATTATGCGTTTTAGTCGCTTTGTGGTTACATCATAAGCTATGCCATTGGGGTTTAGCTCTGTTTTTTCATTATTGGTTACTAAGATAGCCTTGCGGTTTCCGCCATCTTCGCGGTTGAGTTCCATTACGGCGTGGGCGGTGGTGCCGGAGCCAGCAAAAAAGTCTAAGATAATTTCTTGGCATTCGTCTTTTGGCGATAAATGCGGGAGCGACGAAAAAGTGCGGCGGTCATTACCCTTTAGGTAACTCCCTTGCACTTTTTCTTGCAACCCACATTTCTCATCCAAAATACTAGAATGCCATTTGCTTGTAGATTCTGCTTCTGCCTTATCTACTTGTGCTTTTTCTTGCAAAATCTTAGAATCGTCTTGGCTTGTAGATTCTGCTTCCGCCTTATCTACTTGTTCTTTTCCTTGCAAAATCTTAGAATCATTATTGCTTGTAATTTCTGCTTTAAAATCTATGTCGGTAGAATCCACCTTTTTAGATTCTAGGCTATGCGGCGAGTTTGCCCCCCCCCCCCGTAGTTGTGGCGTTGGTATAAGCTCCTTTGTCATTGTGAGATTTTGCATTAGCAAACTCGTGGCAATCCATAGAATCTACTTGTAAATCCACATAATCACTAGGGTTTGTTGTAGCGTGTCTTAGAATCTCTTTTATAAAATGTATAGGTTTAGGATAGGCAAAGTTTTCTACAAATCCTATATCTTTTGCTTCCTTTGTAGCCACTTGATTCATATAAGCATTATCTACAAATTTTAGGCTATCAAAAGTCCTTTGCTCTGTTTGCAAATCTTTCAAATAGCGTTTATAAATAAAGCCCCTTTCATTGTCTTTATGCTCTTTTTTAAAGCAAATTCGCCCTTCATCAATGTGCTTTTGTATTGTATTTTGAGAAAATCGCCAAAACATTCCTTTTGGTGGATAATCCTCCTTGCCTGTGTAGGGATTTTTCACGGCAAAATAGCCCGTTTTCATATCGCCACTTTTGGCAGATGGGTTATCGCTGACCCATCTGCCATTAGGGTCATTATCGGGGTTTTTATATCCGCTCAAATCTTTTTCTCCCCCCAACAAATTTATATTTGCCCTATCCTTTGCATAGCAAAGTAAAAATTCGTGTTGATAGTTTAAGCCTGTTTTTGCATCGTTTGTCGTGCTTTTTGTCTTGCGGATAAAATCCCCTACAAAATTCCCTTCCCCAAAGACTTCATCAAAAAGTCCTTTGACATAGGCTTGATTCCTATCATCTATACTACAAAATATCACGCCATCATCGCATAAAAGTTGCTTGGCTAGTTGCAAACGCGGATAGAGCATTGAGAGAAGATTATCGCGTGTTATGGCGTTGTCATAGTTGGTCTTAGCAAACTCCCCTAAATCATCTTTACCATAAGGCGGGTCTATGTAGATAACCTTTACCTTTCTTTTATAGTTTATAAGTAGGTTTAAAAGAGCAGGGTAGTTGTCGCCGATAATGAGTGTATGCGTTATCTTTTGCTCTAGCGTTGCATTTACTAAAGAAACTTCGGCTTCGCCTTGTTTTCTCATCTCAACTGCTTCCGCCTTATCCACTTGTGCTTTTTCTTGTAGCCCACATTTCTCATCTAAAATCTTAGAATCGCTTTCTTTTGTGGATTCTGCTTCACTTAAAGGTTCAAAGCTTAGTTTTTCATTTTTCACAAAATACTTTATCGTCCCATCACTCTTTTCTAATCGCACATCAAAGTGAAAACCCGTACGTTTTAGACTCATTCCTAGGGCGGATAGCTTTAACACATCTTCTTTGGATTCTGCATTTTGTATGAGTTTTATCAAAAAATCAGCATTTTCTTTTTCTAGGATTTTATCCTCTTGTCTTTGCTTTAGCTTTTTTATTTGCTCTTCCTTAAGCTCTCTTAGAAAAACTTTGTCTTGCATTTTTACTCCTTTTTAATGTAGTTATTTAAAAATCTGCGTAATTTCTTTGGCAATTTGCGTGGCATCGCCAAAATATGCATCCCTAAACTGCGTGCGGTTAAAAGTGCTTTGTCGTTTGGCTAGCTGGGAAGTGTGCGTAGCAATAAGCGCGCATAAATCTTGGAGATTCTTAGGGCTTTTTTGAAAATCTTGTAAGAATTGCACATTTTTGGGATTTGGCATATTTTGCAAATTTTTCGCATTTTGCACGTTTTGGTAGCCTAAAAACTCTAAACATTCTTTAATCCCAATAGCACGCAAAGATTGGGAATCTAGCGGATAATTTTGCGCTAAAAATGCAACTTCTTCAAGCAAGCCAGAATCTAGCATTTTTTGCGTGCGCGCCTTTATGCGCTTAATAATCTCATCACGTGGAAGTGTAAGCACAAAAAGTGAAAGATTTACTAAAAGCGGGTGTTTTTGCTTTGGATTTGCCCTAAAATACACGCTTGGGGGTAGGTTTGTCGCAAAATAAATTTCTAGAGCCTTTTGCAAGCGATAGGTATCATTTGGCTTGATTGTAAGCGCAAATTCACTATCAATACGCGCCAAAAACTCATAAGGCGCATTTAGCGCGCGTATTTTTTCTTGCACTTGCATGCGTGAATGCGCATTTATTTGGGGTTGCGGACTTAAGCCTTCAAGCATACTTTTTAGATAAAAGCTACTACCACCAACGATAAAAAGCACCTTTTTGCCCAGCACACGCGTCTCATCAAATGCGCTTGTGAGTAGATTCCAAAAAGTCATAGCATTGCAGGGTAAATCTGGCTCTAGCATATCAATTGCATAATGCTTAACTTCCTGTAATTCCGCTCTTGTAGGCTTTGCAGAAGCGATATTGATATATTTATAAACGCTTAGGGAATCAAGTGAGAAAATCGCACCATCATGCGCCTTTGCTAATTCAAGCGCTAAGGCACTTTTTCCGCTACCACTCGCGCCAAGAAGTGCGATTATTTTTGGGAAATGAGAATCTTTTGCGCCCATTTTTTTGCATGTGACAATCTTTTGTATTGCGTGTTTTGCAAAAACTATCCTAGCAATTCGTAATATTTTTTAATAAACACATTATTGCCAAGCCCATCAAACTTGCGGATTCCTAGCTTTTGTAAGGCTAGCTCTACGCCATTGAGCACCCAAGCACTTTCATGGAGTGGTATAAGCCCCATATGGTTAAAACGCACAAGAGAATCTTTCAAGTGATCCTGCCCGCCAGCAGCGTTTATACCAAAGTCGTTTTTCAGAATCTTACGCAAATCTTTGGCGTGCTTTTCATCATAAATCGCACTCATTGCTAGCGCTGGGCTTTTTGGATAGATTTTAAGCCCTAGCGCTCTTAATGCCTCATTTGTAGCAAGGGCGCGCGCAAGCGTAAGTTTGTAGATTGTTCCAATCCCGCCATATTCTTTCACAAGCGAAAAATACTTATCAAGCCCTTGAATGATAGTCGTTGGCGCAGTCCAAGCGGTGGTGTTTTTAATTTGATTTTTTAGCTCAGTTTTAAGATTGAAATAAAAGCCTGTGCTATGTGATTCAAGCACTTTGAGTGCAGAATCTGAAAGCCCAATAATGCTTAAGCCCGGCGGAAGCATAAATGCCTTTTGCGAGCCGCCAATAAGCGCGTCAATATGCGTCGTGTCAATGGGCTCAACGCCCATAGCCGTGATAGAATCCACCACGACCATAATTTCAGGATTATAGCTTTTTAGCGCTTTTGCGATTTCTTCTACTGGATGGCGCAAACCGCCCGCAGATTCACACATTTGCACACAAAGACAATCTAGCTCGCTATCATTTTGAAAAGCTTGCAAAATCTCTTGCTCACTTGCAGGTGTATCCCACTGATGCTTTATCTCGACATAAGGAATGTTGTAGCTTTGCGCGATTTTGCCAAAGCGCTCGCCAAATTTGCCACAATTCACACTTAGCATTTTTTTACGCGTGAATGTCCTCACACAAGCCTCCATTGCACCACTTCCACTACTTGCTAGCATAAGGACTTCTGGCATTTTAAGGAGTGCTTTTAGCTCTTCTCTGACGCGCGCAAAAATCGCCTCAAACTCTGGCGTGCGATGGTGCAGGGTAGGCACGCTCATCGCTACGCGGATAGATTCTGGAATGGGTGTTGGTCCGGGGGTGAAAAGTAGCATGTTTTTTCCTTTTTGTAGCTTAGTTTTTAAATAGCGACTGCAACGCGTCAATCCCTACTTTTTGCGCTTGCTCGCTTTGTGCTGGCATATCTTGTGGCGCACTCTCACCTACTTCTTGTAGTTCAATCTCGCAATCACAAAGCATACCTGCCAAGCGAACATTAATCCCGCTTTTGCCAATAGCCTTGCTTTTTTGATCACTCTTAATTTGCACGATTGCCTTATCTTTTGATACTTTGTTTTCTTTAGATTCTGAAATTTTTTCAATGCTTTGCATGTCTATATCTTTTTGGGCTTTTTGGATTTTGACACTTAGCACTTGTGCGGGGGCAAGTGCGCGTGCGATAAACATTTCTCTATTTTGAGTGTATTCGATGCAATCGATATTTTCACCATGTAGCTCGCTACTTACGGCATTGATACGCACGCCTTTAACACCCACACAGCAGCCAATGGGGTCGATTCTGGCATTGGTGGTATAGACTGCGATTTTTGCTCTATCACCGGGGATTCTGGCGCTTTTATAAATGATGATTTCCTCATCTTTTAATTCGGGAACTTCAAGTGCCAAAAGCTCTTCTAAAAACTTTACTGCAGTGCGAGATAGCTCTAAATGGATTTCACCTCGCTTGAAACCTACAAACTTTAAAAGTGCGCGGATTGTCTGCCCTACCTTAAAACTCTCTCCTTTGATACGATGCTTTTTGGCTAAAATCGCACGGATACCGCTAATCTCTACAAAGGTATTTTCTTCTTTATCCACGCCCACGACAACACCCGCTACAATATGGTGTAGTTTTGCATTGAGGCTTTCTAAGAGCTGGTCTTCAATCTGTCGCTGCAATCCTACTTCCAGATTCAAAAAAAGCTTATTGATTGCTCCTCGTTTCATAGAATCTAGTGCGATCTCATATTCCAAACTATCGCCAACTTGCACATCGCCATTTTCTTGTACTTGCGAGAATGGGACAAAGTTGGGACTCCCCTCTTGTAGTCTTTCGTCGTCATCAGCACAAACTAAAACTTTATAAAAGAGTCGAAGAGAACGCATTTTTGTATCTTTTTCTACAAAAAAATCATAATCTTGGTTTATCTCCTCTTTTGCTACACGAATAATGTTTTCACGCACTATGTTATAGACAACATCTGGCTCTATGCCCTTTTCGTAAGCTATCAAATCAACAATATCAAGAATTTTCTCCATATTTTTTACTCCTTAAGATATGAGTGGCTTGTGGGGATTACTCAGTCAATGTAGGAAATCTTTATGTAGCCTTTTTGAGAGGGAGTGATTGTAGTGCATTTAAGCTTAAAGTTCTAAATGCTCCCAAAGAGGAGCTTTCAAGGAGATTTGTTATACTTGACAAATACATTGTGGAGCACATCATGCCAAAAATCATCCTAACTATCAGTGATATAACTACTACAGGAGGCGTGGAACGGGTAGTAGTAAATCTTGCAAATGCTCTGGTTGGCTATGGATACGAAGTAGCAGTGATAAGTTTTTATAATGGAGCGTTGCCAAGAGATAAGCTCCCTTATACATTAAGAGATGAGGTAGAGCTCCATTTTCTTTATACTCTTCCAGAGTATAAGTTCAAAGAGCGCTTTATGGGTAATTTTTTGAAAAAAATCTATTTCAAAAATTTCCAAAGACTTGCCATCTCCTACAAAGTATGCAAAATGTATAGGGATTATGATGTGATGATTACTAATGACTGGACATTTGCTCCGTTTTTTCGCTCCAAACATACTCTATATATCAAGGTGTTACACCTAAGCATGAAGCATTTTAATGCTCGCAATCGCTCTTTTGATTGGGTTATCACTCTCACAGATTCCCAAAAGCAGCAAGCAAGCAAGTTTTTTAAAAATGTAGCTTGTATCCCCAACTTTATCCCATCTCTCCCTAGCAAATCCACAGACACAAGCCAAAAAGTAGTCTTAGCTGTTGGTAGGTTATGCCATGATAAAGGCTTCTTGCGATTGCTTGAGATATGGAATCTTTTAAAGAATGACAAAGCATTTGCTCAGGAATTCCAACAATGGCAACTAAGAATCGTAGGCAATGGCCAAATGCAAGCAGAAATCCAATCAAAAATCATTGAGCTTGGCTTACAAGATTGCGTCTTCTTAAGATCTTTCACAAAAAATATAGAGCAAGAATATTTGAGTGCGAGTGTGTTTGTTATGAGCAGCTATATCGAGGGCTTTCCTATGGTACTTTTAGAATCAAGCTCATATGGACTGCCAATTGTTGCATTTGATATCAGCACTGGGCCAAGTGATATTATCGAGCATGCCAAAAGCGGGTTTTTGATAGCCGATGGTAATCTCCAAGACTTTGCTTCTAAGCTTAAGATTCTCATGAGCGATGAGCAAAAAAGAGCAGATTTTGGCGCATATGCAAAGCAAATCATAGGCCAAAAATTTAGCAAAGAAGCCATATTAAGCCGATGGCTGGGACTTTTTGCGTGTAATAAAATACCAAGCCCTAAAAATCCTTTATCTCCCCTCAAGCAGACCTAACTGTCCGATGCGATAAAGCGCAAAGTCGTATTTGATAGGATCTTGTGAGTCAAAGGCCTTAAGACTTTCGCTTAGCTCCAATACAGATTGTAAATCTGCAATATTGCGCTCTAAAAGTCCAAGAGCCTTGCTTATTTGGAAGCTATGGGTATCAAGCGGGATAAGCAAATCACTTGAATCTATCTCGCTCCATAATCCCAAATCGATATTATCTTTCCTCACAAGCCATCTTGCAAAGAGATTCCAACGTTTCAGTGCGCTCTGTCCTTTGGGCTTGAATCTTGAAGGGATCTCCCCAAGTGCAAATTTCAATCCTGTGCTTTTGTGTACTCCTATTTTGTGTGCTATCTGCCAGAGATAGTACATGCTGTGATAGATTCCATTTAAAATCCTAAAGGGTGTAAAGTTGATATTGCTGTATCCATGTACAAAGACCTTTTTTACACCACCTTTATGAGCGCAGATTCTCAAAATTTCAAGCAAATAAGCTATATCCTGTGCGCTTTGGAATCGATAAAAAAGCCTAGTATCAAGAGATATGGGCTGATTACGCTGGAGACTTTTAAAATCAAACTTGGAGAGGAATTTGACAATCTGCTTCGCATTCCCATATGAAAGAAGTGCGCAAAAAAGCGCAATCTCTGCTAAACATTCGTGATTTTTAAATCTATGCACGATAAGTAAAGGATCGGGCTTGTCTGGGTTGAGTGCATCTTGGGTATTAAAAAGTGTGTATTGGGAATCTAAAAATTCTCGGAGTTTGTGGTTAGAAAACACTTAAGACGCCAAAGATGATAATCCCCATAATCACTACAGGTATCACAAATCGCACAAGGAAAAGCCAAATGCGGAATTGGAATCTACTAAAAAAAGAGCTTGTGGCAGATTCCAAAAATCCTCTGTTAAGTTTGTAACCCACAAATACTACAACTAAAAGCCCGCCAATAGGCATCAATAAATCCGAGCTCAAAAATGTGAGATTATCAAACAGACTGCGTTCAAAAAGACTAAAGCTTGGTGCTAGAGATTCCAAAGAGCTTATAATGACAATTTCGCCTATGAGCCAAATACACAATGTCGCAATCCATACAGCCTTTGCCTGTGTGAAATGGTATTTTTCTTGCAAAACCACTACGATGGGTTCTAGAAGTGAAACTGCTGAGGTAATGCCAGCAAAAATTACTGCTAAGAAAAAGAAGAATCCCACAATTTGACCACTATAAGCAATCTGCTCATTCATTTTGCCAAAAGCTAATGGAAGGGCTTGGAGCATAAGAGATGCACCTTGTGTGGGGTTTTGTCCAAATTCATACAAGAACGCAAAAATCATAACCCCAGCAATAAGTGAAATGATGATTCCACTCAGCACTACCCAAAGCGAACTTTTCAAGAGATTCTGTGAATTTTGTGAGTAACGCGCATAGGTCAAGATAGTCCCAACCCCAAGAGAGAGCGAGAAAAACACTTGTCCTAAAGCCTGCATAAAGACAAGCGGGGTAATCTTATCAATCTCAAAGCGGAATAAAAATGCGATGCTTTTGCTAAAGCCTTCTTGCATACTGTAAGAATACACAAGCAAGATGCAAAAAATCGCAAAAAGCAATGGCATAAAAACCATATTGCAAGTTTCAATTCCTCTTTTGATGCCTTTGGCTACGATAAATGCGCTCAAGAACAATATGAGGCTAAAACTAAGGCTTTGGATCCAAAAAGAGAGGGTGCTCAAATTTATAAAAAGTATCTTTGCAACATAAACATCTTGCGGATAGCCTATAAATGCCAAGCCCAAATAACACACAATCCAGCCAAGTACTATGGCATAAAATGACAAGACAATAGGACCCACAAACACACCAACCCCAAAGAGCTGGTACTTTGGACTAGCTTGTGCATGCTGTGATGCTAAAGTAGGATAGCACTCTAGCGCGTTTTTGCGAGAAGTAAGTCCAATGAGCATTTCTGCTATGAGCATTGCCACACCAATAGAGCAGGCTAAAACTACATATAGCAGGACGAAAGCCCCACCACCATTTATGCCTGCTGTATAAGGGAATTTCCAGATATGACCTAATCCAATAGAACTACCAAGTGTTGCTAGGATAAATCCAGTTTTAGAAAAATTCATTTTCGCCCTTCGTGTAATCCCCCTTTGTGGAGTCCCAAAAAAGATTCGTAATAAGCCTAGCTTATTACAACCAACCTTTTTTCTTGAAATACACAATGGGAAAAAGTGTCGATAGTGCCATCACCACAAGTACTATAGGATAGCCAAAATCCCAATGCGTTTCAGGCATGACATCAAAATTCATCCCATAAATCGTACCAATTAGCGTAGGGGGCATCATAGCTACTGTTACGACTGTGAAGAGCTTGATTGTTTTGTTCTGCTCAATATTGATTTGATTGGTCAAAATATTTTGCACATTATCAAGTGCATTCATGTTGACTGCAGTAAATTCCACAAGAGAATTTAAATCTTTGAGTACGATAGTGAGGTTTTTTTTGGTTTGGGAATCTGCCTTATCGCTTTTTAATATCGCAGTAATAGCCCGTCTTTTGTCAAACAAAGAATCTCTCACACTCATATTGAGTTCTTGCAGATTTGAAAGTCTCTCAAGTGTGTGCTCATAGTCGGTGATTTTTTCGTTAAAAACATTTTTCCGCAGGATTCGAGTTTCTTTGGCCGCAGATTCTAGTAAATCAGCATCTTTTTCTACTCTTGCTTCAAACATCTTGGCAATAAGATCAAAACCACTTTCAAAATTCTTAGGGCTTGCCAACACAATGGCTTCAATTTCCTCAAATACCTTAAACTCGCTATAACGCAAAGTAAAGAGAATATTTTTATGCAAGATAAATGTTACTGTCTCATTGACAAGCTCATTTCCTGCGCGGATAAGAAAATAAGTATTGATAGTGATACTATTGCTATCCTCCCAGTAACGCGCAGATTGCTCAATCTCCTCACGTTCTTCTTTAGTAGGAATATCAAGATTATAAGTATTGGCGATGTGATCTATTTCTATACTACTTGGCGCAAAAAGATCAATCCAAAGAATAGTTTTATGAGAATCAAACTCACCGTTAAAGCTCTCTCGACTTACAAACCCACCTTGTTTGAAAAACACATTCATGCGCAGCCTTTAATGCTTCGGCCTTTCAACATCTAAGACTGGTCTGTGCATATAGAGTTTGCAGTTCTTTGTCAGGCTTTTGGGGAGTATGATGCTTAGGAGTATGTGAGAAAAAATCTATTTTTGTAATTTCACATGGCTTGCCTATACTCTGCGTATAATCCTGCTCCAAATCCTTTGCTTGCTTGAGGATGTCATTGCGCAATTCATAAGTGATATGCTGCTTTTGGCTTGCACTTAAAGTGGGATGAGCCTCAGGCAAGATGATCATAAAAAATCCAAGATTTGTATTTATAAGCTCAACTTCTTGCAGTAAGTCATTGTATTGTCCTAGCTTGTCTCTTGAAAACCTACAAGAAAAGCTTGCGTTGAAGTTCTGTCCATTCACAGATTTTGCGCCATTTTTGTAAGAAAAGACAGGCTCTAATGTATGGGTGCCACCATGACATAACCCGCTTTCTTCGATTTTCTCTGCTATTTTTCGAAAAGCCGTGCTAATCATGGATTTTTCTTCGGGACTTAAGGATAATTTTTGTGAAAGTTCTAAGCTAGCACTAAAACGTGGCGAAGCACTGTATTCATCTGGCTGCACATTTTTGCTTGCACTCAAAGGAATATTAAGCTCAGTAGGTGTTTTGGCAAAATGGACTAAGAAATTTTTGTTCTCCAAAAAAAGCACATAAAACACGATCCCACCACCAAATAATATTAAGCAAAACAGCGCAAACAAAAAGCTCTTAAACGACGCCATATCCAACCCCTGCGAATTTATAAATTTGCAAAATTATAACAAAAGCTCAAATCAGTTTTAAAAGCCAAAAGTTAAAATTTATAGGAACTTAAAAAAAATCACAACTTTTCTAGCGAAACCACTTTCGTATGACACACCAAGTCATAAAGCGTCTTAGAATCTTTTCGGAATAATGCGAGTAATACTCCCACGACACAAGCCATGCTAAAAATCCATAACAAATAACGCAAAAAAGCCACAAGAAATGATGGTTTTTGTATGTCTGCACCTTCTTGTACAAGCTTTATCCTTGCATATCTGTAGCCGGGTGTTTGTCCACTTGCTGCAAAAAAGAGTGCTGTGATAATTCCAAACAAAATGACACACACAAAAATAGCAATATGATTTTCTAAAAATGCTTCTTTAGAGCCAAGCACAAAGTAGGTTGTAATATAAAGGATTGGCATATTTATCATAAACATATCTGTAACAAAGGCTATAAGCCTGTCTATTAAATGGAATGGTTTTTTTTTGTTTTTATGAGGCTTTTTATTCACTTAGTTTCCTCTGCTACCTGGTTTTATGGCTATGCTACCAGTCTTACACAAAGGACATTGGCTTGGCTCATACATCTCAAACACAAAATCATCTAACGCAAAAAGTGGTTTATCTTTTGGGAGTTTGGCAAGTGATAAGGATTGTATTTTAGAGCCTACGCGCTTGCAGATTCCACGATTGGCTAGTCCGGCAAATCCTACTATCTTCGCCCCCTTTTTTTCTACGCATTGGGCAGATTCTAGTGCAGAACCACCTGTTGTGATAATATCCTCGCAAATAAGCACCGCTTCATCTTTGCTAACGCTAAAGCCTCTACGCAAAGTCATCTCACCATTTACGCGCTCTGTGAAGATAAATCGCACGCCAAGCGTTCGTGCCAGCTCATAGCCTGCGAGAATCCCTCCAAGTGCTGGCGAACAGACACAGCTGATTTCTAGCCCATAAGCCGTAATCTCTTTGGCTAAAGCTTGGACAAGAATTTCTGCTACTTTTGGATTCTCAAGTACTTTGGCTGATTGTAGGTAATAGGCAGAATGATTGCCGCTGCTGAGCAAAAAATGTCCTTCTAAAAGAGCCTGTGCTTTTATGTAGTATCCTCTTACGTCCATATCTCTCCCTTTGTTTAAGGCTTACTTGGAGTCGAAACTTCTGGCGACTCTAGCAAACAGTAGATTAAAGTTTATTGTTTCACTCCATATTTTTGAAGTATTATCCACGAAAACAAAACATCAAAGGAGTTTTGCTTGCTAGAAGATTCAAAGCGGATGATTTACCTTGCAGGTGGTTGCTTTTGGGGGATAGAAGCGTATATGAAAGGCATTTATGGTGTCCTTGAGACAGAAGTAGGCTATGCGAATGGCAAAACCAGCGATACAAACTACCACATGCTTCATATAACCGATCATGCCGAAGTAGTAAAAGTCCTCTATGATCATTTAAAAATGCCTCTTGCAAGACTGCTAGAGAAGTTTTTTAAAGTCATCGATCCTATAAGTATCAACAAGCAAGGAAATGATGTAGGGCGACAATACAGAAGTGGGATCTATTACCCGCCAGATTCTGATGTATATACTACTGCTAAAGAGGCACTCGATAATCTCCAAAGCAGATACCAACAAAAAATTAAAATCGAGCTTTTTGTATTGCAAAATTATGTACGCGCTGAGGAATACCACCAAAATTATCTCGAGAAAAATCCCTATGGCTATTGTCATATTGACCTGCAAAATGTGGGTGAGATCATACAGAGCGATTATCCAAAACCAGATTCTCAATATCTTAGAGCTACACTTACCCCATTGCAATATGACGTTACCCAAGAAAGTGCGACAGAGATGGCATTTGATAATGAATATTGGGACAACCACGAGCATGGAATCTATGTAGATAGAGTAAGCGGTGAGCCGCTTTTTAGCTCTTATGACAAATATGATTCTGGCAGTGGATGGCCAAGCTTTGTGAGACCAATAAGCCCAGAAGTAGTAAGGACAAAAGAGGATTTTAGTTTGAATATGTCGCGTATAGAAGTATTAAGCCGCGCTTCAAACTCACATTTAGGACATGTATTTGATGATGGACCAAGAGGAGGACTAAGATATTGTATCAACAGTGCTTCGCTACGCTTTATACCATTAGAAGCTATGAAAAAAGAAGGCTATGGGTTTTTGCTCAAGCTTTTTGAAAGACCACTTTGACATAAAGTGTGGTCTATATCTTTATCCAAGATTCTGGCAATCCCATATAATCTCTTTGGTTATGAATCCAAGTTTTTGGTGCGATGATGATTTTGTCTGCATTTTCATTTAATACCCCCCCCCATAATGAAAATGTAGAATTAGCTATGATATTTGCCTTACAAGCTCTCATAAGTTCCAAATCACAATATCCTTTGTCTTGCGCATTTTTTACGATTTGGAATCTTTGTATCCCAAGATTTTGGATATTTTTCTCTAAGTATCCATAATCATCCGAGAACAGATAAAACACAGGATCTGCAAGTTTTGTCTTAATATAGTTTATAGCTTGCTTGTAGTATTCCATTGGTAGCAATTTGATTCCATTAATACAATAATCCCCCGCCCTTATATGCAAACTTACGGCATTTGTTGATTTGATTTGTTTTAAAAGTCGTGTATTGGGAGAATCAAGGGGTATTGTTAAAGTAAGTTCTTGTTGCAAGGTTTTCAAGAGATTTTTAAAATAATCCAGATTCTGGAAATAACCCCGGTAGGTCGCATAAATTTTGGTTTTTCGGAAAAAAGTTTCATCAAACTCTGTGTATCTGTCTTCTGTTTCAACAAGTGATTGATAAAGAAATTTACGCACGATCTTTGGAGTCCGCCTGTATATTTTCTGGTAATAGAGCATACGCTTATTTGTAGCTATTGGTAGAGTGATGTTATAGAGCGAGAGTAAAAGAGGGCGTGGGTGTATGGAATTATAGGAGTTTGAGTACCAACTTGCATCGAGTAAAACCTTATCTTGTGATTTTTCGCCTAATGCTCTTGCAAAAGCATATTGGAATAATTGATTCCCAAGTCCACCAATGAGTTTGACAATTTTCATACTTTTAAATCCTTAAATTCAGTTTTTTTTTTTTTTTTTTGAATCACCACGGATTGCAACTTTAAGATACGAATCTAAAAAATCCTTTGCAAAGCCTGTGGTAGTTCATCTTGTGTGCTAAGTAAGCTAAAGTGTGCACCAAGATTTGCAAAATAGCTTTGTAATTTTGCATTGTAGGCCCTGAGTCTTTGCTCATAGAGTTTGTAAGAAATCATAGAAGCATAGACTTGATTTGACTCTACATCTTGCACACAAAATCCCGGCTTGGGATCTATCTCGCTTTTATCTCGCACACAAAGTCCATAGAGTAGAAGAGAATGTTTGAAACTTGAGTGTAATACTTGGGGATTCAGAGAAAAATCAAGCTCGAAAAAATCTCCAAGTAATACCATCAGGCCTTTTTTGTGTCTTTGGGTGAGTAAAAAATGTAGCCCATAAGAAAAAGGGAGTTTTGTAAAAGTTTCCCTCTGGGCTAAGGTAACATTTTTGCACTCATCTAAGAATCGCGAGATATCCAAAGCATTATCTAAGGTCCTTATAGCCTTAGAATCTAGAATATGCACCAATGCTTTGAGCTGATAGAATGCCGCGCTTTGCAATAAAATCTCACAAATCCTAGAGATAAACTCTAGCTTTCTTGGCTTTCCTAAAAGCAGGCTTTTGGATACAAAAAGACAAATATGTACATAAGAAAATGCTTGAGTGCTGTATGTTTTTACCATAGGACGTCCATACTTCAGTGAAGCCAAAGGTGCGATAAACCGAGCGTCTTGGTTGTACTGGTATTCGCGTAATTCTAAAAAATCATAACCATCACCAAAAGTATCGCGCAAACAAGAAAATTGTACGAAAGGAAGCGGTTTGCTAAAGACTAACATAGGCAATTATGGAATGGGAGTGAGTGCGATAATCTCTTGGAGTATGTCTTGTGCACTTATCCCCATACTTTTTGCTTCAAAGCCAAGTAAGATTCTATGTGAAAACACAAGAGGTAGTACCCTTAAGACATCGCTAGGTATGAGATAATCGCGATCTTGCAGTAAAGCAAATGCTTGCGATGCTTTCAATAAATCAATGCTAGCGCGAGGAGAGACGCCAAGCTGCAAGCAAGAATCAATGCCTTTGAGGCTGACTTGTTTTCGTGTAGCTTGTGCTAGATCCACTATGTATTTATAAAGGCTTTCTTCTACATAAATATTTTCAATATGCTTTTTGATAAGCTCCAAATCATAAGAATCAAGCAACGTATCCGGTCGCTTGGTATGCATATTTTTGAGAATCTTTATTTCACTCTCACTGGATGGATATTCTAAATGGATACAAAGCATAAATCTATCAAGCTGGGCTTCAGGAAGCACATAAACACCTTGTGATTCTATAGGGTTTGCGGTGGCTACTACTACAAAGGGCTGTGGAAGTAAATAGCTGTCATTTCCTAATGTCACTTGCTTCTCTTGCATAGCTTCTAAAAGCGCGCTCTGGACTTTTGCTGGAGCGCGGTTTATCTCATCAGCCAAAACGACATTTGCAAAGATTGGGCCAAGGTGTATTTGCAGTTGATTGATAGCTGGATTATAAATTTGGGCGCCTAAAATATCACTAGGAATGAGATCTGGAGTGAATTGTATGCGTTTGAAGCTAAGATTGAGGGATTTTGCAATGCTTTGTGCAAGTGTGCTTTTAGCAAGTCCAGGAACACTTGAGAGCAATATATGACCTTGCGCGAAGATGCCAACAAGCACAGATTCTATAAGCTCCTCTTGTCCTAATATACAAGAATTAAGCTGTGTTTTGAATGCGATGATTTTCTTAAACAGTGCGCTTTGCATGGCTATCCTTCAAGAATTATAGGCGTTTAGATATGCAACAGAGTGCCTAGTGGTTGCAAGATTCCAAAAAATCTTTATACAAAACTTCTAGCTCTTCTAATTCTTTGACGCATTGTTGGGGTAATTGTGTGTTTTTCTCTAGGATTTTCATACGCGTTAGGAGATATTGGAATAAGACTCTATCAATATCAGGTAGCTTGTTTGCCGCATCGGCTTCTTTGGATCTTCCTTTCACAATCACGCGTGCAGGTATTCCTACAGCAGTACAATCTCTTGGTACATCTTTGATAACGACGGAATTTGCGCCTATTTTGGCATTTTCACCGACGACTATATCACCTAGCACCTTTGCACCCGCGCCAATCACTACACCAGATTCTATAGTTGGGTGGCGTTTTGTTCTAGCCAAGCTCACGCCACCTAAGCTCACTCCTTGGTAGATTGTAACATCATCACCCACAACAGCGGTTTGCCCTATTACAACACCTATGGCATGGTCTATAAATACTCTTCTGCCAATTTTTGCTTCTGGATGGATATCCACATTTGTAAGAAACAGTGTGATTCCAGAGATTGCTCTGCCTAGTTTTTTAAAGCCTCGCATATAAAGCCAATGAGCGATTCTATAATGTACAAGAGCGATAAGCCCCGGGTAATTAAATAACAATTCAAAGCTACTTTGTAACGCCGGATCTCGCGTCTTAACGACCGCAAAATCCTCTCGTATTAGACTAAAAAGACTGGATTGTTTTTGCATATGATTGACCCCTATGGTTTATCTTGGTTTTTATTGATGATTGTGCGTAAATAGCCATTTTCACTCAACATAATATAGAGCTGACCTAGCACCTCTTTTTTTTCCTCTACGCCTAAGTCTTGATTCTCTTCGATGTATTGTTTCAAGCGACGCTCGATCTCCTTTGTATCATAATCTAAGTCATCTAATACATCTAAAATTGTTTGCGCCTCTAAGACATTACTTAGTTCATAGCCTTTATTGAGATCATCATCAAAGATGATGCTGAATTCTGTGGGATGCGTGAAAAGATTGTGTCTCATACCTAGCACCTCTTGGTATGCTCCCACGAGAAAAAATCCCAAAAAATACTCCTCTTTTGTCACATCCACATCATGCAAGAAAAGCGGTTTCTTCGCATTAAAAGCAATCTCTCCATCAGAATCGCAAGTAATATCCCACAAGCTTGCGCTTCTATTAGGACGGCGGTTTAATCTGTCAAGTGGCATTACGGGGAAATTTTGTGCTAATCCCCAATAATCTGGCAAGCTTTGGAAAAAGCTGCAATTTAGTAAATAGCGCTCTTGGACTTGCTCTTGGATTCTGATAATCTCATTGTGGTTTTTGTGCTTGAGCAGTTTTATAACTTTTTTGATAATCAAATGCACAAGAACTTCGGTATTACTCCTATCTTGCAAGTCAATATAACCCAAATCAAAAAGTGTCAGTAAAGATTCCATATGATCAAAACTATCATGCAAATACTCAATCGCACTTTTTTCACTCACACTATTGTAGAGGTCATAAAGCTCCTCGATAAGTGGAGGATTTTTTTGTTTGAGCTTTAAGGCACGCTCATCATATTCATGCGAAAACAACTCAAGCACTGGTGTGACTAAAACAGCATGATTTGCGGCGATGAAACGTCCTGATTCTATAAAAATATCAGGTTCTGGTTCTTTTTTGTTTTTCGCAATATCACGTAAAGAAAATACGACATCGCCGCTAAATTCCTCAAGCGTGTAGTTGCGATTGTTTCCACTTTCATGCTGGGTGTATTCTACGGCAAGCCCCCCGCCGATATTGACCACCTTAAGATTATTAGCACCTTTTTTGCGCAACTCTGCATAGATATTGCCTGCTTCTCGTAATGCCTTTTTGAGTGGAGAAATATCACTAATCTGTGAGCCAATATGGAAGTGAATCATTGTAAATTTATGCAAAAGCTTTTCTTTCTTAAGCATATCGATGGCTTCGAGTAATTCTGGCGAGGTTAGCCCAAATTTCGAATTTATCCCACCACTCTTAGCCCATACTCCTATGCCCGCACTATGTAAGCGGATTCTAAGACCAATATTTGGATATGGCTCACCCATCTCTTTTGCCACTTCGATAATTGTCTCTAGCTCATTGAGACCTTCAATGGTCAAGGTTATATCATGTTTCATATTTGCTGCAATAAAGCCAAGCGAAATCATTTCTCTATCTTTGAATCCATTGACTGTGATTGGTGTATTTTTATTCGTATAAGCCATTGCAAGTATGAGCTCTGGCTTACTACCTGCTTCAAATCCATAAATTCTATCTTTGCTTTGTTCAACGAGTGAAAGCACAAAGTTTGGCATTTGATTGACTTTCAGAGGAAAGACTGCTTTGAAATCGCCCTGGTAGGAATACTCTTTGATGGCTTTTTTGAAAGCACCAAACATAGTATCAATTTGCTTCTTGATAAGATGTGGGAAGCGCAAGAGCAATGGACCGCGATATCCCTTTTCACGAATCTCTTGCACAATATCTATCAGCGCTGGTTTGGATTTATAATTGATTTTCACTCGTCCTTCATCAATAATGAAGTTATTGTTTGACCAAAAATTGATTCCATAATCTACCATATAAACCCCTCTCTCAAGCTTGCTGGCTTAGATTATACACCAAAGAGGCTATAATTTTTGAGAGCAGACTTACCTAAGGAGAAAGCAATGCTTGAGTTTGAAAATTTGAGCAAGCAGGATATAGAATCTGAAGGTTTTGAGAAAATCTATCATGAGATGTTTTCTCTCTACAAACCACAAGCTTTGTGTATGCCAATCTTAGAACTCCTTATTGTGGATTCAAAATCCATACAAGAACTTAATAGGATACACAGAAATCAAAATACCCCAACTGATGTACTTTCTTTCCCACTTGAAGTAGATTTCACACAAGAAAATAGACAAGTCATTGGGAGCGTGGTGATAAATATACAATGTGCTAAAGAAGTGGCTTTAAAGCAAGGGCATAGTATTGAGTGTGAGCTGCAGCTACTCTTTATCCACGGGCTTTTGCATATCTTTGGTTTTGATCATGAGCGAGACAGTGGTGAGCAGAGAGTACAAGAAGAATATTGGATAACAAAATTCAATCTACCCGAGAGTTTGATTATCCGTAGCCAAAGATAATTGCGAGATTCCTTAATTTGTGTGGTTGCAATCCAAATAAGAAAGATTTGCAATCTTTGCATAGAGGCTTAGCAGTCTTAGAATCTAAGCTGACCCACCTTCCATAAAAGTTCGCAAAATAATCATCGCGCTTATGCTATCTAGCTTGCCTTTTCTCTCTCTTCGTAACTTCTTGCTTGGCAATAGTCCCATCACCTCTTTGGAGCTGTAATCTTCATTGACAAATATAATCTGACCATCGAAGTCCAAGAGACCTACAAAATGCTCAATACGCCTTTGTGTATCCATATGTCCTGCCTCGCCACCGCTTGGCTTACCTACAACAAGGTGTGTGGCTGCTTTGTTTTTGAGCAATGTACTTAATTGCTCTGCAGCTTGGTTACGATTAATACGCAAGATAGGCTCAAGAGGTAAAATGATATTTTGCTCCAAAATCGCCACTCCTATGCGTTTTAGCCCCACATCACAAGCAACAACACGTATTTGAGAATCTAGCATATCCGCACTATCCCGTTATCACGCATGATTTTTCCTTCCATCTCGTATTCCAAAATCTTTAGTCCAAACCGTGAGATTGCCTCCTCATAGCTTGGCGCATTTTTACAAAACTCTAGTACCTCATCATTTGTCACAGAATCTGTCCCAAAAATCTCATTCACAAAGTCTTTTATGTCATAAATCGCGCGCGCCTGATTCTTTGCAAGTAGGCTTTGTGTGCCTAGGCTTTCATTCATTCTATGTGGCAAGACAAAAAGTGGCTTTTTTGATTCCAAAGAAAGTCTAGCACTTTGCATCGAGCCACTCATGAGATCTGCTTGCGGGATAATCACTATATCGCTCAAGCCAACCACAAGGCGATTTCGCTCTAAAAAACTATGTGCAAAAGGCTGGTAACCGCATTTGTATTCGCTAAGGATGAGTCCATCCTTTGCGATTTGAGCAATAATCCTAGCATTGCTTTTAGGATAGATAATATCCAAGCTTGATGGCGAAAACATAATCGTCCGAGGGAGGGCATTTGTATGCGCGATAATATCCACTCCGAGTGCGCCTCCACTCACTACCACACCTCCTGCTTTGGCTATGGCACTTGCAAGCATGGCGCAAAAATGCTTTGTGTAAGGGTTTGGCGAGCGTGTGCCTACTATGGCTATCTTGATTGGTGCTGCAAGCAGATGGGAATCCCCGATGAAAAATAGCTCTTTTGGCGAGCGAGATAATTCCTTCAAGGCCTTAGGGATAATCTGCAAGGGCTTGATTATAAAATCATTGGATTTGTGCATATTGGAACTTTGAACGGATATAAAATGTTATGTTTTTCTCTTGTAGAAATGATTCTAAAGCCATTGGAGAAATGAGCTCTACTTCGCCTAAAAGCCTTTCTTTTGCTTCTTTGAGTGCTCTAAAGGTATCGCGCTTGGGATGGCAGATAGCAATCGCATAGCCTTTGCTCTTTGCCTTCTGTATCGCTATGGCAATTTGTAGGGCTATGCTTTCTTTGTTTGGGCGATTATCAAGAAAAATATCGCGTTGCATGATGAGGCGATTTTGCTCTTTGCTCAAATGGGAAGTGATGGAATCTTGGGTCGTCATACTATCAATAAAGCGCAAGCCAAGTTCATCAAAAACCTCTAAAAGATTCTTCATATCCTCATAGCTGGCTGTAAATTTAGATCCTGCGTGGTTGTTGAGATACTTGAGTTTTGGGAATTGTGTTTTTATCTCCTGTAGTCGCATGCGCATATCATCTTTGCTCGTACCTATTAGCAGTGGTTTTAAGCTTTCTTGCTTTAAATGTAATGCCTCAAGTGGCAAATGCACCATATAATCTGCAGTGATTCTAGCAATTTGTGCTGTTCTTGGTGTGTTTGGCGTTTGGGGAAAGATAGAAGGTGTGATATTAAGCCCAAGTTGTTGCAAAGAGAGAAGTTCTTGCTCGGATTTTATATCATCCATAATGATGAGTAATTTTGGCTGTGATTTGTGGTGCTGGTGCTGCTCTTTTGTGGATTCTAATGCTTGCAAGGGGTTTGTGCAGATACAAAACAAAAAGAGAAAGAAAATAAACACTCTCAATCACACTCCATATATTTTTATAGAGATTGTAACACTTTTTGGGGTTTTACAAATGGTTGTGGTTGGCTTTAAAAAGCATTGGAGCAAAAGCCTTAGAGACTAAAAAAACCCTTTCTCCAACGCGAAAATTTTGTGCTTCTTTTGCTTCATAGAGAATCTTAATAATCTCACCTCCACAAAGAATCTCAAACACACTCACCAAGCTCTGATTTGTGATACGCAAAATCTCACCATGAAGACGGATTTTCGCACTCAAATGCGGGGATTGGAAGACTTTATGTATATCTCCGCTTTGCACTATTTTGCCATTTTTGATAATCCAAGCTTTGCGTGCAAGCCTAAAGATTTCTGCCATGTCATGACTGATAAAAAATGTCGTGAGATTAAGATGATAGTGCAGCTTTGCAATCTCATCTTGCAGAGACAAGCGCATCTGAGAATCTAGAGCGCTAAATGGCTCATCTAAAAGCAAGATTTTTGGCTTTCTCACTAAAGCGCGCGCCAAGCTCACGCGTTGGGCCTGTCCTCCAGAGATAGTATTTATTGGGCTTTTGAGAATAGGGGTAAGCTCCATGAGCTTGATAAGCCATTGGACAAAATCGCGCTCTTTCTTGTCTGTGAGTGCAAAGGTGATGTTTTCATAGACATTCAAATGTGGAAAAAGTGCATAGTCTTGAAATACAAAGCCAATACTACGTTTTTGTGGTGGCAGATAGGTCTTTTTATCCAGCCATATTTCATCGCCAACTTTGATAAACCCCTCTTGTGGCCTTGCTAGCCCACCTAAGATTCTTAAAATCGAAGTTTTGCCCGCCCCAGATTTACCAAAAAGCGCGACAAAATCCCCAAAATCTAAGCTCTCTTGTACCTTAAGCGTAAATGTATCCCTCTGGCCACCTCTAAGCTCTTGAGCAAAATCCAAGACTATATCCATCACTAGATAATCCTTAGATGCCTATCAAAATATCTGCGCATGATAAGAAAAATCACACACAAGCTCAGAAAGCTTACAGCAGATAGACTGAGTGCATACTGGTGTGCTAAACCATAATTGAGACTCTCTGCTTCTTCATAGATTGCAATACTTGCGACTTTGGTCTCGCCCATCCTGCTGCCACCTATCATCATCACTACTCCAAATTCCCCTATAGTGTGTGCAAAGCTCGTTACACATCCTAAAAGCAAAGCGCCTTTGATATTTGGCAAGAGGACGAAAAATAATGTATAAAGATTGCCCTTCCCTAAGGTGTAGCTGGCTTCTTTGAGAGATTGCGGCAAAGAGGCAAGCGCATTTTTGATTGGATTTACCATAAAAGGCAGAGAAAAAATCACACTTGCTACCACCAATCCATGAAAGCTAAAAGCAAGCTGGAAAGAAAAATGTTCTAAGAGAAATGCACCTAAGACATTGTGTTTATTGAATGCTATAAGCAAATAGAATCCAAGCACTGAAGGAGGAAGGATAAGTGGCATCCAAATGAGTGATTCTAAAACGATGACAAGCTTACAGCGCAAAGAATCTAGCAAAGCAGCAAGCATTATCCCAATAGGCAATAAAATCAATGTCGTAAGCAAAGAAAGCTTAAAGGTTAAGAGCATGGTTTGCAAAAATTCTTGCTGCATAATTCCTCCTATAAATCTTTTAATCGAGCTGCTGGAGAAGAATCTGTGTAGGGTTTATTGTCCATGAGCATGTAGCGCCTACTTTTAAGCCCATGCTTTGCAAACGCTTGCAATCACGGGTAGATAGCAGGGCAGACACACCGCTTTGGAATTCTACGAGTGAAAGTATGCAATCTTGCTTGATGGAGGATATTTCGTGTATGAAGCAGTTGTGGATACCAAGCAAACTATCTGATAAAGAAAGCAAGAGATCTGTTTGCTTAAACACAAGCCTTACTTCTTGTCCTCTCTGCCATTGCTGCTTGCTCTGAGTAAAAATGAGCAAGACCAAAAACATACCAAAGCAAGAATCTAGCTCTATAAGCGCGAGATTCTCATCATGCTCTATATTTGTTATCCTAGCTTTGAGTGTGTTCATCTTATCCTATGGGGCATCATAGCCATATTCGTAAAAAATGCTCTGCGCTCTCTCTCCTAAGATATATTCTGCAAAATCCTTTGCCAGCTGAGAATCCCCTCCAGCTTTTGTAACCACAAGTGATTGCACAATAGGCTCATAATACTTCTGCTCAATCACGCTATAGGTAGTGGTTGTATCTTTTATCACGATCGAAAGCGCGCTAAAGCCAATTTCTGCCACGCCTTGTTTCACATACGCGCTTGCTTGGCCAATGGATTCTCCAAACACAAGCTTGGGATGGAGCTTTTTCTCTAGCCCCATGCTTTTGATATAGCTTTGTGCAGCCACGCCATATGGAGCGAGCTTTGGGTTTGGAATGGCTATGTGCTTGATGCTCTTATCCTCAAGGATTTTCAGACTGCTTGCATCATAGCTTTTGTTTGCGCTAAAAAGCACCAATTTGCCACGTGCATAGGCCTTTGGCTGACTTGAAGCAAGATTGTCTTCAAAAATCTTTTGTGGATAAGAAGAATCTGCAGAGACAAAAAGCTGTGCATTTGAGCCGTTTTTGATCTGCGCATAAGCCTTGCCTGATGAAATGTAGCTAATGTCAATCCCATCTTCTCTGCGAGTTTTTAAAAACTCTTCTTTTATATCCTCTAAGACAAACTTCAAAGACGCTGCTGCTAGCACATTGATTTTTTCACCATAGGCATTGCAAACACAGAGCATAAGTATTAATAACACTCGCGACATAGGGAATCCTTTCATGTTTCTAGAGATAAAGCAGTGATTATAACACTACAGATTCTTATACGATGCTATTTCTCAAAATCATCAAGCACGCTTGCGGCCTCAAGCAGACGCTGCTTATCAAAATGTGTGTAGATTCTGCTTGTATTAAGATTGGCATGACCTAGAGCCTCTTGCACAAGCACTAGGTCATGCTTCTTGCTATAGAGCATAGTGGCAAAGGTATGCCGAAGCATATGCGCGCCCATTTTTTCCTTTTTGATTCCTGCATAGCTTAGGATGTCTCCTAACACTTGGTATATCCTTGCTTGCGTGAGTTTTGTGCCTTTTTTATTGCAGAAAATGAGATTATCTTCTATAGTTGAGTGCAATGCTATTTGGGTGCGCTGCTCCATCCATGCTTTCATAAGACTTTCTATCTTGACTTTTTTTATCATAACCACGCGCATTTTGTTCCCCTTGCCCCTTACTTGGAATAGCCACAAATCTCCTTGCGGGATAAAGTCCTTTATGCGAAGAGAGAGAATCTCACTTACCCTCACACCCGTATAGACGATTATTTTTATAATCAATTTATCGCGCGTAGAATACTTGGCTCCAAGCGGTGCGTTATCAAGTGATTCTAAAAATCTCTCAAGCTCTGCTTCATCCAAATATGCTGGGAGCTTGTGCGTGCTATTAAGATTCATCAAATGCCTGATAGTAAGCTCGATCCCAAAGACATGTGAGAGCCCATTGTCTTGATTGCGCTTGTCAATAAAGCCAAAAAATCCTATGAGCACGATTCTGTAGTTTTTCTTACTCGCATTGCTCAGCATAGAAGTATAGACACTCAAGAAATCAACAATAGCATCCTCATTGATCTCACGCAGACTCTTAAGATGCAATGAGCAAAGATACTCATAGAGCTTTGATAGTGGCGTGATAAAGATATTAATCCCAATAAGTCCCGCGGCTCTTGCCCTCTTGCAGATATTAAGCAGTTCTGTGATGCTCTTTGGCTGGGATTTGAGAATCTCTAGGCATTGCAAGATTGTTTCTTTACTGCGCACTTGGTGGTTTGAGAGAGTGTTGATTTTCCAACGCATAAACAGCGCTATCCACATAAGCAGATTCTCTTCAAAGCTTGCGAAAGGTTCGAGGGAATGAGTCATTGAGAAATACCTTAGTTTTTGTGTATCGCGAGGTTAAACAAAAATAATTCCACACAAAAAGCCAAAACAAACAAGCTATAATCCCTGCCTTATTTTTACGCCATATTCTTTAGCAGCAGAACTCATTACAATGAAAGGAAGGGGATGTTTGAGGCAACCACGATTCTAGGTTACAAAGGCGAATTTGAAGGCAAGAAATATGCGGTTATTGGCGGTGATGGGCAGGTGACATTTGGGAATTGCATCATGAAGAGTAACGCCACCAAGGTGCGCACACTTTATAACGAGCAGATCTTAAGCGGGTTTGCCGGTAGCACCGCGGATGCGTTTAGTCTTTTTGATATGTTTGAGAGAATCTTGGAAGGTAAAAAGGGAGAGTTAGTTCGCTCAGTGCTTGAGTTTTCAAGACAATGGCGGAGCGATAAGTATTTACGCAAGCTAGAAGCGATGATGATAGTGCTTAACAAAGAGCATATTTTTATTTTAAGTGGGACAGGTGATGTGCTTGAGCCAGAGGATGGCAAGATAGCTGCTATTGGTAGCGGAGGGAATTATGCACTCAGTGCAGCTAGAGCTTTTCAGAGAATCCCTCAATCCATTTCTCCGCGCCAGATTGTCGAGCAATCCCTGCAAATTGCAGGAGAGTTGTGTATCTATACAAATACAAATATCAAGATTTTGGAGCTAGTATGATAAACCAAGATAATATGACGCCAAGAGAGATAGTGGCGTATTTGGACGACTATATCATTGGGCAGAGCGAAGCAAAAAAATGTGTGGCCATTGCTCTAAGAAATCGCTATCGCCGAATGAATCTCCCAAAGGAAGTCCAAGAGGAAATCACACCAAAAAACATCCTTATGATAGGCTCGACAGGTGTAGGCAAAACAGAAATTGCGCGGCGTATGGCAAAGATCATGGGACTGCCTTTTGTCAAAGTGGAAGCAAGCAAATACACGGAAGTAGGGTTTGTAGGTAGAGATGTGGAATCTATAGTGCGAGACCTTGTGCTAGCAAGTGTGAATCTTGTGGAAAAAGAATACAAGCAAAAAGAGGAACAAAAGATCCAAGAATATATCTTAAATAAAATCACCCAAAAGATTCTCCCGCCTCTTCCTAGCAGTGTAAGTGAGCAGAAAAAGCAAGAATACGACCAAAGCTTCCAAAAAATGAAAGAAAGAGTACGTAAAGGCGAGATGGATTCTTTACAAATCAATATTGAAATTAGCAGAAGCTTAGTGATTGATGAAGGGTTGCCTATGGATATGGCCAAAATGCAAGAATCTCTTATCAAGGTATTTTCCCCACAAGAACAAAAGCAAAAACGCGAAATGAGTGTGAAGGAGGCAAAAACTGCGCTTACCCAAGAGGCACTCAAGGAATGCCTAGATTATGAAGCAATCAAGCAAGAGGGCTTAAAACGTGCAGAGCAAAAAGGAGTGATATTTATCGATGAGATAGATAAGATTGCAGTGGGGGCTAAAGATTCTTCTCGCCAAGACCCTAGCAAAGAAGGCGTCCAACGAGATTTGCTTCCTATAGTCGAGGGTAGTGTAGTAGCTACAAAATACGGCCAGATACGAACCGATTATATCCTCTTCATTGCCGCAGGGGCTTTTGCTTTTAGCAAACCAAGCGATCTGATACCAGAACTGCAAGGAAGATTCCCTCTGCGAGTGGAGCTAGAAAGCCTTACACAAGAGAGCTTATATAAGATTCTTACCCAAGTCAAAAGTTCTATTATCCGCCAATACCAGCTTTTGTTACAAACTGAAGATATTACATTGGATTTTGAAGATGAAGCAATTAGAGAGCTTGCAAGATTATCTTTTGATGCAAACCAAAAAACAGAGAATATTGGTGCGCGCAGGCTACATACAACAATAGAAAGAGTACTAGAAGATATTAGCTTTGCATGTGAGGAATATACCGGCAAGCAAGTGCTAGTGAGTGCTGCTATGGTCAGAGAGAAATTAGCAGATTTGGTAGAAAATGTAGATTTAGCACGCTATATACTCTAAAATCCCTAGTCCATACAATCCCTTTAAAATACTTCACAATTTTTACAAATTGCTTCTTACAAGTTGCTTCTTGGCAAGCTCTGATTTCAGCTCTATTATCCCCCAAACTCGCATACCAAACACATTCCTAAGATTTTCCCTCGTAGGTCAAAGATAAGCAAATTTTTGCTATTATCGCGCGACTTCTTCAACTCAGAGAGCCTAAAACATAGAGGATGAGGATATGTTGTTTAGCGATTTTTTTAAAAGCAAAAGAAATGAACCTCGTGCAGAGAAAAATGATGCTCCTAGTCATTGGGTGAAATGTCCAGGTTGTGGCGCGTTAATGTATTACAAAGAAATCTTCTCGCAATCACAAGTTTGTCCTAAATGCAATTACCACTTCAAAATCTCAGCAACCCAGAGAATCGAACTTTTGTCCGATAAGGATAGCTTCAAAGAGTTTGATAAAGACTTGCGTCCTGTCGATCCATTGGAATTCGTAGATAAGAAAAGCTACAAAAACCGAGTCCAAGAGGCGCAGACAAAGACAGGCAGGCCTAGTGCTGTAATAGCAGGAAGTGCTAGCATACAGGGAATGAATGTACAGCTTGTAGTGTTTGACTTCGAATTTATGGGTGGCTCACTTGGATCAGTAGAAGGCGAAAAGATAGTCCGTGCGATAAATCGCGCGATCAAAAACCGCCAAGCACTTATCATTTGCTCCACAAGTGGTGGGGCTAGAATGCAAGAATCTACTTTCTCGCTTTTACAAATGGCAAAGACTTCTTGTGCGCTCAATAAACTAAGCGAGGCAAAGCTGCCCTTTATCTCATTACTTTGCAATCCTACTTTTGGTGGGGTGAGTGCAAGTTTTGCATTTTTGGGAGATATTATTATTGCTGAGCCCGGAGCAATAATTGGCTTTGCCGGACCAAGGGTGATCAAACAAACTATAGGCGCAGATTTGCCTCAAGGATTCCAAACAGCGGAATTTTTACTAGAACATGGACTTATAGATATGGTAGTAGAGCGCAAGAATCTCAAACAAACTCTGTATGATCTTTGTAAAGCTCTTACATACAAAACGCATGACATACAACCTGTATTGTATTAGCAAGGCAAATTCTCAGCTTGAAGGTATCATAAAGGAGTTTGCAATGAAAGCCCAAGCCTTTAATGCGCAAATCAATGTTATTGATATTTTTACCCAATCTATTGCACGAGCTCAGAAGCTCTCTGCCTCCAAAGCCAAAGAATCTTATACGAAAGTATTTACTTCTTTTATCAAAGTAAATGCTCTTAATATCGCTCTGCACCCAGATGCCAAAGCATTAGATTCTTTAGGGTTTGCAAATTTACTCAAAGATACAAATGAGGTGAATTTTTTTATCGGTGGGGCTTTTGGGTTTGAAGAGGGATTTTTGAAAAGTGTCAAAACTCTGAGTTTGAGCCCGCTTACTTTCAGTCATAAAATTGCAAAACTTGTGCTTATAGAGCAGATATATCGGGCATTAAGCATTCTAGCAAATCATCCTTATCACAAATAACCATCTTAATCGAATTGGAGGCTAAAAACATGGATTATAATTTTTTCAAGGAGTTGCTTACCGCAAGACGCGAAAAACTTATAAATTCTTTACTAGAGAAAGACAAAGCTTTGCGTGAATGGAATAGCTTTAGTGATGATAGTGATTTGGTTGCAGCTCATGAGCATGGAAACAATATAATCTCAATCATGGAGGTACAGAAAAAAGAGATACAAGAAATAGAATATGTGCTCAATAAGATCAAATCCAAAACTTATGGAATCTGTGAAATGTGTGATGATGAAATTGATATACAACGGCTCAATGTAAAGCCACATGCGAGATTTTGCATCAATTGCAGAGAGTTTTTTGAAAAGACGCAAAATATTGAAAACAAATACAAGAATCTGAAGGCTTCAAAAAAGGAAACTTAATGAATTTCAAATATTATATGGGCTTTAGTGTTGTTTTTTGCATGGTGCTGGGCGTTTATGCCTATAGCTTAGACCTGGGTGATTACAGTTTGAATCTTTTGTATCTTGATCATGAAGTCACTCTGCCCATAGCACTCTGGCTCATCATAATCGTTTTAGTATTTTTCGTCTGTACTTTGGTGCTTTTTGGTGCCAACTTTATACAAGAACTTCTCAAGTCTTACCATACAAAAAATGACTTCAATAAACTCATTATGCAAATAAGCGAGCAGGCATTACACAAGACAGTGCCACAAAGAATCTATAAAAATTCTCATATTGCTTTGCTATCTAAGGTATTTGGACGCTTTATACTTATGCCTAAAGTGGATTCTAAAAAATGCCTTGAATCAAAAATCGATAAGCTTATCCAAGACTATGAAAGCATAATCAATGGCGAAGTTGTAGAACTCAAACATTATGATTTAGAAAAAGACAACCAACTCAGTATCCAAAACAACAAAAATAGAATAAGAAACGACAAAAAATTTGCTTTTAGCATGCTTGAAAAAGATGAATGCGATGAGCTCAAAGACTTTGCTATAACGCAGATTCTAGAATCCAGCGACAAAAAAGAATTGGAGAAGTTTTTTACCTCTGGTGTAGCTCTTAAGCCATTGCATAAAGATGCATTGCTAAAAGCACTTACAAGAGAACACGAAAAACTTGATACCAATCTTATAGTTACAAGTCTTAAGCAAGTCAAATTTACGCAAAGTGATTATCTGCAGTTTGCAAAAAACTCCAAGCAGATTTTAGAGCCTGATAGATGGTACAAGCTTTTTGAGAATCTAGCGTCTAATGATGAGATGGCAGATATTGCGCTTTTTTATGTGATGCTCGAGCTTGAAATGATTGATAGAGTGCGCGAAAGACGGTCTCTGTATGGAAAAGATGAATTGCGCTTTATAGATGCGTATTTGGATTTGCGTGATAGCTCCAAGCACTACAGTTTGGATATTTTCTTCCATCAATATTCATAAGGGTTGGCTATGTTGGATTCCAAACATTTCAATAACTTACAAAACATCGTAGGAAAGCAAGACTGCTACAACGACAAGGCGCATTTGATTGCTTATTGCTATGATGCTACAAGAGAGAGATATGAACCTGATGCAGTAGTCTATCCACAAAATGAGCTCCAAGTAAGCGAGATTCTCAAATATTGCAACACACACAAAATCACTCTTATCCCGCGTGGAGCTGGCAGTGGATTCACAGGTGGGGCACTTCCTAGTAGCGGCGGGGTAATCTTGGCAATGGAAAAACACTTCAATAATATTTTAGAAATCGATGAAAAGAATCTTATAGCGCGTGTACAACCAGCTGTTATCAATAAGCACTTCCAAAATATAATTGAGCAAAAAGGGCTTTTCTATCCACCTGATCCTGCCAGCCAGGACTATAGTACTCTGGGTGGTAATGTCAGTGAGAATGCCGGCGGAATGCGCGCTGCCAAATACGGAATCACGAAAGATTATGTGATGGCTTTGCGCGCTGTTTTGCCAAATGGAGACATTATCCGCGCAGGCAAAAAAACAATCAAAGATGTCGCGGGCTATAACATTGTAGGCACTCTTATTGCAAGTGAAGGGACACTCGCAGTAATCACAGAGCTTACTTTAAAGCTCATAGCAAAGCCTAGATTCAAAAGATCTGCCATGGGAATCTTTGCGACTATTGATGATGCTATGAATGCCGTGTACAAAACTATGGCTAGCGGTATCACACCCGTTGCAATGGAGTTTTTGGATAATTTGAGTATTTGCGCAGTTGAAGACAGATTCCACAAAGGATTACCAAAAGATGCAGGTGCTATTATCATCACCCAGGTAGATGGCGACTTACAAGAGCTCTTAGACTACCAGTTACACGCACTCCAAGCAAAGTTCAAGGAAAACAATTGCAAAGAATTTAAGATCGCACAAAATGAACAAGAAGAGGAGGACTTGTGGTTTGCAAGACGTAATGCAAGCCAAAGCATCACAATCTATGGTAAGAAAAAACTAAACGAAGATATAACAGTCCCACGTGCGCGCTTACCCGAGCTGCTTGCTGGTATTGGTGAGATCAGCAAGAAATATGGCTTTAAGATTCCTTGTTTTGGGCATACAGGCGATGGTAATGTACATACAAATGTGATGGTAGAGGACTTAAAGGACTTACAGAGAGGCCATGAGGCAATCACTGAGATTTTCAAGCTTGCAGTAGATTTGGAAGGCACACTAAGTGGCGAGCACGGTATAGGGCTATCAAAAGCATCTTTTATGGAGCTTGCTTTTACCAAAGAGGAAATGAATCTTTTTAGGAATCTCAAAAGAGCTTTTGACCCAAATAACATCTTAAATCCGGGCAAAATGGGTTTATAAAAAATACAAAAAGGAGAGCTAATAATGAAACTTTTAGTATGGATTTTGTCTTTTGGTATGTGTGTTTACTATGCTTTTGGAAGTGGATTTTATAAGCAGAATATGGCGGATTCTGAGGTATTTGTCATCTCTTTGCAGCAAGGCAATCCACCAACAAATAAGCTCATTACAGAAAATAAAATGATAAAGACCAATACCTATCGCCAAAATCAGCACAATATTATGCTTGTCAAAAACAAAGACTTTATTGCTCTTATAGATACGGGATTCCCTCATACAAGAGAAGTTTTAGAATCCAAACTCAAAGAACAAGGACTAACCCCCAGCGATATTACCCATATAATCATTACTCATGGGCACAGAGATCATGTAGGAGGGATTTTAGATAACAACCAACAGAATATTTTTAAAAACGCGACATTACTGGTCGAGAAAAAGGAATACGAATTCTGGATGCATTCACAAGATTTGCAAGCAAAGAATGCTCTTAACTCTTTCAGTAAAAAAGAATTTTTCACAAAAGACACTCCTATTTTAGAATCTTTGCAGTTCAAGATTACACCCTTGCAAGCTTTTGGGCACACGCCCGGACACACTATGATCTTGCTAGAAGATTCCAAAAACTCTAAGCTACTCTTTGTTGCGGATTTGCTACATGTTTATGATGTGCAAAAAGACAATCCGCAGATTGCCATAGAATACGATATGGATAAAGATGAGGCGATAAAGACAAGACAAGAAGTACTCCGAATGCTCAAAGAAACAAATATGAGATTTGTAGGCACACATTTCCCTTCAAGCGAGCCAACTACTTTGACTCTTGATATACAAAATACAAGATAAAGTACTTGTCTTATTCCAATACAATGTGAACAATGTGCAAGTGGTTGAGAGAGTTAAATAGACTTGTAAGATAATGGAGACCAAAACACCACTACCCAAATCTCTCTATATGGAATCCTGACCATGTCTGTGTGACTGGCATAAGCTCGATTTCATTGACATTGATATGAGAAGGTAAGGCAACAAGCATCAATAACACTTCTGCCAAGTCTTTTGCACTTATAAATTTTGTATTTTCATACAAGGAATCTGCTTTCTTTTTATCACCCTTGAAGCGCACTTCGCTAAATTCTGTCTTGCAAAGTCCTGGAGCGATGTTTGTAACCTTGATATTACTCCCTCGTAAATCATTGCGCAAAGCAAGTGAAAACTGTCCGACAAAAGCTTTTGTACCACAATACACATTCCCGCCAAAATAGGGGTTTCTACCGGCAACCGAGCCAATATTAAAAATATAGGCATCTTTTTGCCGGCGCAAAAGAGGTATAAGAGCGCGAGCCACATACAAAAAGCCTTTGATATTCGTATCCACCATAGTATCAATATCATCTATTTCAAGCTTATCAAACTCAACTTGCTCTAGTGCAAGGCCTGCGTTATTAACCAATATGCTTATGTCAGAAAACTCTTGGGGCAAAGAATCAATAGCGCTAAAAACACTTTCTTTGTTTCTTGCATCCACACATATTGGATAGATTCTCTCTCCAAACTCCTTGCGTAAATCTTCCAATCGCTCACTTCTGCGCGCCAAAGCCACGACTTTATAATCCTTCTTTGCCAAGGCCCTAGCTATCTCTCTGCCAAAACCAGAGCTTGCCCCAGTGATAAATGCTACAGGCATCATTTCTCCTTTACAACTATGAATTCTCACTCAAAGTGGATTGTAGCCCATCTTAAGTGCAACTGCTTGCAAAGCAATCAGTTTGCGACTTTTATCACTCGATCATTGAGCTCTTGGAGATCTCTTGCATTGTCTTGCAAAATCCTATGCAAAGCTTCTATTTGTTCTTTAGAAGCAAAGATATAATCTTTTAAAACTACCCACTGCACCATTTCACTGCAAGGAGGAGTTGTAAGTGAGCCATCAAAGGCATAGTAGCCAAGTTTTTTTGGCAGCAAGTTAGTAGGATTAAACCCTTTCAGCGCAACACTTTGCCCTTCCTTTTCAGGTAGATGCGCTATGAGCTGCGAAAAATGTTTATTTGCCTTTCCTTCCTTGACTAATACCGCAAGCACAAGCAGAGTATCATTTGCGCTTTTATTGACAAAATGGATTTCTAGGGGATACCCTTTTTGATCAATATATGTCTCAGAAGGCGTATGGAAATGGAATTGGAGCAATTCATACGGCTTGTTTTCATAGAGCAATTCGCCAGAGTTTTTATAATTGACTTGCAATGTATGTCCGTTATTTATAAACTCAACAGAATTGGCAAGATAAGCAGTTTTTAGCGCATGAGCGCTTTTTTGCGCAGAATGCGTGGGGATACTTATAGGGCTTTGATTATGTCCCAAATCACAGAGCTTGTACGCCTCATCAAGCTTACCCCATTGCTTTGGACCATTGTCTTTTCCATATCCCCAATGCGCTTTGTGATGGTCATCAGAGTGGGAATCATAAGAGTGCATATGATGATGCAAGTGATCATGTGTGGATATATCATGGGCTGCACATGTAACGATAGTTATGGCTCCAAGGAGCGTACGCAAAAAAAAGCTTTTTTTCATTTGTTTATCCTTTATTTGTGGTGATTTGCCTCTAGTGGTTTGTTTTGCACTGAAAAAGCCAGCAATTCTATACTGAGAAAATACATAAATAATAAATATTATCCCTTGATTGATTTTATTAAATATCAAAAGATTTGAGAGACAGCTTCAAACAATTGTGCTTCTTAAAGAAGTCAAAGAAGCGTATGGTTTTCAAGAGTTTACAGAATTTAACACAAAACATTGAAAACAAATAACCAGTCTGTTTTAATTTGCCAACAAAGGCTGCTATCTATCTGCGCAGGAGTTTTATGCTTTTTTGTAGAGAATCTACGAGGTATTCAATATCTTCTAAACTGTGGGCATAATGCAAGCTAATCCTAATCCAGCCCGGACGCTTGCTTGGATTTTGATAAAGCTCATAGAGGGTTTTGGTACTTTGGGAATCTATATGCAAAGAATCTAGTTCCATCAAATAATGCCCATAAGGTCCAGCACACGAACATCCCGCTCGTGTCTGGATTCCAAATCTTTCACTCAAAACCAAGCTTAAATCAAAAGGAGACACACAGGCGATATTAAAGCTAATAATCCCTAGATTGTGCTGGGATTGCGCGCTATGCCAATCGCCATAAAGCTCAAGTGCAGGGATTGCCTTAAGCTCATGAAGTAGAATCTGGCTTAAGATTTTCTCACGCCTTCTAATAAGGTCCAACCCCACTTCATTGCGTAGCTTAAAGCTAAGACATGCACGCAGTAATCCTAAAATCGGTGGTGTTCCAGCCTCTTGTCTATGTACCATATCTTGCACATATAAATGTCCTTGATTGCTTGCATACTCGATAGTGCCTCCACCACTAAAGCTTGGATTTTGTGAATCTAGCAAGCTCCTTTTGATAGCCAAAAGCCCACAGGCCTGCACACCACCAAGTAACTTATGCGGAGAGAGAAAAAGCGCATCAAAATATCGTGAAGGTATATTCAGATGCGAGCTGGCACTTGCTGCATCAAAGGCAAGGATAGAATTATTGTATTGCCTAAAAATGCGCGCGATTTCTTTGTATGGAGAGAGTAATCCACTGACATTTGAAGCAAGGCAAAATGCGCCAATAAGCCTCGTACTAGAAGTTGATAGTTGGAGTTGGGATTGCAAATCTTGCAGACTAAAGCGACCTTGGGAATCTAGTGCTATCTTGAGCACTTCACATAGACCCTGACGCAATGAGATTTCATTGGAGTGGTGCTCATAAGAGCTGATAAAAACTCTTGCAAGCGCACTTTTTTCCTGTACGCTTAATGTTTGCAAAAATCCCTGTTTCTGTAAAATCTCAAGGCTTTGTGGTGGGATATAAAGCCCTGTGAGCTCTTGGAATTTTTTGATTGCCCCACTTGCACCACTACCACAAGCAAGCAAGGCAAAGCTAGAGTCTAGCTCAAGACACTCTGCCAAATGCACCTTTGCCTCCTCATAAAGCGCACTCATTATCTTGGCATGCGTAGAGGAAAAAGAATGCGTGTTAGCATAAAAAGGCAAAATCTCATCTATACGAGATTCTATATCTCTATACGCAAGACCGCTTGCCGTCCAATCAAAATAATGTGTCTTTGAATCCAAAATAGTATTAGCACGGATATGCTCTAACTTATCGCTTTCTTGCTCTTGTGTAAGCAATGGAGAAAAGAATCTCTCAACAATTGGCGCTACTTGCATTAGTTATCACGCTCAATGATGTAAGGTACTCCATTGATTCCAGAATCTGAAAGCGCTCTAGTGATTTGCAATGCCTTCTCAAGCTGCTTTTGGTAAGAGAGGTTTTGCTTTTTGTCTTTCGTATAGAGTTGTTGCAGTAAGACTAGATTGGCCTTTTCATCAGCTCCTCTCTTCTCAAGAATCACACTTGCTTTCTGTAAAGAATTCTCACCCAAAAATCCCACAACAAGCATTTTTACATTAGCATCTTCTAGCAGTATAGGAAGCCTCTCTAACTCTTTGTGGCAGTAGGGACAATTAGGATCAGAAACAATATAAAATGTCTTTTTACTAGCAGTCTTTGCTTTAAAGCTTATCACTGCATCTGTGTAGTTTTTGAAAATCTCTAACACCTGAGAATCCACGCGCTTTCTTTGCTCTTCATAGAGTTCTTGATGGAGAGTTTCTAACTTGGTGTCAAAAGCTCTATCCAGACTAAAAACTGCTTGTGTGTGGAAGATGACCTCACCATCATTGGTGCTAAACAAAGAGTTCTTGTGGCCTTCTTTATCTCCAACCACTACAAAACTAAGGCCATGGGTAAGATTATGTACCTCTAAAACTTCAAAATTTATACCATGTTTTTGGAGGATAGATTGTATTTTAGCTCTTTGTGTGCTGTTGTTTTCGAATTGCGACTGCAATGATTTGATGATCCCAGATTCTGCATGCAAATTTAACGCAAATACCACCACTAGCATAATCAATCGCTGCATTCTTCAATCCTTGCCAAGTAATAAAATATAACGGGGAACATTCTATAAAAATTTTCAACACAGACATATAACTTTAAGCTTAGATTAACCCCCCCCCCTATAATAATTCCTCTCAATGGAAATCTTTAGACTTATTGAAAATCTTTGACTTATTCAAGGAGGAACAATGAACATACGACTATCTCTCATAACAGCAACTTTTCTTGTT
>NZ_NHYK01000058.1 GCF_003288805.1 Helicobacter sp. 10-6591 | reverse complement strand
CTATAAGCTCACTTGTTATACAACAAGAAACAAACAACAATAACAATCCAACCCTAGAAGTGGGTAATGGTAGTAATAATAGTATTGTCAATGTTCCTAAGATAACAATAGAACAAGGAGCTACTCTTAATAGAACGATTCAAAATGGAAAGCAAGGATGGAACATACTCTTTCGTGGTGGCTCTACAATAGAGAGCTTTGAAAATAAAGGAACAATAAGCTCAAGCAATAAGGTAGATACAGTCTATCTCTATACAGATGAAAAAACAAAAAATGGGAAAACTACTACTAAAGGTGGCCAAACTGTTGTGAAAAACTTCACTAATAATGGCACTATAGAATCAAAAGATCA
>NZ_NHYK01000057.1 GCF_003288805.1 Helicobacter sp. 10-6591 | reverse complement strand
ACCATTTGTGAGTGGAGCAGCTGCACTTGTGCAAGAGAAATTCCCTGATCTCAATGGTCGCCAGATTGCAGATGTGCTCTTAAGCACGGCTAATAAAAAGGTGATATTGAAAACATTTACTGACAAAAACAAGACACAAAAACATACGATTATTGTTAGTGGTCAAGATGATAAGATAGGCACCAACAATGACCTAATAGTTGGTGGCACATACACACAAAGTACAGATGCTACACTCACTCTTGTCTTTGGAGAATCTGGTAATGCCAAGTTAAATGCCACAAATGGATACAACATAGCTAATGGAGCCAAACTCACATTCACACCGCAGAAAAATGTGTTTTTTACACTCGCAGGTAATAAAATCAGCATTGACATGGGCAATATGCCA
>NZ_NHYK01000056.1 GCF_003288805.1 Helicobacter sp. 10-6591 | reverse complement strand
TTTTTATTAGCCGTGCTTAAGAGCACATCTGCAATCTGGCGACCATTGAGATCAGGGAATTTCTCTTGCACAAGTGCAGCTGCTCCACTCACAAATGGTGCTGCCATTGAAGTGCCAGATTTTTTGTCGTATTGAGAATCCATCTTGCCTATAGCAGCAGAATATATATCTTCACCAGGTGCTAAAATGCCCCAACTCTCTGCACCATAAAATCCATTAGAAAAATCACTAAGAGCTTTATTGGATTCAAAATTGAGCGATCCATCTTGACTTTTTGTGACATATGCTGGATTAAATGCGCCAACAGTAATCCACGATCGGAGACTCTCATCATAGCGAGGGAGCATGGATTGGATGTTTGGACTTACCATACCTTCATTGCCAGCAGCAAAGACTATCATT
>NZ_NHYK01000055.1 GCF_003288805.1 Helicobacter sp. 10-6591 | reverse complement strand
CTGTAGCCTTAACCAGTAAAATACGCCAATACAAACCAAGATTTTTTTATTTTGAATAGATCTGAAATCTTGTCTTGTGTATATTCTGTGTATTAAAAAATGGTGTTTTGTTGAAAAACTCTCGAAAACTTAATGTTGAGATTACTTCAAGGCATTTTTGTTTCAGGATAAGACAGACCTCAATAATTTTTGGTGTTCTTTTACTTGAATAACTTTTAAGTGTAAAACCTTGAGAGAGATTTTGGGTAATGATCTTTGAAATCTAAGCAAGAAACAAAGAGATGAAGTTGTGTTATGTAACTTTATCAAATCTTTTTTTCTTAAATACTATTTCTCAATCTAACTTTGAGCTTTATTGCACAAAGTGACAAGAGTGATAACTTTAAGAGATTAGGACAAATAATCCATAGAT
>NZ_NHYK01000054.1 GCF_003288805.1 Helicobacter sp. 10-6591 | reverse complement strand
TCACCTTTTTGGGTCATATTATTTTTGATAAGACCTGCCTGTGCATTTATCTTTACATAGGCTTGTTTGTTTGGTGAAGGAGTGAGAGGATTGTAGTATTTTAATCCAGCAAAATATGTCTTATTGTCTAAGGTGAAATATTGTGAATGTGCACTGAAATCATCATATCCTATATAAATACCATAGTAATCATCTGATTTTGGATTAAAGAAGCTGTATCCTAATACCAAACCTTGTGTATGTCCTTTAGAAAACACTCCTCTATCAAGTTCTACTTTTGTATAAGAGTAATAAGGCAATACAAAGAAAAGATTGTTTTTATTGCTTGCATAACTAGAACTCTGAGACAACAGATCATTTCTTATAGTAGTAGCATTTGCATACAAGTTTGCATTCTTATAACTTCCCAAAGAAGAACTTGCTCT
>NZ_NHYK01000053.1 GCF_003288805.1 Helicobacter sp. 10-6591 | reverse complement strand
AAGAGTGTTTTCTCTCCTGAATTGGGTATAGGCTATGAAGGAGGATTTACTCCTAAATATGCTCTTACTAATACCCAAAACACATATGCGAGAATAACCAATACCCATACAACCAATCTCTATAAAACAAGAACACAATTCTCTTGGTTTATGGATTGGGCTAAATACACAAAGACTTTAGTAAATGTTGGTGCAGAATACACTCTCAATCCCCAAATTGCTAATCCTAGAGGAACATATACAAATATGGGCAATGCATCTTATGGTGAAGGAAAAACAAAGATAGATCCTCTCTTAGCTTTCTTGGGAGCTAATCTTGCTATTCCTTTGGATGAAAGGTTTTATATAACATTTAACTACAACACTACCTTTAACTCTAAGCTTACACAGCATACTGGTTATATGAAGTTGAATTTTATGTGGTA
>NZ_NHYK01000052.1 GCF_003288805.1 Helicobacter sp. 10-6591 | reverse complement strand
GTAGCTTATAAATGGGTTTTAGACAAAAGTCTTTCCAATAAAAAATTAAGACATTAAACATATGAGAAAATCTATCTATGGAGGCTTTTAAAAGGTTAACATGTCCACTTATTATAAGCATTTGTGAGTCGCTAAAAACTCAATCTTTGATTTACTATGCTTAGCAGTTTTTAAATGATGGTGGGGGGTAAGAATCCAAACATACCTAAGGTTTGATTGTTACACAAACCCTTCCCTTATTGTGGGTTTAATCCTAATCCAATTTACCTCTCTCAAGCTTTTAAAGCATTTGCTGGAGAAATGGAAGGAACTTGCTCCATATCAAAGAACGATTAAAGATAATCCTAGAGCACATCTTTGAGGATTTAAAACAGATACAGATATTGTCTTGCTTTTGAGAATGGATTCCAAAAACAAGACAATTTCCTGTATAAAATCAAAATAAATACTTTGATTTTATACGGAGATACACCATCTACATTGTTTAATTGATAAGGTTACAAAAACTCACACCCCAAGAC
>NZ_NHYK01000051.1 GCF_003288805.1 Helicobacter sp. 10-6591 | reverse complement strand
ACCCCTCATTTTGCCTTTATCACACTGACTACTGCAACATTTGGCTTATTGATAACTTTCAGTCCTTCAATACAGGGCAAATCTCTTACAAGAATAGAATCTCCTACATCCAAATCACTCACATCAAGCTCATAACTATTTGGCAATTTCTCTGGGAGACATACAACGCTTATTCTTTTGGTTGCAATAAAAAGCAAACCTTTATTTTTTAAACCTTTTGCATTGCCTTTTGTTTTGACAGGGACTTTGAATTTTGTGTTGGTATCTTTTTGGACTAGCAACAAATCTACATGTTTTAAGATATTTGTAACTGGATCTTTTTGATAGTCTTGGACTACTACGTCATAAATCTTTGATTCTAATTTGACTTGGAATATCAGATTCTGTTTGTTTTTGACTTCTTTCATAAAGTCATTGAGCTTAAAAGCGCAATGGATATTTTGTATTCCTTTTCCATAGATATTGGCAATCAGATAACCATTGTTTCGTAAAGCTTTGCAATCTGCTTTTGAAATACTCTCTCTAATAATACCTTCTAGCATTTTGGTTGTCCTTTGATTTTGGGATTGAACAGGGGAGTGGGATTGTAACCAGGGGAGGCTTAAATTAAGAT
>NZ_NHYK01000050.1 GCF_003288805.1 Helicobacter sp. 10-6591 | reverse complement strand
AGATTAAGGTGTGTTATTGGGTGTTTGCTTTTGATTCTATGAATCTGGTTGTGGGTTTATCTAACATATTTATTAATTAAATCAGAACTCAAAAATGAAAGGTTTTATTTCTTTATCCATTTTGCCTCTCTCAGAATCTAGCAAGTATCAAACGAGAATAAAAACCAAATCGCACGAAGTGCAGACAATGAAAAGAGCGTACTCAGAGGTTTTTTTGCTTAAAGGAGTTGTGATTTAAGTTCCCCTCCTACCTTTTGTCTCTTGTCGATTGATTTATTCTTGTATCGTCTGCTTATCTTACCTTCTTGTCTCATTCGCTTGTTTTATTCTTACTCTTATTAAGCTAGATGGATTCTGAGCTGCAAGTAAAATCTACCAATTCCGCTTGTCTTGCTCTTATAAACTAGATGGATTAGAGGCTTGCTGTATAAAGAATCATTTACCATATAAAAGAATCCAAGAAAAACCAAACGCATCTAATATGAAACATCCAATAAACCACACTCAGATTCAAAGAATCCAACAACTCTCTAATATTCAAATACTCATTTTCTTGATTCCCAAATTCTAAAAGAATCTAAAACAACCCACACTCAGATTCAAAGAATCAAAATCAAACATTTAACATGTTAAGCACTTTCACAAATCCCAAACCCTAAAAGAATCCAACAACACACATAAAATCC
>NZ_NHYK01000004.1 GCF_003288805.1 Helicobacter sp. 10-6591 | reverse complement strand
TTTGGATGAAAGGTTTTATATAACATTTAACTACAACACTACCTTTAACTCTAAGCTTACACAGCATACTGGTTATATGAAGTTGAATTTTATGTGGTAGATAGAAGACTAAAGTTATGTGGTAGGTAGAAGACTAAAGTTATGTGGTAGATAGAAGACTAAAGAAATCTAGATCTCTTTAGTCTTTTCTTAATTCTTATTAAACACTTCATTCACAAAACACTCTGGCTCATCAGATTCTAAAGAATCAAAGCAAAATCTTATAACTTCACTAAGCGTGGTAGGAGCTTGTAGGTAATACAGCAAAATCTTGCGACTTCTTCACTAAGCTAGGAGCTACTCCTAGCTTTTGTATTTCTTCTCTCTTCTCTTTTCTCTCTTGAAACAATCCCCTCTAGAAACTAGGTTGGATTCTAAATTGGCTTTGGATACTGAGTATCCAAAGCCAGTAGGATAAATAAACTGAATCTGGATGTCTTTTTTTATACACATGAAAGCAAGTTGATTTTCTGTCTTTGTGTTGCTACAATAGGCGCTTTTGTTTCGCGGATTTCTTTACAAAATTCAGATATTTGGAAAGAAGTTCATTGTGAAATTTTTACTTAAAAGGAGAAATTATGAAAAAAGTGCTTTTGACTTTAGTATTCAGCGTAAGCTCAGTTTTTGGCATCAATCTTGGTCTAGTAGAAGTTAGCCCAGAGTTTGGTGTAGATTTTGGTAAAGCCAGCATCAAAAATGGCTTGAAACAAAATACTGTGTATTCTTCCTATGGACCTAGCAATTATGGCTTTTATGGGAGAGTATGGGTTGGTGCATTCGGGATTGTGCTAGCACCACAAGTCAAATATGATTTTTACAGCAAGAGCAGCGGTCATAGTGGGTTTTCGAATGCACAATATGGTTTGAATCTTGGAACAAACTTTGGGCTTGTCGTTATGCGCCTGACACCTTATCTTGGGGTTAGCCGTTCAAGCTTTAATAAAATCTACAAAGATACCTTTGCTTATAGTGTGGGCCTTAAGGTTACACCTGCTGTTCTTCCTCTTGCTGTGAGCTTGCAATATACTTACCAAAAACCTGAAGTCAAAGGTGTAAGCCCTAAGCACAGCACGACAATGAGCAATATCCAACTTATGATTGGTTTGCATTTCTAAATACAGGTTTCTAAGTGCAAGAACACTTAGAACCCCTAAATCACAGTAAGTCTCTTCCTGCCTTCTTTCTCTAATCAAAGCAAAATTTTGGAGTAAATATGCATACTCACAAGATTGCACATAAACAAAACTTCAAAGAGTTTGGTGATAGCAAAAAATTTCTAGCATTTTTGCAATCCTGCGGTGAATTAAAAATCATTGATGAACCGCTTGATATTTATCTTGAGATTCCACATCTTGCCTACCTTGAAGTGAAAAAAAAATACGGAAAGGCTTTGCTCTTCACCTATCCAATAGACAAAAAAAACAACAGAAGTTTTGATATACCTGTTTTGATGAATGTATTTGGGTCGTTTTCTCGACTTGATTCTATTGTGCAAAGGCCTATTGCAGAGATTACAGAAAGCATCCAGTCTCTATTGAAATTTGCCCCTAAAAAAGACTTAAAATCCAAATTTTTACAGCTCAAAGAACTCTTTGCATTGCGCAAAGTGTTTCCTAAATATCATCGTTTTGGCATGCCACCTTGTCAGGAGAGAATCCAATCTACCCCAGATCTTTATGAGCTTCCAATCCTTACGACTTGGCCTGGAGATATTGCGCCCTTTATCACTATGGGGCAAGTCTATACACAAAGCCTTGATGGGACACAAAAAAATCTGGGCATGTATCGCCTGCAAGTCTATGACAAATCGCATTTAGGCTTGCATTGGCAGATACATAAAGATTCCAATCATTTCTTCCACCAATACAAAAAAGCAGGCAAAAAAATGCCTGTGAGTATAGCTCTTGGTGGTGATCCGCTTTATATTTGGTGTGCCCAAGCTCCGCTTCCACTTGGCATTTATGAATTACTGCTATATGGTTTTTTGCGCGGGAAGAATCCACGTGTGTGCAAATGTCTTACAAATGAGCTTTATATACCTACCGATGTAGATATAGTCATTGAGGGTTTTGTCGATCCGCAAAGGATGGAACTTGAAGGTCCTTTTGGCGATCATACAGGTTTTTATACCTCTCAGGAGCCCTACCCTGTATTGGAAGTGAGTGCAATCACAATGAAAAATTCTCCAATTTTTCCTGCGAGTGTGGTTGGCAAGCCACCTTTAGAGGATAAGTATATGGGCTATTTGACAGAACGTATCTTTTTGCCACTTTTGCAAAGCACCACACATGGCCTACTTGATTATCATATGCCTGAAAATGGCGTTTTTCATAATCTTATTTTTGCCAAAATTGCTCCAGAGTATCCAGCCCATGCTATGCAGCTTATGCATGCTTTTTGGGGGGTAGGACAAATGAGCTTTGTCAAGCATGCTATTTTTGTGGATTGGGATGCGCCAGATTTGCAGGATTATGAAAGCCTAGCACATTACATCCTCAATCGCTTTAGTACTGATAATCTGTTGATTAGCGAGGGGGTTTGTGATGCGCTCGATCATGCAAGTCCGAATTTTGCTGTTGGCGGTAAGCTTGGGGTTTGTGCAATTGGCAAAGAAATCACTCGCTCTAGTCTTATACTGCATTCTGATTCTGAATTGCTCACTCTTGTAGAGCAGAAATTTGGTTTTGTGAAAGATTTGAAGCAATACTGCATAGCAACTATAAATCCTCTGTGTATGCTAGCTGTGCAAAAAAGTGATACTAGTCTGAAGGAATTGATACAAGCGGTGGCTTTGGGTGAATTAGCCAGGGCTTTGCGTATTGTGTTTTTGCTAGATTTTGCAAAAAACGACTTGCACAATCCTTATATGCTCACTTGGCGTATAGTTAATAGCATTGATGCTAAGCGAGATATTTGGGTGCAAGAGAATGTCGTGTTTGTCGATGCAAGCGATAAAGCAGCTATGGATAATCACTACAGACAATGGCCTAAAGAGACTGATTGCTCGCCTGAAGTGATACAAAAGCTGCGTGAGTTAGGTTTGCTAGAAGATATACACGATGGGTTTTTGAAATTTTTCCAAATAGAATCCAGTTCGCGCTAGGCAGAACTTTGAGGATTCTTGACTATGATTTTTTCTATTCTATAGATTCCCAGTGCTACCAGGATCTGTGCAAGCAACATAACTGCTAGCATCATAAAAGCAAATGAGTTGAAAACAACATAATAACTTGCATACAGGCTTACCCCACTTTGCTCTATACTGACGGCTTTGGTGCTTTCATTAGTGATAATGAGCGCTAAAATCCCCACAAGCCCTCCCATATAGAGCTTGAATGCAGTGATGAACTCTTTGCGGCCTGTGAGTGCGCTCATCTCAAATGCAATGCAATACGCCCAATACACACAGACAATTGCCACAATGACAAATCCACCTATGGCAAATAGCAAACTATGGAAAGGGTTATCTAGTGCTAACAATAAGACAAATCCACTGCTTAGCACATAGGCAAAAACAGCCAAAAAAATAAAGCAGCAATATTTAAAGACAAAGGTTTGTGCCAGTTTGCTAAATCTGTACAAGCCAACTAGCCCCATAATCACGCAAGCAAGTAATCCAATTGCGCCAAGTAAGCTAAACGCACTCACAAAAGAGCAGATAATATAAGCTAGGGTAGAGAAAAACATCAGGTTTTTAGTATTTTTGAGAGTTTGGTTTTCTAATGTTATTTCTATGGTGTCTTTTTGCATGTTTATCCTTGGAAGTGTGATTGTAGCTTGTTTGGTGATGAAAGGCCGGGGAGGTTAATTTTTGTGGATTGGAGCAAAAGATCGCGCAAGAATTGGTTTTGTTGCGCAAGCCAAAAGGCCAAATCACAAACAACAAATAAGCGTTTTTTGGTACGACTTATGGCTACATTTAAGCCAAAAAGTGCGTTTTGTTGGCGGGAATCTGTGAGATAGTAATTAAGACTTACAGGGGAAAAAATCACATTCTCCCATTCCCTTCCTTGCGAACCATGTATTGTCAAAACTTCTATGGAGCTAAGTTGTTGTTGCAATTCTTTGCGTTGTTTGACAAAGGGAGTGATTATGGCTAGAGAATCTGTGATGTTATTTGTATTTTGCGGAGATTTGAGTGAATCCAAGAAGTTACTTCTTGATAAATATCCATACAGGATTTTTATAGTGCGTATCTCATTTTCACTTATATTATTATCAGCTTCTTTCTTGCATCCGCTGTCAATGCAATAGATCTCCATCATCTCATCTTGACCGCGCAAACCCATTTGGTATATATAAGAATCTAAAAGCTTGGCGAGATTGTCTCCATAGCGATGGGTAAAGCAGAGTTTAGCAACACAAGAGAGTTCGGGGGTATGGCTTGGTGTCTTTTCTTGTAATTTCGTGAAATCTGATGCTTTGAAAAACTCCTCTATAAAAAGCGCGGAGAGATTCCATAGATTGACTTCAGGACGATTTTTTAGCTCTTTTTGTGGCATTTCACAGATTGGCATGAGTTGCTTATGGTCTCCAAAAAGCGTGATAGGAGATCCTCCTATGAGAATAGAGCAAGCTTTAGCAAGTGCAGTAAATGCACATTCATCCAAGAAAAAATGCGCAAACTTTATTTCCAAACTATCATAGCGTTTGATAAATCCATCGAGTGTCATCCCAATAATCAGGGCATTTTTTAAACGCTCTTTGGAACTTATGGGTTGAGAGAATAAAGAGATTTGGTTTTGCTTGAGGATATTTGTATCACAGCATTCAGGATAAAGTGAGAGAAATCTCTGTGTAGGTATGCCAAGACGCAAAAGATTGCTAAGCTCAAAATCCATTTTTTTGAAGTGTTCTAAGAGAGTGATAAAAATCTGCTCTAGTGCTGAGTTTGTAGGTGCTATAACGCATACGCGTTTGTTCATCTGGGCATAAGCATATAGGGCTTCAAAGAGGACAACCTGTGTTTTCCCGCTACCAGGTGGCCCCCAGATATAGCTTAGTGGTTTTGAAAATACGAGTTTAAGCGCTTCTTTTTGGTGGTCGCTAAGATAGTGTGGAATATCTTTGATTACAAGTGGTTGCGCATTAGGCAATACAAGAGAATCTCGGTGTTTCTCATAAAACTCCCAAACATTCTTCACCAAAAATTTTAAGTCACTAAAAAGTCTTAGTGTGCTGTTTTTTAGATGATTGTGCAAATCTTCTGATAGCTCAGAATCTAGAGTGATACTCAGTTGTGATAATTCCTCGTTGTATTCTAAGCTTGTGTTTAATTCATAAGTCTTTGATTTTCCATCTACTGTAACCTCTAGCATGAGGATTTCTTGAGAAAAAAGTCGCTTGCCAAGCTGCAAAATGAGTATTTGCTCTTTGAGCACAACGCGTAAAATTCTGATTTCATCAAGTCCCAGATTAGAATCCAAAAGATATTGGTAGTAACTTTTTGCAGAATCTATTAAAGCTTGAGCGTGTATATTCACTTTACCAGCTAAATTGCCCACCAACTTTTAATGCCATATAACTAGAAACAGGAAAACCATAGAGTTTCACGACATTTCCCAATCCATACTGGAGTGCTATATCCAAAAATCCAAGTAGGTTGAAACCACCTGTGAGTATGACGCCATTATCCGCAATTTCAAGATCTTTCATGGCACCAACTCGAAAATCTATATATTTGAGGTTGATGAGAATACCGCCACCTAGCATTTGGGATTGGGGATTTACTGTGCTGAGTGTGTCATTTGGCAAAAGATCGTAGTCTAAAGCAATTGTGAGAGATTTTGACAATTCATAGCTTATACCTGTCCGGAGCTGGCGGTTTAGCTCTATACTATTCTTATTTGTTTTGATAACTGGGGTATTGAGATTTTTGATAACCAACCCAAGATTGAATCTTTTTGCAAAAATAGGCGTGTAGAGAATCCCCAAATCCACTCCAAAAGTTTGTGTAGAGATAATATCATCGATTTTTGGCATTGTTATTTGGGACTTCGCGTAGTTGATTTCTTCTTTGAAGGTATAGCCAAAGGCTCGGATAAACTTGAAATTCAATCCCGCGCTAATATCACCAACATTTGTGAAAAAAGTATGCCCATAGCCTACTGGTATCTCTATAAGTGCTAGGGCTGTGGCATTGAGTTCATGTTTGGCATTCGGACTTAAGACAGAGTGGTTGAGAAATGTGTCTTTGCCTACTTGATTTTGTTGTGGTGGTTGTTGATTTGGAGTGCCTATGAAGCTTAAGGTGATGTTATCAGCGTTTATCTTTGCTTCTATGAAATTACACTGGTCATAACTGCTTGAATCTTTCATATCACATCCCACTCCTATAATCAAGCGATTGTGGGTCTTACTTATATTTGCTGAAGCGCCTGCAAAAGCTTGAGCGAAAACACCCACAGCTATAGCACCGCGCCCATTGTCAGGATCTCGTAGGGTTATGGCACCTATATTATCAACTTCTATTCTCTTAGTGGGTTCTCTGCCTCCTATTTGGAACACGATGCCATTTTGGCTTGTAAGCATGAGGTCATTTTTTTGTATCGTCTTATTGAGGGCATTGAAGGCATTGATGATGTTATCTATATCAGGATCTGCGCCTTTTGCTAGTACGATACCACTCTCCCCTGCTATTTTGAGAATCTCTTGTGTGAGTTTTGCTGGATCTGTATTGCCATCTGCCACTCCTGCTACAAGACCTACCAAGGCTTTAGGATCGGTATTTTTGATGATACTAGAGATAAGCGGATTGCCTACTGAATCTGCTGCTGTAGTGAGCTTTTGTTGGAATTTATTAAGTGCATCGGAATCTTGCTGGAGGTTTTTTACCACCTCGCTTACACTTGCGTTGTTATTGTCACAATTCTGACATCCTAGATCTTGTTTTACCCAATTTTTGAGATCATTATCTGTGATGGTGCCATTGTTGTTTTTGATTCCCATTTGTGTGAATATATCTCCTAGACTTCCTAGACTTCCCACATTGATATTTGCATTTAACACAGCTTTTGTGAGACCCTTTGTATCTTTACCCATCAGTTTGTTTCCAAGTATTTCTGAAGAGTTTGCCAATGTCTTGAAATCCAAAGTCGCCACTTCCAATATATTCGTCTCTTGGAATTGTGCACCAAAGCTATATGCTATTTTAGAGCGTCTGTCAGCACCTAGGAGTGCGGGATTGTAATACACCGCCCAAGCAGAGTTTTTGAGTGCTACACCAGCATTTCCAATACTCGCAGACACCTGACCCATAGAACCAAATTCAAGCGCATGCATTATGGATAAAAAGCACACTAGGAGTATTGTTGGTATTTTGTATTTATAAAGTTCGCGTGTGGGTTTTTTTGAATCTCTTGTTTCCATTTGGAATCCCTACTTGATCATTCTTATTAATTATCCATTTATGGTATGCACCCAATTGTAGCTAAAGCTTATAAAAAATTCGTTTAATGGCGATTTTGAGATGGACTAAGCAATATGGAGGAGCAATAAATGCAAAGGTTTTTGGTGTATTTTATTTTATGTCATGTTTTTGGGAGTTTAGGTGCGATTGATACAAAGGCAATGCAGCATTTAATCAAAGGCAATATCAAACAGGCTTTATATTTGTTTAACAAATCTTGTGAAAGCGGGGATTATGCTGCGTGCTATGAACTTGGGGTTTTGTATAGCAAAGGAGAGAAAGTACAAAAAGACCACCACAAAAGTATGAATTACTACGAAAATGCTTGCAATGGCGGGATATTTAGTGCATGCAATAATCTAGGAGTGATGTTTTCTGAAGGAACTGGCGTGAGGCAAGATTATCTGAGAAGTCTGGAATTGTATGACAAAGCATGCCACAACGGCAACGCAGATGCATGCAATAATCTAGGCGTGATGTTTGAGAATGGCTATGTTAGTGAAAAAAGAGATTATGTCCAAGCTGGGCTTTATTACACAGATGCGTGTATGGGTAAAAGCGCTAAAGGTTGTTACAATTTAGGATTTCTCGTGTTTCATGGTAAAGGCACTAAAAGAGATATGGAAGTTGGGATGGAATATTTTGGGCTTTCTTGTGACTTTGGATTCCAAGAGGGATGTAATAGATATAAGGAACTCACGTTGAAACAACTTGCTTTGAGCAGATACAGATAGGTTATCTGTCATTGTGGAATCTTGATCACAAAAACCTTTTTGTTCTTATGTTCTTCCAGCTCTATCTTGCCATTGTGGGCTTGTATAATTTGTTTGCTGAGTGCTAGCCCTAGGCCATTGCCTTTGAGCTTGGTAGTCTTGAATGCTTCAAAAAGTATGGTTTTATCCTCGATATGTTTGCCATTATCACTTATAGAAAATATGCTCTCCTTTTGCTTTTGGCAAAAACCAATTTCTATCACCCCAGATTCTTTGTCATTCTCTTCGATAGCATCAATGGCATTAAAGACAAAGTTTTGTAGCACAATACTAAAGAGATCAAAATCAAGCATCACCTCATGCTCGCTATCAAAACTCGGACTAAAAATAAAATCGATATTCTTAAGGTAAGTGTAATAAGAGATACAAGTCTCAAGCTCATCTTTAAACATCTTGAGTTTCACTTTCTTTAAGATGGTGTTCATACCTTTTGAAAAGAGCAAGGTAGCATTGATAAGCCGCTCGATTCTCCAAATGGACTTTTTTATTTCGATAGCAATATTTTGGGTCTGCAGCTCGTTGCTTTTGAGTAAGCTTGATGTAAGTAGGGATATAGAACCTACGGGATTGCGGATTTCGTGCGCTAGATGTGCTGATACTTGTCCCATAGAGGCTAGACGTTCTTGACGCTTTTGCTTTGTTATATCTGTGGCAGTAACGATGATTTTGTCTTTGAGATAATTGATTTTGAAGAGATAGGCATTGTCCTTATATTCCAATTCGCTTTCATATGATTGCCCTATCTTGACATCTGCTACAAACAGCCTTGATTTTATGATGCTAAATACTCCAGCGAATTCATGGGTTTTGCTATTTTGATAGAAGATTTCACCCTCAGATTCTAAGACCCAAACAGCCTGAGGCAGAATCTCGATGAATTTATGGTAGAACTCTTTGAGTTCATGAAAGTCAAATTCAAGCTTATAGCTAATATTAATAATCTCAGTAAGAGAATCCATAACCTTTTGCTTATCTTGGGAATCCAAGTTTTTGATAAGCTTTTTATTAATAAGGCTGTCGCTGGGATTTTCTAGCATTATAAGTTTTTAAGATAGTTATAGAGCAGGTCTGAATACCCAAATGAGCCGCTAAGATTGTCTGCGAGATTTTCAAGATACATAGAGTGGTAAATATCGCTACCGGGTTGTTTGGGATAGAGGGGATTGTCATTTTTTATAGTGTCTTTTAGCATAAGCTGCAAGATAATAGCTTCAAAATTATCAGTTTGCTCTTTTAAGGCTTTGTCATCTTTTTTTGCCTGCTGTAATGGAGTTTGTGTGTCTTGTAAATTTTCTATTTTATTATGCGTAGCTTGGTATATCGCAATTGCATTGTTTATTGTCATATGACCTCGATTTCTGCTGTGATTGCACCGCTACGTTTCATGCTTTCTAGAATCGAAACGATGTTTTTTGGACTCGCTCCCATTTTTTGCAATGCACGGACGACATTTGCAAGGGTTGGCTTTTTGCCATTAGTTGAAAGTGTATTATGTGTGCGTGAGACACTTATACCATCGCCTAGATTGAGAGCTTCTGGGTCTTCTTGTATATCTTCAGATATTTTGAGTGTGAGTTCGCCATGTGTAAGGATGATAGGCTCAATTGTAATTCCAAGTCCTGCGATAATTGTCCCGCTCTTCTCATCTATTATTACGCGTTGCTTTTGGAGATAGTCTATTTCTACATTCTCTACAAGTGCTAAAAACTCCACCATACTCATATTTTCTGGTTTCTTGAGCTTGATAGTTCGAGAATCTAGCGCATTTGCTACATTAGCATTGAAACTGTCATTAAGGGCTTTTTGGATTTTTACTGCACTTTGTAGGTCGGATTTTTTGAGGCTTAATGTGATGTTTTCAAGTTGTGAGATTCCATAATTTATTTCTTTCTCAATCGTTGCACCATTACTCAACGTGCCAGAGAGTGTATTTTCACTTCCACCAAGTGTAATAGGTCCTTGTGCAAGCGCATAGATATTGCCATCAACTGCACTAAGCGGCGTTAGTACAAGCGTACCGCCACTTATGGATTTTGCATCACCTATTGAGGATACTTGTATATCAATCTTATCGCCCTGTCTTGCAAAAGGAGGCATGCTCGCTGTTACCATCACGGCAGCGACATTTTTAGATTTGATATCACTTGCTGAAAGCTTGACATTCATCGTCTCTAGCATATTTGCCATACTTTGCGCGGTAAATTTTGATCCATTTTTGTCTCCTGTGCCTTTAAGTCCGATTACTAGACCATAACCCACAAGAGAGTTTTCTCGGATTCCTACGATTTGTGCTAATTCAGATATTTTCTGTGCATAAGCATTAAGTGACAATACAAACAAACAAACAAAAAGCAATTTCATACAAGTTTCCTTGAGAAAGGATTTGTTGAGATAGTTAGCCTCTAGGCGATATTTAAAGCAAAAGATATTCCTGCATTAGATTGGAGAGGAGGTATTGCTGGGACAAGTCAATGGGGTTATTGCAATTCTAATTCTTGTGGCGGCTGGGAGATAATCGTATATCCTAGTAGTTTTATGCAGCGTGCATGCAACATCAAACGTTTTGCATTCGCGCCGCCATAGATTGTATCTCCTATAATTGGGTGGTTTATGTGGCTAAGATGCACACGTATTTGGTGCGTTTTGCCTGTGGTAATGATGATTTTTAAGAGGCTTTTTTTGCCACTTACAGCTAAAGGCTCGATATAAGTAGATGCCCTCTTACCATTTTTATCAATGCGGGATTTTGCAAAACCATATTTTTTGCTTGTAGAGATGGGTTTATCAATTTGCATGGATTCTGCGACAATCCCACTGACCAATGCACGGTATTCTTTATAAACTTCTCGTTTTTTGAATGCTTCTTTTGCAAGATGAGAAAATTCACTATTTTCCCTTGCAAGTAGAATCACCCCACTTGTCTCTCTATCAAGTCTATGGAGTAAAACAAATCCTTTGTAGAATTTTTCAAGCTCATAGGATTCTGTAAATGGAGGTTTGTGTAGCGCTAATAAATCTTTGTCTTGAAGCAAAATTTTGGGTTTTGTGATTTCTTGGATTTCAAAGTGAGAATCTAAAGGGACCAGTGTGCGAGCAAGCTTGATACGGATACCATTGACGCGCACAAGTCCTTTGTCTATAAGGTCTTTTGCGAGATTATGCGAGAAATTTTTTGTCTTAGCGAGAATCTTGTAGGCTTTGTCCATTTGTATTTTTAGATTGGAAAGACACGGATACTTGAATCGAGATTTTCTTGCAGAACACTTTCGATTGCAAAGAGTGTGCCAGTAGCTGCACTAGAGCAACCATCACAAGCCCCCATATAACGAATATAAACATCTACATGCCCATCACTGCTATCTTTGATATCTAGAATCTCCATATTCCCACCATCCATCATTAGCATTGGTCGTACCTTTTCATCAATGACAGAATCTACAATCTTGATTTTTTGCACCAATGTCATTTCTTTGAATGCAAGTGTGCCTTGCGCGCTCTTTTGGGCATTGTCTTTGAGCTTTTGTTCTTCCATCTCAGAGCGGACTTCTGAGAGAATATCCACAAGATAATATTCGCGCTTTTCATGCCCACCTGGTCTTATACAGCTTTTACAAAATCCACCGGCTTTTGTGTATTGTGTGATCTCCTCAGTGGTTTTCAGATCATTGAGTTTGATAACTTCTTTGATCGTCCCTAGACTTACTCGTGCGCATTCACACACGATAATCTCGTGTTCAAAATCCTCTGGATTCTTTCCTAGGTATTGTGCCGCGGCTTGTTTGATCACATCATACGCCATCACAGAGCAGTGCATTTTTTGCCCGGGTACAGCAGGTGTGTCAGGATCATCACGTAGCGCATGTTCAACATCAAGATTTGTAATTTTCACAGCATCTTGTACTCTTTTGCCAAGACAAAGTTCTACCATCATATCCGAACTTGCAATAGCCGTCCCACAACCAAAACTTTTAAACTTTGCATCGATTATTACATCATTTGAATCCACAAGCCAATATAACCGCACAGCATCACCGCAAGATTCTGCGCCATAATCAGCGACTACCAATTTTGCATTTCTTGCTTGCGCATCTTTTTGGGTTAGGACACCAAGATGCGTTGGATTATCCATTCTCTCGCTTACTTTTTTTGAATACGCATCCCAAAGCGCGCCACCTAATAAATCATTTTTTGCCATCATCTTTCCTTTTTTGTATCGTTACTCTGCGTATGAGCTAGAGATTTCTCTCAAACGTTTTACGGCTTTTTTGAATACTTCTATCATCGTATCTATTTCTTCTTGTGTTGTAAATCTGCTCAGTGAGATTCTAATCGCAGTATGCGCAAGCTCTTTATCTGCACCTATTGCTACCATCACAGGATTTGCTTCTAAGTCCTCGCTAGCACATGCACTGCCGGTTGAGCAAGCAATCCCAGCTTTGTTGAGATCCCATAGCATTGCTTCGCCTTCAATCCCACGAACACTTATAAGCGTAGTATTTGGCACACGATTTTCTCTGCTGCCTATCACAAACACATCTTTGATTGCTAAGAGTTCATTTTCTAGATAGTCTCGCATCCTGCGAACTTCTTTTCCCTCAAACTCCAAACTTTCTACAGCAAGTCTCATTGCTTCACCCATACCAATGATATAGGGGACATTAAGCGTACCACTTCGTCTGCCGCGCATATGCTCCCCTCCATGTAATAAAGGAGTGAGAGCAACATCTTTGCGGACATAAAGCGCACCTATGCCCTTTGGTCCATGGAACTTATGTGCGCTAAAGCTCAAAAAATCTACATTTGCAAGTTTGACATCTACAGGGATTTTGCCAATCGCTTGCACAGCATCTGTATGGAAAAGCACACCTTTTTGCTTGCAAAGCACGCCAATTTCTTCAATAGGGAAAATCAAACCCGTCTCATTATTGGCCCACATAATGCTTACAAGTGCAGTTTTATCTGTGATAGCTTCTGCGACTTGATCTACTGAGATATTGCCATTTGCATTGATAGGCAAGCGAGTGATCTTGACACCCAAAGATTCTAAAAAATTGCAAGTTGAGCCAATAGCTGGATGCTCTACTTCTGTGGTGATGATATGATCTTTCTCTCCGTTGTGGATGAGGTCAAAATAGATTCCTTTTAACACCCAATTATTAGATTCTGTAGCACAGCTTGTAATGACAATATCATCTTCATCACTTGCATTGATCCCTCTGTAAAGTTTATCGATAGCCTCTGTTATCGCTTGATGAGTGGTAGTACCATATTTATGTAGAGAATTTGGATTTCCATAGTATTCACAAAAATAGGGATCCATAAGCTCCCTTACTTTAGGATCAACCATAGTGGTTGCATTATTATCCAAATAGATTCCTTTCATCTTTTCTCCTAGCCTTAAATATTTGTTTTGTATATTAATTGGTTTATTTCAAAGTACCCATTTTGAAGCGAGCCGGATTTTACACAATGTTTATTAATTTATTTCTATATTGTAAATCTGTGTAGAAATCTCGTAATTTTTCTGACTGGTTGGGAAATGCCAAGAAAAAAATAATGAGAAATTGTGAGCAAATAACTGTGTAATTTTTAGAAAATCAATTGAGTAAAATTAACAGATTTTTTAGGTTTTTACAAAGGATTTAGCATCTTATGAATAAGAAACATTACTTGAATAGAGTAGGAAAACCAATTCTTTTTGGTGATTTGTTGTGAGGAGGTTCTTAGTCTATCTTGTGTTTTTATGTGGTGTTTTGTATACAGATGAAGTGATGTTTAAAGAGCAAAAAATCGGATGGCAGATCGAACTCAAACGGATTTCTCTTAATTTCTCCTCTACGACCTTGCGGAATCAAGATCTCTATAACATATCGGCAGATACGCGTTTGCGAGGGGATTCTCAAGTAGTAGCACAAGGATATTTTCATCTTAGTATGGATTATTACACAAGGAATTTTGTGATTTTTAATACGCTCTTGGCTGAATATGGACGCACAATCATCTTTCCCAAGAATGCTCCGAGTGTAGATAACAAGACGCTTGATAGGATTATTCTAAGCTCAGATTACACACAAAGACTTTGGGAGATTGATGGATTTTTGGGGTTATCTGGTTGGTATTTTGAGTTGGGACCTTACAGCAAGATTGCTTACCAGAGCGAATTTGTTGCATCAAGTGCTTTGGGCAAACGCCAGATTGGGCGTGCAAACTTTGGAATCAAGCTTTTTAGTGGAGTTGTGTTAAAAGACTTTGCACTCACGCTTTTTACCGAGAAAGATTTCAATCCAAAAATTGGAGTACAAAGCTTGGGATTGGAATTTGGCTTTGCACTTGAAAAACACTTCCAAAACGGTGGAAAGTTTTACTATATGACTAATGTACGTGATTATGTGTTCAATACCACCTCAAGTACATATAATCCAAAATATTTTTTAGAACTTGAGATGCGCTACGAATTGAGCGTGTATAAGAATCTTAACATCGCACCATTCCTTAAAGTCTACACTCTGAAGGGAAGACATTTTGATAGAAGTGGAAGCAATGTAGTCATTGGCATGGTTTTCTCTTTTGGCAAACTTTTACGGGAGGCACCTTTTGAGATTGTAGAAAAGAAACAAGATGGTTTTTAGAGAAATGGGCTGAAATTTTTGTAAATAAAAGAGAGAGCTTGTGCTAGCGAGTTAGCACAAGAGGTTATTTAGAAGTTGCTTCAATATTGATGTTGATATTGACTTTTTCACTCACGCTTGAATCTCCTGTATTTTCACCGACCTTAAAATCTTTGCGGTTGATTACACCTTGAAGAGAGAGGGATATGAGATCTTTGCCTGTTTTTGGGTGTTTGACTGGACCACCCATTTCAAAATCAAAAGAGACATTTTTTGTGATACCGCGTATCGTTAAATCCGCATAAAGCTTCTTTTTTGTAGCTTTTGTCATTTTGAGAGTGGCTGTTGGAAAGTTTGATGAATCAAAAAAATCTGGTGCATTAAGGTGTTTATCTCTGCTGTCATTGTTTGTATTAATCTCAGTAATACTTACTTCTCCTTCTAATTTTTTTAAATTCTTGCCATCAAGCTCAATTTCTCCATTAAACTTTTTAAAATCACCCTTAACCTTGCTTAACATGAGATGTTTTACTTCAAAGCCTACTGAAGAATGTGTTGTATCTACTTCAAAAGTTGCAGCACTCAAACCTCCTGCTAACGCAAAAGCCGCTATAAATGAAAAAATTCTCATTTTTCCTCCTTAAAAATCTAATATTCATACCTCTTATTAAGAGCAAGCCGCGATTATAGATTTGCAAAATAAACAGCCAGTCAATCCAAGAATCTTTCCATAAGGTACCATGCCCATACGACTATCCAGAATATAAGTGCCACAAGTTGCAATGCACTACCCATGTCTTTGGCTTTCTTGGCTAGTGGATGCGTTTTTGTGCTAGTAAAATCAATAGCATTTTCAATGGCAGAATTTATCAGCTCAGAGCCAAGAGCTAAAAAACAAGGAAGTAAGAGTAAAACCCCCTCATTCCAATCCTTTGCAAGATAAATGCCAAGTGGAGTAAAAACACAAAATAAAATTACAATTTGTCTAAAGGCAGTTTCATCATTCCACGCTGCCTTAAATCCATCAAGCGAGTAAAAAAAAGCTTGGATAATGCGCTTGAAACCTTTCTTTCCTTTTTGACTGTTTCTTAAGGGTGGTTGCTCTTGGGAATCTATAGGGTATTTAAGGTTTTGCATTCTGGTGTGTATGGAACGAGTAATTTTTGGCAATCCATTCTTGGGTAACTGTTTGTTCTATGTCTGGTAGCAAAATAGGATCTACTTGTGTTTTTGTACTTACAATAAGCTCTAGACTATGTGAAGTTCCATTAAGTACATCCATCAAGTTATTGAAAAATTTCACAAGATTCCTATCAAGCTCTTTGATCTCTTCATCTGTTTGTTTTTGTTCGTCCTTTTCTAGCATATTGATAAACATCATACTCATAAAGGTAAGCATACTAAGATTTTGTGTATTTCCCTCTTCTCCTACAGCCTTTAAAATCGCTCTTTGCAAATTATCGGCTTTAAGAGAACTCGCAAAAGAATCCAATCTTATCCCAAGTTTTTTTAAACTTTCTGCATCGTTGTTTTTAAACAAGAAAAAAGCATCTTTGAGAGTTTTGTTAAAAAACTCTTCATGAAAGAATGTGATTCCAAGTTTTGTATCTTGATTGTATGCAAATTCTTCATTTGTAGTTTGGCAAGCAAGTTCGCTTGAAAGTTCTTGGGAGCTCTTTTTGAGTGTGAAGGTATTCTCACATTGTGCGTCAAAAGTTATCCCAGTACTTTTGATAAGTGTTTGGATATTGATATTTGCTTTTGTATCATGCCCACTAAGATGAATCCTAATGTTTTCTAAGCTACCTTGTTCTTGGGTGTTTACAAAAGTGTTTATATCATCATCGGATTGGACATCATTGAGGGTATCTTTGAAGCCAAATCTGATGCTCTTTCCTTCGCAGGTAATACTGCTCATGCCAAAACAGTGGAAGGGTTCAAAATCAATGATTGCAGAATCTTGGTTTTGGGCACTCTCTTGCAAGAACACATTAAGCTCTTGTTCTATTTGTGTGCTAAGACGATGCGATATTACTCGTAGTGCAATCACAAGCACTATTACAGCCACTATTCCAAATCCAATGATTCCATATACAAGTTTTTTATTCATTATCGTTCCTTGAGTTTTTGTTTTAAGAATCTCCGTAGATTGACATAGAATTTCATCCACTCTTCGAGTTCCATAAGTGGATGTCCTCCCCATTTAGTATTTGCTGGGAGATTCTTACCTACGGCTCCACGTCCAGCCACTTGGACGAAATCCCCAATATTGATATGCCCTCCTGTTCCAGACTGCCCACCCATAATAACACTACGTCCTAATATACTAGAGCCAGCAAGTCCAGTCTGGGCAACTAGAATACTATTCTCTCCTACCCTACAATTATGTGCTACTTGCACAAGATTATCAATGATTGCTCCTTGTGCTACAAGTGTCTCTCCAAATACAGCGCGATCAATTGTGCTGTTAGCTCCAATCTCTACATCATTCTCTATTATGACCCGGCCATTGTGCTCGATTTTGATATGTCTGCCATCTTTTGTCTGTGCATATCCAAAGCCATCACTTCCTATGATGCTTCCTGCATGGATTCTTACATTATCCCCGATTTTTGTATCACGATAGATCACAACATTCGGATAAATTTTGCAATTCTCGCCAATGCTTACATTATCGCTTATGCATACACCAGGCATTATATGGGTGTTATCCCCGATATTGACATTGCTCCCTATAAATACATTGTGTGCGATTGTCACTGCAGGATTTGGAAAATCTAGCCCAAAATTATGTTTGGGATTAGCAAATTCTGGTTTAGCAAAAAGATGTGTAAGATAGGCAAAAGCAAGATAAGGATTTTCTACTTCTAAGATTTGTGTGTGTGTTGGAACATATTTGGCAAATTTTGCATTCACAAGCACAGCACCAGCATTAGTACGCGTAAGATCTAATAAATACTTATCTTTATTCACATAGCTTATGTCTGATTTGTCTGCGCTATCTAATGGAGCTATCTCCTTTATTATGAAATCTTCATTTTTGTGGGAATGACGGACTGTGAGTTGGTTGGATTCTAGAAACTTTATGACTTCCGTGAGATTCATAAACCTGCCTTAAAAACTAAAATCAAAAAATTTTGGTTGATTGTTTTGCATTCTCAAAGAAGCTTTGGGGTTATTAATATCCAAATCTTAAAGCCACAAATTTATGCTTTAGGATTGGTTTTATGGGAATCTTGCTTGCGAAGCTCCTTGATACGCGCTGCTTTACCTTTTCTGTTGCGTAGATAATAAAGCTTTGCCCTACGCACGCGACCGATGCGCAAAACTTCGATGCTATTTAGGCTATCGCTATAAAGCGGGAAAGTTTTTTCTACACCTATGTTGTTTGCGCCAATCTTGCGCACAGTAAAAGTTCTATCCACGCTATTGCCTCGTATAGAGATACACACACCTTCAAAATTTTGGATTCTGCTTTTATCACCCTCCATTATTTTGATACCAAGCCTGATAGTATCGCCTGCTTTAAAGGTCGGGACTTTTTTATCCCCGATTTGGGCTTTTTGGAAACTCTCGATATATCTATTTTTCATAATCTACTCCTTGGTATGAATCACTTAACCTGCATTGTTGGGTTTTGTAAGAAAGATATAAATCTGGACGAAAATATTTTGTCTTCGCGATTGCAAGGTCTAATTTCAAAGCGTCGATTTTATTGTGGTTTCCCTTTGAATACCCTGAAGGTGTTGCGAGATACTCGAAGTTTTTGAGAATTTTTTCTGTCTGCGTGGAGTTTTTAGCAAAATTTGGCGCTTCAAGTAGATGAAATTCAAAACTTTCACCTTTAAGAGAATCCGCATTCCCAAGCACACCTTTGATTTGTCTAGCGATACTATCAGAGAGACTTAATGCAGCAAGTTCTCCACCACTCATAATAAAATCTCCAACACTAAAAACTTCATCAGCAAAACACTCAATTAGTCTCTCATCAAAGCCTTCATATCTACCACATACAAAGCTAATATGAGATTTTTTGGCAAGTCTGATTGCATCATTTTGGCAAAAGCGCTTAGCACATGGGCTTAAAAATATGATATGAGAATCTTTGACTTGTTCTAAAGCATTTTGTAATACCTCAAAAAGCAACACCTGTCCTGCACCACCACCAATTGGTGGGGCATCTACTTTTAGATGTGTCGAGATACCAAATTCGCGTATATCTATACATGAAACCTCAATGAGATTCTTAGCGATTGCACGTTTGAGAATCGAATATTCAAAATATGATATGAGGAATTGCGGAAAAAGCGTCAAAAAGTTAAATTTCAAATATCTCTCCTTCCAAAATAAAGTCTTATGAAAATTATTGTAACTAATAGAGCCTTTAATTCTCGTGATTTGTGCGTTTTTGGTTGTTTTTCAAACCAAGATTGTGTTGTATAATCGCTGCTTCTTAAAAATCTCAATCCAAAGGTCATATGGGTAATGAAAAAAGAATTTGTCGTTGGTGTAGTAGGTGCAAGTGGGGCTGTGGGAGAGGAGATTCTGAAAATTCTAGATGAGCAGGATTTTCCTGTCAGAAAACTTGTCCCATTAGCAAGTGCGCGCAGTAGCGGAGAGCAAATAAACTTTAAGAACAAGCAATACACGATACTTGAGACTACTGATAATGTGTTCAAAGATGAAGGAATAGAGATTGCCTTTTTTTCTGCTGGTGGAAGTGTGAGCGAGCGTTTTGTTCCATCTGCTGTAGATTCTGGGGCTTTAGTGATTGATAATACAAGTTTTTTTAGGATGCAAGAAGGCATTCCATTAGTTGTGCCTGAAGTCAACCCGCAAGATATCGCATTGGCAAAGACCAGCAAAATCATTGCAAATCCTAATTGTTCAACAATACAGATGGTACAAGTGCTTGCCCCATTGCATAAGCAATTCCAAATTGAACGCGTAGATGTAAGCACTTACCAAGCAGTCTCTGGCGCTGGTAAAAGTGGTATGGAAGAGTTGGTGACGCAAATGCAGCGGTTTTTTGCTTTCGAGTTAGAGTCTTGTGAGCCAAAAGTCTTTGCTCATAGAATCGCGCTCAATGTGATTCCGCATATCGATGTATTTATGGATAATGACTACACAAAGGAAGAAATGAAAATGATAAAAGAAACAAACAAAATCATGCATACAGATTTTGCTATCAGTGCTACTTGTGTACGAATACCTGTTTTAAGAAGTCATAGCGAATCTTTAAGTATCAGGTTTAAGAAGCCAGCAGATGCAAATCTTGCGCGCGAGATTCTCAAAAACGCACCAAATATTGTGCTGCTTGATGAGCCAAGCAAGAAACTTTATCCTATGCCACTCAATGCTACAGATACTGACGAAACCTATGTGGGTCGGATACGAGTAGATAATTTCGATAAGCATATCCTCCATCTTTGGTGTGTAGCTGATCAGATTCGCGTAGGTGCAGCTACAAATGCGGTGAGAATCGCACAAAAATGGATAGAACTATGATTTTTGTAGATGCATGTTTTAGGAAACCAACGCCTTATACACCGATATGGCTTATGCGACAAGCAGGCAGATATTTAAATGAATACAAGGAAGTGCGCAGGCAGGCAGGCAGTTTCTTAGATCTGTGTAAGAATGTCAGACTCGCTACAGAGGTTACATTGCAACCTGTTGAGATTTTAGATGTTGATGCAGCAATTTTATTTAGCGATATTTTGGTTGTGCCTTACGAGATGGGCATGGGATTAGAATTTTTGGCAGGCGAGGGACCCAAATTTTCACGCACAATACAATCCAGTGCTGATATTGGAAGTCTAGAAGTTGGAGCGTATAAAAATCTCAGTTATGTCTATGACACATTAAGCACTATACGTACACGGCTACCAAAAGACAAAGCGCTTATTGGATTTTCTGGCGCACCATGGACATTAGCTACTTATATGATAGAAGGACAAGGGAGCAAGAGTTATGCCAGAAGCAAGAGAATGCTTTATGCAAATCCTGCGTTATTACATCTGCTGCTAGAGAGGCTTACAAATGAAATCAAAGGATATTTGAGCACGCAAATAGAAGCGGGTGCAAATGCAGTGCAGATTTTTGATAGTTGGGCTAGCGCATTGGAAAAGGATGCATATTTGGAGTTTGGCTGGAAGTACATCAAAGACATAGCGCATTTTTTGAAAGCAAAATATCCGCATATACCTATTTTGTGTTTTCCTAAGGGGATTTCTGGATTTTTGGATTCCATTGATGGCGAATTTGATGTATTTGGTGTGGATTGGAGTACGCCATTATCATTAGCCAAAGCGATATTAGGAGATAAGTATGTTTTACAAGGGAATCTCGAACCTGCAAGATTGTATGATAGAGAAAGCATGATAAGAGGCGTAGAGGAAATAGTAGCTACTATGGGCAAAGACAATGGGCATATTTTTAATTTAGGACATGGAATGACTCCAGACTTGCCACGAGAAAATGCAATCGAGCTTGTCAAAATCGTGCGAGAAAAAACAAGAAAGCCATAGATTCGTAGGCGGTATAGGAGGAATACCACTTAAATATTATCTAGTAGTCTGAGACAAGAATTTGATGCGTTTGTTATTGCATTTGCGATGCTACTTCTGCGGCGAAATCCTCTGTCTTTTTTTCAATCCCTTCACCAAGCTCAAAGCGCACATATTTGATAATCTCTAGCTCATCATTGAGCTCTTCGCCTTTTGCTTTTAATACCTGGGCTATTGTTTTCTTATCATCCATCACAAAAAACTGCCCTAAAAGTGTCAGACGCTGATCTATAAGTGTATTGTCCGCGATAAAACGCTCAATCTGACCTGGGATAATCTTATTCCAAATTGCCTCCGGTTTGCCTTGAGCCTTTAACTCCGCTTCAAAATCTGCTTTTGCTTGAGATAAAACTTCTTGTGTGAGTTCGCTACGGCTAATGTATTTGGGAATCTTATGTAGAGGTTTGCCTAGTCTTTTGAATTCCTCGTTTTCTTTTGTCAGCTCAGCAATAAGAACAATCTTTTCTTTTTTTATAAATTCAGAATCCAAATCAGTGTAGCTTAATACCTGGGGTTTCATAGCAGCTGCGTGCATACACAGATTCCTTGCGAGATCAGCCGCTTTTGCCTTCGAAGTTTCTTTCTTGTAAGTCATTGCGATAAGCACTCCAACTCGCCCATTTGAATGCACATAGCCATTTACTACCGCATTGCCAGCCACTTGGATTGTCTCAAGCCTACGGATAACAATATTTTCGCCAATTTTTGCGATGTTTTGTTGCAGATACTCTTCAAACTTCACACCATCAATTTCTTTTGTATGCAAAGTCGATATATCGCTTAATGCACTGTCAAACACAAGCATAGAGCTTTTTTCTACAAGATTTTTAAAAGTGTCGTTTTTCGCTACAAAATCTGTTTCAGAATTTATCTCAAGCAAGCTTGCCTTCTGAAAATCGCTTGCCACTTTCACACTTACTATTCCCTCACTAGCAATCCTATCTGCTTTCTTGGCAGCCTTGCTTAGGCCTTTTTCACGCAGATACTCTATAGCTTTTTCTATCTCACCTTTTGTTTCTATAAGTGCCTTTTTGCAGTCCATCATACCTGCATCAGTCATATCTCGAAGTTTTTTGACAAGCTGTGCTGAAATCTCCATTTTTATTCTCCCTCTTCTTGTAGTTCGCTTAAGACTTCTTGTTTTTCCTCTTCGCTTGCCGGAATTTGTTCCTCTGTCTCTTGGATTCCATCTTTGTTTTGGCTATAGCCTTCGTTGATTGCTTCAGTGATTTCTCTACAAAATAATTGAATCGATCGGATTGCGTCATCATTGCCCGGGATTGGATAATCCACTTTATCTGGATCACAGTTTGTATCAAGTGGTCCTACTACCGGTATTCCAAGTCTTCTAGCTTCCTCTACTGCAATCCTTTCTTTTACGACATCAATTACAAAAATCATATCTGGGATTTTTTTCATATGACGCACACCACCAAGATATTTTGTGAGTTTTTCTTTTTTGCGCATAAGCATGAGTCTTTCTTTTTTGGTTAGCAGATCAATCTGCCCACTTTCCTCCATCTGTTCTATCACTTCAAGTTTTCGCACAGATTTTTTGATTGTCGCGAAGTTTGTGAGCATTCCCCCTAGCCAACGATAATTGACATAAGGAGCGTTGATAGATTCTGCGTACTGTTTGATTGTTTCACTTGTTTGTTTTTTTGTCCCTACAAACATAATAGTTTTGCCTTCGCTTGCAGCATCTCTTACAATATTGTAGGTATATCTGAAATAGCGCAAAGTCTTTTGTAGGTCGATAATGTGAATATTTTTGCGTACACCAAAAATAAAGCGTTTCATTTTTGGATTCCAACGCCTTGTCTGATGCCCGAAATGCACACCGCACTCTAGTAAGTCTTTCATTGTAATCATAGGTTCCCCTTTGTGTCTTTGGTTTTGCCGCCATACCCCTTAGCATTTAGTAAGTGAAATGCAACCGACAGGAATTGGTATGTGTGAGCTAATGTAGAGATGCTTTGCTAAAAAAGCGGGCAATTGTAATAAAAGCATACTTAAGCATTTGTTAAATGCCTAAGTACATAGACATACTTTAATCGAGACCTTTGATAACATATTTTCCTTGAGAATCCAAATCTATGAGATAGTATTTGCCATCTTGCAAGTCTATGAGATAGCATTGGTTCTTGCCTTCTATCATGAAACGTTCGCTAGGATAGATTTTTAGTCTATCACGCACTTCTTGGAGGCTGACACATACCGCGCTAAATCCAAACATCACAAGTTTGTATCGCATATTTGTCCTTTTAAGTTTTACTTGGATTTTAGCATTTTATGTCCTATGAGCTTTGTTACAATTGCCCACCCACTTTGAGATAAGGATTTTTATGCGTCTTAATCAGTTCATTGCTCATCACTGTAGATTCTCGCGTCGCCAAGCAGACAAACTCATAGAATCTGGACGCGTGAAAGTGGGGCACACTCTAGCAAACACCCATACAAAACTTTTACCTCACGATAAAGTGTTTGTCGATGGCAGACTTTTAAGACCCACACAGGAATATACAGCCATTATCTACCATAAGCCAAAAGGTGAGCTTGTGAGCAAATCTGATGATCGCCACAGACGAGTGATTTATGACAGCTTAGGGGCGCGTTTTGGTGGCTTTAGCTATGTGGGGAGATTGGACTATGCAAGTGAGGGGCTTTTGATTCTAAGTGATAGCAAACAGATTGTGCATGCGCTCAGTAGCTCCAATCTCGCGCGTGTCTATAATCTTAAACTTAGCAAACCCTTGAATAGTAAACTCCTTGATTCTATAGAGCAAGTCTTGCAATCTGCTTTTGTGATTAGCAACACGAAAGGCGCGCATGCCAAAAATAGACAAAAAAACCTTACTTTGCAGCCGTTTGTGGATTTTCAAGTATTAAGAGATTCTCATTTTCCTCGAGTGCGTGTTACTTTAAGCGAAGGGAAAAACAGGGAGTTAAGAAGGTTTTTTGCGCAATTTGGTTATGAAATTTTGGATTTGCGTCGTATAAGTTATGGATTTTGTTCGCTTAATTCCTTGCCTTGTAGGAAGTGGCGGTATTTCAGCAAGGAGGAATACAAGAAGCTAAGAGAGTTTTTGCACTCTAGTAGTCTTTAAAGCAAAGATTTTGTGCTGTGGCATCGCTTGGTTTTAAAATGTCCCAAATTTGCCCAAAAGCTTGGAGTACCAAGATTCCAACCAATCCCTGCCTAGCTTAACCCAAGGCCTATCTCTATTTTGTACTCACTATCTTTATCTGTGGTATATAAAGTTCAAGTCAAAATAGCTGCCGCTTAACCTCGTTGCAATAATACAATCTCTGCTGTATCTGCTATACCTTATGTTGCATGATTGTGATCCAAGGCGTTTGTACAAAATTACAAGAAAAAGCACTCTTAAAAATTACTGCACATTAAGCGTGTTTTTAAGCGTTGAAGAGGTTCTACTCTACCAACAACTTTCTTGTATCTATCTCAAAATCAAAATATTCTGAAACAAAATCTTGTCTGCTTACTTTTTCATAATGATCTGCTGCAGCCTTGAAATTTTTTGTCTCTTGGTAGAGCAAAGCTAGGGCGAATTTTGCTTCGAGATTTGTGGGTGATTCAAGCTTTGAGAGTTGCAAGAGAGCCACAGCATTCTCATGCCTACCTGCGCCAAGTGCTGCTACTGCTCCTAGAAATCTCGTATTTGAATCATCCTCTTTGATATTGTCAATAAGCGTGTTGTAATACACAAAGGCCTTTTCAAAATCCCCATTATAAATATTAAGCAGTCCTAGTGCCTGCAAGATTCCAGCGGGATTATCATTCTCACTCAGAAGTTTTTTCTCAAGTTCGCTCTCTCTTTTAGGGAGCATTCCAGTGATAAATCCCACATACACATAGAGTTCTCTTGCAATATTTGGGCCAAAATAAATGCTATTCATATCAAGCTTTTGTGTTGCAAACATACTATTAAGCTCAAGTGCTGCATCCCTAAGATTTTGCTTATAAAACTTTGATAAGTCATACATAATATTTGCAACAACATCTTGTGGATAGATTTTTTTCAGACTCCCAAAAGCTTCCATAGCCAAAGGAATATTATCCCTCCCTATTGCATACACACTCTGCAAGGCATGATAGATTGGCATAGCTCTCTTAGCATTTTTCACCCAACTAAAATCCTCGATAGGAGAATCATTGAGATATCTGATCATTGAGAGCAAAAAATCACGCTTGTTAGAATCATCAAAATCAAGATCTGCAAAGTTTGTGCTGATTGTATTAAAGATTCTGTCTGTGTTGCGATAGGTGAGCTTGCCTGCCATCACTGCAAATAGTCCTGATAAGATATCGCTGCTATCTAAGTGGTATGCGCGCAAGAAATGTATATAGGCATTGTCAAAATCACCACTTTGCGCATACAATACACCTGTGTTGTAGTGCAAAACTGCGTGGTTTGGATATATCTGCACAGCTTGTTTCAGATAGCTGAGTGATTTGCGTAAGTTATTTTCACTGAGCTCTCGCAAACCCGGTGTGATATTTTTATTCACACTGGCTATACCAGCACCTTCACTCAAACCGCTTTTAGCCACTTCTATATTATGGAGTTTTGTGTCTATAGCTCTGTTTTGGATGGCCTCTACTACCTGCTTGACATTAAAAACTTTCAATGGAGCATAGTAATACAAAATCTTATAGCTCAGAATCTGCTTGTGCTCAAACTTACGATTCCAGAAGTTTTCTTGTGCGATATTGACATTGAAAAGATCTGCTTTGAGTTTGATGTTGATAGGATAAATCTCAAGATTTGGATTGTATTCATCCTTTTTCATCATACGTTTTAGAATCAAAGCACTCTCTTTAAAATCGCTCAACTTTATTTTTACAAGTTGCAATGCCATAAGTGCTTGCGGATCTTCAGGAAAATGTGAAAGATATTCTTGGAGATATTGTTTTGCTTTGTCGTATTCACCAAGCCTTGCGTGTAATAGTCCTATTGGGAGATTGTCTTTGAGAGAAGGCAGTTTTTTAAGAGATGAAAGTGCATTGAAGTCATCATTAAAGAGCAAAAAGAGTCTCGCTGTGTTTTTGTTTGTCTCTCTCTGGTATCGGGCAGAATTTGGATGTAGTAATGGAGAGAGACTTTCAAAATAAAATCCCTTAGACATATTCAGCAAGCCATAAAGATAAAAATACAGTGGTTGCCTGTTGGATTCAAACAAATGCGATGAGCTGATGCCTAGATAGTATTGGGTTAAATCTTGGCGGTTGAGTTTATATGCGCAATAGGCTGCGTTTATAGCACTCATTGCTACATCCTCACCCGTGCTTATAGCGCTATCAAATGATGCTAAAGCCTGATCATAACGTCCTTCTTTGAGTTTAATCACTCCAAGATTGTAGCTTGCAAGCGATTGGGAAAAAATCCCAATATGTTCAAATAAATCAAGTGCTTCCATTTTGTTGCCTTGATCGTAGAGGAGATTTGCTTTTTTTATCATTTCGGCTAGCTCACTATCATCCATATTCCCTCGTTTGTTGAGCTGCTCAAGATTTGGTATTTGGAATTTTTGTGGTTGGGTGAATTGCGATTTGGCTGGTATTTGAGAATCTTGTGTATTTGGACTTTTCATTAAAAGCACTACACTTGTAATGATGAGTACAAGCACAAAAGCCCCAAGTCCTCCTGCGATTATCAGTAGCTTCTTTTTGTCTTGTTTTAGTTCTTCAAGATTAGGGATTTTGAGTCGTGGGAGTTTAGAGGATAAGAAAAGGGATAGTTTATCTTTGAGACTTTGTTTGGAATCTTTGTTTTCAGTAGTATCAGCCTGCCCATCTAAAGTTGCTTTATTTACATCATTAGCCACGATTCCAACCTTAAAGCTAGAGGTATTTCTCTAAGATTTTTGGAATACTAATTGAACCATCAGGATTCTGGTAATTCTCCATAAGTGCAATGAGTGTGCGTCCCACTGCTAGGCTGCTGCCATTGAGTGTATGCACTAGAGTGTTTTTGTTTCCATCTTTGTAGCGTATTTTTGCTCTCCTTGCTTGGAAATCACGGGTATTAGACACAGAGCTTACTTCTCTGTAGCGAGCTTGTGCAGGCAGCCATACTTCAATATCTATTGTATTACTCGCGCTAAAGCCAAGATCCCCTCCACATAGCTGTACAAAGCGATGTGGGAGTTCTAACTCTCTTAAGATACCGCTTGCAGTTTGTAGCATTTTTTCTTGCATAAGGTCGCTATCTTGTGGTCGTGTGATAGCTACAAGCTCGACTTTATCAAACTGGTGTTGACGAAACATTCCTCTTGTATCGCGCCCAGCACTTCCTGCTTCTTTGCGAAAGCAGGGTGTGTGTGTCGTGAGCATGATAGGAAGCTCAGATTCAGGGATAATCATATCGTTATAGAGATTTGTGAGTGTGATTTCTGAAGTTGAGATGAGATAAAGCTCATTGCAAGCCTCACTACCCTCAGATTCTGTAGAGGCAAGCTTGAACATATCATCTTCAAACTTTGGCAATTGTCCGGTGCCAAAGAGACATTTTGCATTAGCAATCACAGGGGTTACTACGACTTCAAAGCCTGCATTTTGATTGTAATCAAGCATAAAATTTATAAGAGCGCGATTGAGTTTAGCACCCATTCCGCGCAAGACGCTAAATCGCGATTTTGCCAGTTTCACACCCGCTTCAAAGTCTATCCAGCCATTTTGCTCTGCTAATTCCCAATGCTCCTTGGGAGCGAAGTGAAAGTTCCTTGGCTTGAGAATCTTTGCTATTTCTTGGTTGTATTCCTCGCTCTGGCCCTTTGGTGTATTAGAATCAGGTAGATTGGGGAGCTTATAGCTTATATCTGTAAGAAGGGATTGTGCGATTTCAAGCTCTCTTTGGGCTTTTAATATTTCTTGCTTGTTTGAATCAAGCTCTGTTTTTAATGCAGTAGTATCCTCCCCTTTTGCGCGCAAACTTCCAAAAATCTTCGAGTTTTTATTCTGGAATGCCTGCAGGGATTCTAAGTGTTGCTTGCTTTGTTTGTATCTGATACTAAGCTCATAGAGAGTTTTAAGAAGACTTTCATCGATGTTCTTAATGCGCAGCTGTTGGGCAACAGCATCAAAATTATCAAGCAAAGCCTTTGTATCAATCATTTATATTCCTTAGAAAACGCAAGATTTTCATAGATTAAAGCATTTTGTATTCCCACTCTTGCGCATGCCTGCTAATATTTTTTAAAGATTTTTGGGTTAGAATTGCGCGTTATAGAGATTTTAAGGCGGGCAATGTTTGGTATAGGTATTTTTGAGATTCTTGTGATTCTTATAGTGGCAGTGATTTTTCTAGGACCTGACAAGCTACCCCAGGCAGCCATAGATCTAGCAAAATTTATACGCACAGTGAAAAAGACCATTGATGACGCAAAAGAAAGTTTTGATAATGAAGTCCGTCTCAGTGAGATTAAAAAAGAAGCCCTAGAATATAAAGAATCTTTATCCAAAGATTTCAATTCCCTCACTTCACTCCCAAAAGACATTGCAAATGATGTGGCGCAAAGACTTGAGCTGGATTCAAAAAAACTGGATTCTAAAGACTCCCAAAACATACAAAAGAGCCCAGAAACTTTGGCTCTTGAAAGTCTTAATTTCCAAAGCGATGCCCTAGATTTAGAACTACAAGAATACAAAGCACAGCAGCGCCAAGAGCAAGAAAATACAAAACAGCAAAACACACAAGAACAAAATGGTTTATTCACGCAAGAATCAAATCCCCCCGTTGTAGCTGCAGATTCTGCCAAGAATCTGCAAGACACAGTACAAAGACTTTGATGGGAGAATGCGATGTTTGAAGATCTCAAGCCACATTTGCAAGATTTACGTAAGCGCCTTATTATTTCTACACTCACGCTTGTTATAACGTTTTGTATATGTTTTAGCTTTTGGGAAGTGATTTTTGACTTTGTCGCAGCACCTATAAACAAGGCCTTAAGTAAAGACACCATAAACGCCAAACTTTCACAGCTTGCGATCTTAGAGAGCGTTTTTGTCGCACTTAAGGTCTCACTCTTTGCTTCGCTTACAATCTCTATGCCAGTAATTTTTTGGCAATTTTGGCTTTTCATTGCTCCCGGACTTTACAAGCATGAAAAAAAGGTAGTGCTGCCATTTGTTGCATTTGCAAGTATGATGTTTTTTGTGGGTGTGGCTTTTGCGTATTATCTCGTACTTCCTGTCGTGATTGAAAATGTCTTGCTCTTTGGGAGTGGGAAGTTTGAAGGCAATATCAGCGCGGATAATTATGTGATGTTTTTTACACGTCTTATTGTGGGTTTTGGGATAACGTTTGAACTTCCTGTACTTAGCTATTTTCTAGCACTTGTGGGCATGATTACCGATGCATCTATGAAAAGCTTTTTTAAATATGCTGTAGTGATTATCTTTGTGATTGCAGCTATTATCACGCCTCCTGATGTGCTTTCCCAAATCTTTTTGGCTATACCGCTCATAGGCTTATATGGGATTTCTATTTTGATTGCAAAATTCGTCAATCCAGCGAGTTTAGATGAGCAGGATTCACAAGACAAAGAAATATAAAACTTCCAATGCAAGCAAATGCACAAGATCTGCTTTTAGATTCCTATGATTATCTCTTGCCAGCACATCTTATAGCTGAATCTCCAAGTAAGCCTAGAAGTAGCGCTAAGCTCCTGGTATATGAACGCCAAAGCCAGAGTATCAGGCACTGCTACTTTAAGGATTTCTGCTCTCTTGTGCCAAGTGATTATCTGCTTGTATGCAATGACACCAAAGTCTTAAAAGCGAGGCTTTTTGGCTTCAAAGATTCTGCGAACACCCAGAAAAGAATGGAGATTTTCTTCCACAAACCACAGCAAGGCACACAATTCTTAGTCCAAATCAAAGGCAAAATCAAAAGGCACGATCGCATTATTTTACAAAACGATGCAAGCATAAGAGTCAATGTACTGGAGCTTTTGGATAATGGCTTGCGCGTAGTGGAGTTTGAGAGGAATGCCCTACCCTTGAACTATGATGAGGTCTTAGAGATTCTGCAATCCCATGGCACAATCCCGCTGCCTCCTTATATCAAACGACAAAGCACGCAGCAAGATAATATCGATTATCAGAGTGTTTTTGCATGCAATCTCGGTGCGGTCGCAGCACCCACAGCAAGTCTGCATTTTAGTACTAGAGATTTCCAGAGACTAAAAGAGAGATATAAAATCTGCTTTGTTACCTTACATATAGGAGCAGGGACATTCCAAAGTGTGCAGAGTAGAGATATTAGAGAGCATGTTATGCACACAGAGCGGTTTCATATAAGCAGCTCCTCGCAAGCAATCCTATCTCACGCACTAGATACTACCAAAGTCCTTTGTGTCGGTACGACTTGCGCCCGTGTTGTGGAATCTTATGCGCGCTACCACAAGACCTATGGAGAGTGTGATCTTTTTTTGCACCCGCATAACCCGCCGATTTCTCATTTCGCGCTTTTGACAAACTTCCACCTACCCAAATCCACGCTTTTGATGCTGGTAAGTGCATTGCTTGGTCGTAAAACCGCGCTAGATCTCTACCAAGAAGCCATCAGGCATGAGTATAGATTCTATTCTTTTGGCGATGGGATGCTTATCTTATGACTTTCCAAACTCTCATCCAAAGCCTAAACCTTAGCTCCAAGCAATGCGATCTTTTAGACCAATATACACACCTCCTCTTGCAGTGGAATGCAATCCACAATCTCACAGGGGCAAAAACCACACAAAGTGTGCAAGAAAATATCTTGGATTCTCTGTATCCGCTCACTTTTATCTATCCTTTCCAAAGTGCGCTTGATGTTGGAAGTGGGGGTGGATTCCCTGCATTGCCTCTAAGCATAGTGTTAGAAAATACACATTTTATTCTTGTCGAGCCAAGATTGAAGCGATTTGGATTTTTGCAAAATGTATGCGCCCAACTTAATCTAAAAAATATAGAGCTCATCTGCGCACGCTTACAAGATATACCGCAGAGAGATAAAGTAGAGCTTATCACCTCAAGAGCTGTAATGAGTGCTCCAAAACTCATAGCTTATTCTAAGAGATTCTTAAGCCCACAGGGATATTATCTTTTCTACAAAGGCTTGGATTTTTCTCAAGAAATGCCAGGCGTAACCAAAAGCGAGTGTTTTGTAAGATCTGATAGAATCTACTTCTACAAAAGCAGCCAGGCTCGCAACTAAGCCAAATCTAAAACAAGGGAAATTATGAAACTTCTGATATTTATAGCCGTCGCATTGGCATTTGTGTGGTTTGTCTTATTGCGCCCAAGTATGAAAAGAAGTGCCCAAAATTCTAGTAACCAAAAAAGTCTCAAAGACGAATTGATGCTGGAGTGTGAGACATGTGGAAGTTTTATCTCCCAAAATGACGCACTTACTCAAAGGGGCAAGGTGTTTTGCTCCAAAGAATGTATGGAGAGGTCTTAGTTTAGGCCATGCTTATTTTCGGATACCAAGGATTGGATTCTAAAAAACTGCATTTTATTTCCTCATCTGAGGATATACAAGATTCTAAGAATGACTGCATTGTGTGGTTTTACCATACTAGCGATAGAGATTTCTCGCTACTTAAGTTTTGTATCCACCATGAGATAGCATGTGCAGTTCTTGTAGAAAATGCCATAGATTTTTTGCTCTGTGCGCATTTTGCCCCACAATTCTTGCTTGTAAGAGAGAATCCACAAGTTTATCAAAGCCTTGCAGATTCTTATTTGCTTGATTCCAAAGTCTTGTGTATCATCAAAAACATCAGCGAGATTGAAAGACTTGGCACACAAGGCATTGACGGGGTGGTATTAGAAGATGCTTTAGGGATGTAATACTTCAATCAGAATTTTGAGATAGTCTCAATATCCCATATTTTTTATATTTGCTTACCTTAGTGACTGTTTATAATAGTAATCCTCAAATCGATGTAATATGTATTTTTTTATAGAATCATCGCTTTAAACATAAATTACAGTTAGAATAGACGCCATTTTATTTGTTAAAAAAAAAAAAAAAACGGATATTAAGCAAAAACTTCTAAGGATTGGAATGAAAATAGCGGTCATTGGGACGGGTTATGTTGGATTGCCTACTGGTATATGTTTTGCTCATTTGGGACATGAGGTTGTTTGCATAGATACAGACAAAAAGAAAATAACTGCTCTAAGTAAAGGCAAGCTCACACTTTATGAAGAAGGCTTGGATGAACTTTTTAAAAAATACTACAACACCAAATGGCTGAGATTTACAACTGATATAAAGGCTACAAAAGATGCAGAGCTTATCATCTTAGCAGTAGGTACGCCCAGTACTAAGAATGGCGAAGTAAATCTTGATTTTCTTTTTGAAGCCATTAATGGTTTACCCCCCCCCCTATGGCTACACTATCATTGCTGTAAAATCCACAGTTCCTGTTGGTACATGTGATTTATTAGAGAAATGCCTTAGGGAATCTCACCAACAAGCACACTTTGATGTAGTATCTTTGCCTGAGTTTTTTCGAGAAGGTTTTACTCTTAAGGATTTTTTTGAACCATCACGAGTGATTATAGGTACAAATAGTGCTCGTGCTCAAGAAGCATTAAGACAACTCTATGGAGCCTTTATACCAGAGCAAAAACTCCTATTTACTACCCGCACAAGCAGCGAGATGATCAAATATGCTGCCAATTCTTTTCTTGCGATGAAACTCTCTTTTATCAACCAAATAGCCAATTTATGTGAGAAAGTAGATGCAGATATACTTGAAGTTGCTAAGGGTATAGGAATGGATCCTAGAATAGGTGAACAATTTCTTACTCCAGGTCCAGGGTATGGAGGATCTTGTCTTCCTAAAGATACATTAGCATTCTCTTTGCTAGGCAGGAAATATAATGCGAATCTAGACTTAATAGATGCAAGCATACAAGCAAATACGATGCATACCAAAGCCATGAGCGACAAAATATTAAAAGAGCTTGTAAACATCCAAAAACCAATCATTGCGATTTTAGGGCTTGCTTTTAAGGGTGGTACAGATGACTGCAGACAAAGTCCAGCGATTGAAATAGTGAAAAATTTGCTCAAATCAGGCGCACGAATCCGAGCGTTTGACCCTAAAGCTATGGATTCAGCCAAAGAATTTTTAGCCCAGCGTGTAGAGTATGCATCCAGTGCACAAGAGGCATTGCAAGGAGCAGATGCAGTAGCCATACTGACAGAATGGCAGGAATTTTCCGCTCTTAGTCTTGAGAGTTTTAAGACTTTGATGAAAGGCAGTTTTGTATTTGATTTACGAAATATGCTCGATAAAAAGAGAGCTTTAGAACTTGGATTGCAATACCAAGGTATAGGGCGATAAAAACTTCCACCCAACCTCTTAAGGATAGAAATGCCAAACATCACACAAAAGAAAAAAAACACACAAGAATACAAAGTACAAAAGAAACTCCAAAAACTCCAACTCAAAACACAAAAAGCCAAAGACAAATTAGAAAAACTGCAATCTATAAAACAAAACCACAAAAAGAAAAAGCACCCAAAAAAAACCAATAAAAGCACAAACTCTATTCCAAAAGTGTCTGTGATAATACCTGTCTATAATGTAGAGCAATATTTAAGAGAATGTCTTGATTCTGTAACCAGCCAAACTCTCAAGCAAATAGAAATCATCTGTGTAGATGATGGATCAACCGACAAGAGTCCAAAGATTCTCAAAGAATATGCGAGCAAAGACACAAGGATAAAGATAATCAGACAGGAGAATAAGGGACAATCTATTACGAGAAATAAAGGTCTCCAAAAAAGTCTTGCTGATTACATTGTGTTTTTAGATTCTGATGATTGGATAGACTTGGATTTCCTTGAGAAAATGTACCAAGCTGTAAGTAAATCTAACGCAGATATGGCAAAGTCGCAATATCTCCACCACTACAAAGATAAAGTTGTTCCTGATGGGATCAATACTACAATCCAAACCCGATACGACAATGGTGAAAATTTAGAGGTGAATGAAAATAGCATTGTCATTTGGGCGACAATCTATAAAAGCGATTTGATAACCAAAAACAATATCTATTTTAGAGAAGATACTTTTGTTGCTGCAGATGTAGAATTTACATTGAAAACAACTTTTTTAGCAAACAAAATTATTCCAGTCGTTGGTACTTACGTGCATTATCGTAGAGAATCTTCAAAGCTAAGTATGATGCATAGTCAAAAGTTTAAAACAATTCCTACTATACACGCACACATGATTGATTTTCTTAACAACATAGAATGTGATGAACGAGATTATATAGAGGCGCTAAAGAAGATGTCCTGGAGAATTAATGACAGATACAAGTCAAGTCTGAATATCCAAGAAATCACTGATTCTGATAGGATAGAATTCCTTGAGAAAAGCACGGAAGTCTTTGCGAAGGCCAAGTACATTGATGATAGAGCCTTTGACAGGCAGACAATAGAAAAGCTAGAAAATTATATAAGGGTACAAAACACACTTATAATCTCGCTCACCTCCTACCCTACCCGAATAAATAGTGTGCATTTATGTATAGAAACTTTACTAAACCAATCACTAAAGCCAGACAAACTTATACTATGGCTTGCTAAAGAGCAATTCCCAAACCGTGAAGATGATTTACCGCAGCATTTGTTGCAACTCAAACAAGAAGGGTTAGATATACAATGGTGTAGCAATATAAGAAGTTATAAAAAACTCATACCAACGCTCAAAAAATATCCAGATGCTTTGATTATCACTGCTGATGATGATATTAATTACCCACGAGATTGGGCTGAAATTTTGTTCAAATCTTATGTGAAAGATAGAGAAACTATTTGGGCACATAGGGTACATAGAATAGTCTTTGATCAAGATGCGCAAGAAATCTTGCCCTACAATAAATGGGGTAATTGCGTTACAGGGTATGAGCCTTCATTTTTGAATTTTGCAACCAGTGGAGGCGGCGTATTATATCCGCCAAACTGCTTTGATAAGGGAATCTTAAATGAAAAGAAGGCATTAGAGCTATGTCCAAGCGCTGATGATATATGGTTCTGGGCGCATTTAGTCCTAGCAAATCGTAGGATTGGTATACCTAAATATGCTTTGAAAAATCTGGCTGTGCAAGCAAACCTAATCCCAGGTACGCAACTAGAAGCTTTATATTATAAGAATATGGGCAATAATAAAAATGACAAGCAACTCAAAGCGATATTTGCCAAATATCCCAAACTTTTAGAAACATTGCAAACACAAGCCAAAGTAACTCCCCTTATCTCAAAGCCCATTGGCGCAATCAATCTTGTAAAGAACCATCTTGCTTACAAATTTGGAAGAGAGTTTGCTAAATGCAAGAATCCTCTCAATATCCTTACTCTGCCCTTCTCCCTTCTAGCTCTTAGTATCAGACACAACAAACGTGAAAATATACTCTCTATTATCCATGAGATTGACCCATCCAAAAGACCATTAGAACTTAGCAGATACCAAGACTATCCCCAAGCTTTAGAAATACAAAATAGCTTGAGTTATAAACTTGGTCGTGTAGTAACTAGCTATCCATTGAGTTTTGCTTTCATGATTGTATTACTGTATCTTAGAAGAATATGGAGTAAATCTGATTCCATAAAAGTATCAATAATAATTCCTGTATATAACTCCCAAAAATACTTAAGAGAATGTCTTGATTCTGTAACCAATCAAACTCTCAAGCAAATAGAAATCATCTGTATAGATGATGGATCAACTGATAATAGTCTGGAGATTCTCAAAGAATATGCAAGCAAAGATGAGCGTATAAGCATCCTCACACAAACTAATCTCTATGCTGGTACTGCCAGAAATGCTGGATTAGCAGTAGCCAAAGGAGAATATATACAGTTTGTAGATAGTGATGATTGGTTTGATTTGAATATGTGCAAGAGAATGTATGCGCAAGCTAGGAAAGATGGAAGTGATATTGTAGTATGCGGGCATAGAGTATATGATGAACAATTGCAAAACTATATATCAGAAAGAAGTATAAGCTATCATGCACTTTCTCTCTCGCCTATTGATCCAAAAGTATACAAAGCCAATATCCTTGCAATCTCAAATCCTGCTACCTGGAATAAGCTCTATAAAAGAGAGTTTTTACTTCAAAAAGGATTGAAATTTGAAGCTTTGAGTACTTGTAATGATTTAACCTTTACTTATAGCACTCTTATGCTCGCATCTAAGATAAGTTTGATGGAAGAGCTCTTTATCACTTACAGAACAAATTCTTATAAGAATATCACTGCTACAAGAGGTGAAAATGCAATAAATATCATCAAAGCTCTCAAAGCCTTGCAAGCAACCATTAACAATTTCCATCTGGGGAATGCTTACAAACTAGTTTTCCAAAAACAATTCAAAGGACATATCGCCTATGAATTAAACCAGTGCACAGATTTCCAAAAACAAAACTTCAAATACCAGGCCCAAAAGCTTTTAGAAGAAGATGAATACAAAGAACTAGTAGAAAACCAAGAGCTTTTACAGCCAGGGTATAAAAAACCTATTGGTGCAGTCAATATAATCAAAAATGATCTCTTTTATAAAGTTGGTAGAGAACTTGCAAAATGCAGAGGAAATTTAAGAATCTGTATCTTTCCATTCACTTTCTTGTCTCTTGTGCTTTCTCACCGATCAAGAAAAAATATCCTAGAAGCTGTGTATGAACTTTATCCTGATAGATACCCTAAAACAATCGATACCTATTCAGATTATCACGAATCAAATATGCTTAGAGCCACTTTAAGCTATAAACTGGGTTATGCCCTTGTGACATCTCCATTGAATTTCCCAATAGCAATGTGGAGAATAATAAAAAGACATAGGATGAGAGATGAGTAGTTGGGTGGGAATTAATGGATGTAAAGTGGGATGGGATTAAAACCAAATAGAGGCCAGACAATAATCAGATCAGATTACCGTTGGATCTACACTGAGACCATCTGTATTGATATTTAGATCAAGCGTGCCTCTACTTGACCTTTTCTAAATATTCACCACTTTCAGTATTTACTCTAATAACTTCACCTTCTAATACATGGAATGGAATCTGTACCACTGCACCTGTTTCTAATATAGCTGGTTTTTTTCCAGCACTTGATGTATCGCCCTTAAAATTTGGCGCAGTTTCTATAATTTTGAGCTCCACTACCTGTGGTACATCGACAGAAATTGCTTTGTCATTGTGAAAAAGCACTTGTACATTTATCCCATCCACAATCCATTTAGAAGCATCTCCTACTTGAGCGTCACTCAATGCTATTTGGTCATAAGTCTCATTGTCCATAAACTGGAAAGTATCACCATCATGGTAAAGATATTGCATTGTTTTTTCTTGGAGATTTGGTTCATCACATTTGTCACCTGCATGGAAAGTCTTCTCAATCACCTTGCCGTCGAGAAAAGATTTTATCTTTGCTCTTACAAAGGCTGCTCCTTTGCCTGGTTTGACATGTTGATACTCTACGATTCTGTAAGGAATTTTATCAATCTCGATCTTCAAGCCCTTTTTCAAATCACCCATACTAATCGCCATAAATTCTCCTTAATTTTGGTTGACTAGATCTTATTAGCACTTCCTAATATCTGCATACGCTCAACTATAACCTTTTGCATCGCCTGCATTCCTGGAGCAAAAAACTTGCGCAAATCAAATTGCGTAGGCTCAGTATTAGCTACCTTGCGCACTTCTGCCATGAAGGCAATACGCAAATCTGTATCTGTATTAACTTTATTGATACCGCCTTCTACTGCTTGTTTAAGAAATCCAAAAGGCACACCCTTACTACCCTTAAGATCTCCGCCCGTTGCGAGAAAAGATTCTCTGACATAATCAGGTATGGCACTTGCTCCATGAAGAACAAGGGGAATATTTGTTCTACGCTTGACCTCTTGCAATCGCACAAAATCTAAATTCGGCTCACCTTTAAACTTAAAAGCTCCATGACTAGTCCCAATAGCAGGCGCTAAATAATCAACATTTGTTTCTTTAACAAAATACTCTGCTTCTTGGGGATTGACCAAAACAGCATCTTTTTCATCTACGGATATATTGTCCTCGATTCCCATAAGTCGTCCAAGCTCTGCTTCTACAGTCACTCCATTGTCATGAGCATATTGCACAACCTCCTTGGTCATAGCAACATTTTCTTCAAGCTGATGATGCGAAGCATCAATCATTACCGATGTGAAACCAGAATCAATAGCTTTCTTACAAGATTCAAAACTTGTACCATGATCTAAATGAAGTGCCACTGGGATATGTGTATAGCGATCGCTAAAGTTTTTGACAAGCCCCACCGCCATATCAATACCCATATACTTGATTGCTCCTTCGCTTGCTTGCACAATGATTGGCGAATTTGCTTCTAATGCAGCATTAAAGATTGCATTGAGCATCTCAAAATTGACAAAATTAAATGCACCAACGCCATAATTTCCCCTGTGCGCCTTTAATAAAATCTCACTACCACTTACTAGCATAATCTGTCCTTGGCTGATGTGTTAAATTATTTTGCGATTTCAATCTTTGCTTTAGAGCGTAGTTCTTGTATTTTGATTCCGATTGCCTGATTGAAAGCTTGCATTTGCATTTCTTGGAGAATGATTTGTTTGGCTTGATCATAAGGAATAACTTTTGGCTCAGTTTTACTTTCTAGGTAAATCACATGGTAGCCAAACTGTGTTTTCACAGGGGTCTTAGTGTATGTGCCAGGCTTAAGATCAAAAGCTGCTTTTGAAAATTCTGGCACCATGCGAGCCCGATGGAATGTACCCAAATCCCCACCATTTTGTTGTTGCTTACCAACAGGATCGATTGTTTTTTGGTTTGCTAGGTCGATAAATTTTGGCTCGATCTTACCTCTCACTTTGTTGAGTGCAGTAACAATCTCTTTTGCCTCATTTTCACTCTCCACCACAATATGTCTTGCTTTGCCTTCTTGGTCAATAAATCGTGATTCATTCTCTTTGTATATTTGGCGGAGTTGTTCCTCACTAGGAGTTGGCATCTGGATAGTCTGCGCTTGTTTTTGCATCCATGTATCCAAAAGTAGGCGTTTCTTAAAGATTTCAAGTTTATTGGTGAAATCTTTAGTTGTGTCGAGTTTTTCTGCCTTTGCAGCATTGACTACCAAACGCTCTTCGATAAGTTGGTTGATTATTGTTTGTTGTTCCTGTGTGGAGAGTTTCTCAAAATCAAACCCTGGAAACTCTTCTTTGATCGATTCAAAATCTTTCTCTGTAATTGCTTTGCCATTTATAGTCGCATATGTTTTTGCTTCAAGCAATACAGGAGAGAGAATCCCGACCAGTACCAAACTTACAAGTATCTTTTTCATTGATTTGCTCCGGATTTTAAAGTGTAGGGGCAAATTGTATTCTTATGAATCTTAATAAGGCTTTAAGGTATCCTCTGGGCTAAATCCTTGGCCATCTCTATACAGGCATCAATGCTTCTACGCGAACTTACAAAAGCCATGATATCAGAATCAAATGTGCTAAAAGTCGTCATCCCAATAGCCACTGCGATGTAATTTGCATCCCACCCGAATATCTGTTTAAAAAATACAAATGCACTGGGTGAAACAAAAATAAGCACACTATGACTTTTAGGCCTCAGAGAAGGGGGCAATTTTTTTGGTTGATTAATATAAGCAATGATTTGCCTAAGCCTAACACCTGCACCAAGAAGTTTTTCGTCAAGCTTTGAGACGATATGTTGCGCCCGCAAGTATAATGGAGATTTATTCTCAAGCAAAGCAGTAAGCTCTTGTGCGAAACTCGTCCCATATCCATCACTGCCAATATATGCAATATTCGCACCAACAAGTTCTAATTCTTTTGCGCTAGCACCACCAATTACATAGCTTGGCAGATCTTTCCAAACTTGCAAATCTGGATGTTTCTTTGCAGACTCTATCAAGCTTGTGATTGCATATTTGGAAGTGAAAATTAAGCTATCGATATTTTGTAAAGCATTTGGTGGTATTTCATTGAGAGCAATCTCACTCACAACAAGGCTTTTTATCTCTTGGCTAGATCTTGTTCCTACAAGCACTATTTCTCTCAAATTTTTCTCCTAAAACTGAATCCAAATACCACGCTACCAAAAATAATCAAGCTCAAGCCAATCACGACGCTAAGCAAAAATGCCAAAATCTCAGGAAATACCACAAAAATTAATCCTAAGACACTCAAAATTATTCCCACACTAAGGGATGGGATAAATCCAGTAGAGTATCGTAAATTTAGAGCTACCAATATCCATACAACACCTTTAAAAATACTCCAGAATCCAAGTACAATGCAAAGCAGATTTTCACCAAAATCACCGCCAAAAAACAATGTAACCATAAGGACAAACCCTAAGACAATAGAAACTATCCCATCGATAAGAATCCAATATAAGCGTCTAAAGCTATGGAAATAATAATAGACATATCCTATACCAACAAGAAACACCAAAAATGCTGCAAAAAGACTGATGGTAAGCATTGTCTTGGTCGGATATAGCATGCAGACTATTCCTAACCCTACAAGAAAACAACCAAACACAAATCCTAAGAGTGAAAAATATTTCGTCATTTATAAGCCTCCTTGCAATAAACCTAGCATACTTGTGAAAAGCTTTGTTGGATTTTTTACAAACTGTAGCGTCTTTTCAGAATTTTTGCAGACTGGATTCTAGTTGGAAAGTAATGCTATCAAACTCTTGGCACAATTCCTGACTTATTTTGCAAATCTCTAAAGTATCTTCGCTTTGTATATTGAGGTTTTTCCTAGTCGTGTTTATATAATCCTTCATAGTCTGCAAGCTTTCTTGTGACTGTCTGCTATCTTGGATGAGATTATTTGACATGTCTGTATGATCACCGTATAAAACCATTATCTCATCGATATTTGTTGTAAGGAGCTTGATGCTTACTTCAATCTCTTTGAGGCTCTTTTGTGTAGACTGGGCTAGCTTATTTACTTCAGAAGCTACTACTGCAAAGCCCCGTCCATGCTCTCCAGCTCTAGCAGCTTCAATAGTAGCATTAAGCGCTAAGAGATTTGTCTCACCCGCGATATTGTTAATGAACATAAGCACGCCTTTTATTTGCTCAATGCTTGATGAGAGGCTATGGAGTTTTATACTAAGCTCATTTTGGTTCTGAAAGTTTGAATCAAGCTTATTTAATAAGCTTTCTAAAGTGCTATGTGTATTGTTGAAATGTTCGTTAGTGAGTTGATTGTAAGAATCTTTCAGTTTAGTTGTCGCAGATTCTATATCTCTTATACGATTTGTATTTTTGGTTATATTGGTTTTTGTCTGTTTGTAAATACCTTGTAGTTGAGATTCTAATTGCATGATTTGGCTGGAGAGCTGTGTGAGCTTTTGTGTCTTTTCTTTATCTGTACATCGTTGTGCTTGTATGTTTGTATCTATGGCTTGCAGCAAGGATTGGATATGTTTGGATGGATTAGAAACATGTGCAGACTGTGTATTTTGAGAACTTAGAGATCGTGGGCTTTGAGTTGATTGTACAATCTCAGTAAGTTTGTTTGTAGTCCAGTCAATAGTTTGTGTGAAAGTTTTGAGATGTTTTATCACACTCACCATAAGCCCTACGATAAAAAACCCTAGAAATCCCATAAGAGCTATAAAAATGAAATGTAACAATCGATTGTCTTGTTTTATTTGCTGTAAAGATGTATCAAAGATACTTTCTTGGGAATCTGCTATTAGCAGATTGAAATGCTCATATATTCTATTAAGCAAAAGCGCATGTATTTTCATAAATACATCTTGTAAGCCTTTTGCAAGCATTTTGGGATTTTTCTCAAGCAAATTTGCTATTTGTGCATGATAAGCTTTTGCATCTATATCACTTTTTACAAAACTTTCATTCCAACTTCTTGTCATAGCAACGACTAATGCAAGACTTCGCTTATCATTTGGCTGAAGTAAGAGAGCTGAGAGATGTTTGTCTATCTGCCCTAAAAAATCAAGTTGGTCAAGCAAGTCTTGACTATAAGCAAGAGAATCTGAGAACTTTGTGTCATTGCTAATCTCATGCAAGATCCCCTGAGCTGTTTGTAGATTATCTTTTAAGAGTGTGCGTTCGCGTATATGAAATACCATAAACACTACTAGTTCTAAAAGTAACAAAATAAAAAGTGCCAAGACTTTGCGCTTAAAACCCTGCATATTTGTACAAGAATCCTTAACTATATTAATTCTTATCGAGTTCTTAGCAATTTTTATGCCAGATTCTATGAGAGTTTTTTGATATTTGTTCTTATATGTTCAAAGATTTCATAGAGTTCAGGATCTGTACAATAATTAGTAAATTCACCCTCGGAGCGTTCTTTAAAAGTTTGGATTTTCTGGTGATGTAATAGCATGGTTTCTTGGGGTCTTGAAAATTGTGTATTGCGCGAAAGAAAAGTCTTAGCATCTTTTAATGTGCTGAGATTGGGGAATTTGTCAGGGTAGATCCTTAAAGTTTGGATTATGCCTTTGCGGGTATAATCGAACTCTTGACAAAAAGCAGGATGTTTAGCAACAAAAAATAATGTCTGATTCTTAAAATAAATAAAACTTAATTGTTTGTTTAAGTGTGGCGTAAGAAAAGCGGATTTAAAAAGATTGATTTCAGCAAAAATTCCGAGTTGCAAAAATTCTGATTGACGTTTTAGAAGGGATATGATATGCCTCGAACTTTTCATAGTGTGATTATAACACTCCTGCTAGTGTCTTTTTTGCTAGGAGGCTGTGGTTACAAAAATAAACCATTTTATACAAATGACAATGGCACAACAGATTCTTCTCCCATGCAAGACATCCAGTTCGAAATAATCCCAGAAAATAAAGAAACTTACGACTTTTGATGCGATTCTTAGTCATTGTTTAAGGACAACTACAAAGTGCAGGAATACGAAAAGCTTTATTATGATGTTGTCATCATTGGTGCAGGTGTTGCAGGATTATATTGCGCTAGACATCTCCCTAAATCCTTGAAAGTATTGGTTTTATGCAAAAATGAACCTTGGGAGTGCAATACTTTTTATGCCCAAGGTGGGATAAGCGTAGCAAGGGATAAGAGAGATATTGCCTTGCATGTAAAAGATACGATTCTTGCTGGTGCTAAGCATAATACACCCCAGAGTGTCGAAAAACTCAGCAGAGATAGTCTTATCGTCTTAGATGAACTTTTATCGAGTGGATTAGATTTTGATAGAGATACACACAATAATCTTAGCTACACGCAAGAAGGTGGTCATTCCTTGCCTAGAATCGTACATGCTGGAGGCGATGCTACAGGCAGAATCTTGCATACATTTTTGATTGATTCCTTGCAGCACACACTTTGGAAAAGTGCTTGTGTGGTAGATCTACTTATAGAAGATGATGTGTGCTATGGCGTGAATGTGCAGACAAAAAAAGGGATGGTGCAGATTTATAGCAATCATATTGTAATTGCAAGTGGAGGCATTGGTGGGTTGTTCCAATACCATACAAATGCCTCCACTATAAGTAGTGACATGCAAGGTATTATCCTTGAACATGGTTTAGAACTTGCAAATATGGAGATGCTGCAATTCCACCCAACAGTTTATATCGGAGCAAAAAGCGCGAGAAAGCACTTGATTAGTGAGGCTGTGCGCGGTGAAGGTGGGATGGTGATTGATTCTTGCGGCAGACGTTTTTTGTTCGAATACGACAAAAGAGGCGAATTAGCTCCACGAGATATTGTTGCACGCGCTATTGTTGATTATTGTGCCAAACACAAAGAACGTGCATTTTTGGATTTACGCACTTTTACAAAAGATTCTTTTGCAAAACGTTTCCCTAATGTCTTTCGTGAATTGAGTGCTTGTAAGCTACAGATCCCTGAGGCATTGGTTCCCATTTCACCAGCATTCCATTATTGCATGGGAGGGATTCTGACAGATAATACAAAAGTGCGAGGAATGCAAAACCTTTATGCCATTGGCGAATGTGCCTGCAATGGCGTGCATGGAGCAAACCGCCTTGCTTCAAATTCTCTGCTAGAAGGACTTGTATTTGGCAAGAGTGCAGCACTTGAGATTGCTCACAATATGAGAAAAAAACCCGCAAGACATTTTCTCAAACAGGAGATGGTGCTTGAAAAAGAAGGGGATTCTAAGCTGAAAGGTATTATAAGAAAGATTATGTGGGAGAAAGTAGGAATCATCAGAAGTAAAGACAGTCTTAATACAGCACTTGGAGGAATAGAGGTTATGCTGGAATCAAATATCGGACGCATGCTGAAGCTACGTTTGCTTGTTTGTCGCAACATCATCCAATCCGCCCTCAAGAGAAAAAAGAGCCTTGGCGCGCACTATAGAATCAACTAGGCGTTTATTGACTTTTCATACCAGAGCAACTATAATGCGGGCCTTCGTTGGGGTATCGCCAAGCGGTAAGGCACCTGGTTTTGGTCCAGGCATTCAGAGGTTCGAATCCTTTTACCCCAGCCACTTCTATAATCTCTTGGTTTCATCGCGGGGTAGAGCAGTCCGGTAGCTCGTTGGGCTCATAACCCAAAGGTCGGTGGTTCAAATCCATCTCCCGCAACCAATACTCCAAGAAAACACCATCCGTGTATTAGGCTTCTTAAAAAACTACATTGGTATTCTCGATTTCCACCTGTTGCCTAAAAACTGCATATGCCATACACACAAACAACACAATTTTAATCTTTCTTAATCATATAGGTTAATCCCACACCACAATCTCTGCAATGCAAAAAAAAAAAAAAAAAAACACTCTCTGTGTGAATATAATTTGTTGTATCCAAACACGATTACTCAAGTAGCAGACATTCTATAAAATCCCCGCTACGCATAGTGGGCATACAGAAAGTGATAAATACCATCTGTTCGTGTTCTACTTATGCTCTGATAGCCAAAGATATTACCTATCTGTATTATCACATGAAAGTTCTTTGCTAACTTCAACTCTTTAAAAATATGAATATATCGCCTTCACCTCACACAAAGACATACAACAGTGATTTCTTCCCAAATCTAATTTCTATGATTGATTGATTAATTTGAACTCTTAGGCCAATAACTGATAATTGCCTATCATTCTGGATAAACCGAAGCAAACTGGCTATGAAATCCAAATCCAAAATCTTGATTAACCAACCCATACCGGGCTGTATTGAGTATGGCAGAATCTCACACTCCCACATGTCACACCACAAAATCATTGCATACTAAGCGAAATATACTTTACTCGGGTATGTAAATCCTATTTTGGTACTACGGCCTTACTTCATACATCCTCAGCTCCTCATTTATTGAAGCACCTAAAAACCAGAGTAGCTTTCAGGGAACAAATATCACTGCATAGCCGTCAGTTGCGATTCTATTTTCTACTCTGCAAGTTGTTCTGAATTTGACTTTTTTCGCTTTTTCATCAATCTCTATCACTTCTACCTCTGCTACCACCGTATCACCTAAATACACAGGATACTTAAAGACTAGATCCTGTGAGGCATATACACAACCTTCACCTGGCAATTTTGTCCCAAATATCGCCGAAAAAAATGATGCGCTCAAAAGCCCATGAGCTATTCTATTTTTGTATCTTGAATCTTTTGCGTATTTTTCATCGACATGAAGCGGATTCCTATCACCTGAAATCCCTGCAAATGCCTTAATATCAGAATCAGTGATAGTCTGAGAATACGATTCTCTCATGCCAATCTTAATCTCATTTATTTTCATCGCATCCGCCTTTTTATGTTTTCTAAGGTCATTTCTACCGCAGGAGAGCCAAATACAGTGAGATTTGGTTGTATGCTTTTGGTCACCACAGAACCCGCTGCAATAGTTACATTATTACCTATAACCAACGGGCGCGTATTTTTTCCAGGATGGATTATCGCCCCAGCACCTATAAAGACATTATTTCCAATATGGACATTTCCGTTTATCTTCACGCCCGGACATAACGTTATATTCTCGCCCAAAACACAATCATGCGCGACATAAGAATAAATATTTGCTTGGAAATTGTTACCAATAATCACATTAGAGGTGATACAGACAAAGGGGCAAATCACTGCACCTTCACCAATAAACGCATGCCTTGAGACATTAGCTTTCTGGGAAATAAAACTTGGAAACCTAGCACCTTTGTCTTTGAGTGATTTATAAATCCTCTCACGGACATTTTGATTCCCTATTGCGATAAGAACATTTGCATTGTCAAACGCATATTCTTTCTCATTTCCTAAAAAGGGAGCTTTAAAGCCATATTTTTGGTGGTTACTTGCGTTTATAGAATCAAAATATCCTGAGATTCCAAAAGCATTCTCTTGCTGGATATATTCGCTTACCTCTGCTGCAAAGCCTCCTGTACCAATGACGTAAAGACTCTCTGGGTTTTTATCTTGGATTATTGAATATGGCTTTATCACGCTGTGTTGAGTGATTACACAATGGGATTGTGCTATGACAAATGGGCTGAGAAAGACATTTGATTCTAATGTAACATAAGATGAGATATGACAGAATTTATTTATCACACAGCCTTCACCCACAAGAGAATCTCGCCCTAAGATGATACTGGGGTGGATGAGTGTAGCAAGATTGTAGCCACTAGATTTTATCTCTTCATAGATTCTTTCCCTCGCGCTTAAATCAGTCTCAGCGATAACAAAATGTATTTCTCTAGGAGTATAGCGTGCAATCGCCTGTGATAGTGTGATGGATTTATAGCCTTGTATGCTTCTTTCTGAGGCAACACCGTCTATAAATAGTACTTGTGGTGTAGTAGGATAGTGATGCTCGGCGAGAAGTTTGCAATTCTCTCTTGTAAGATTATCTTGTGGTTTCTCTTGCAAGGAATAATCTAAATTACCCCCCCCCCTCCTATTCGAATAACATCACTCAAGGCACTCTTATCGCAAGTCTTATAACTTAAAGAAGTCTCAAATATTTCCAATGCCAAATCCAAAACCTCTTGCCTTAGCTCACCAGTGCCAACTATGCCCAATACCATTTACTGCTCCTTTTGCTGATGGAATAGAAGAATTCAAACTTTCTAGTAATCAAAATACTCTGCTTTTTACTCATTCAAAGCTTGATCAATAAGCAGTTTCAGGACAAATTATCGAATATCTTCCTTGATATATTTGAACTCCCGATTGAGTTTTGTGCAACCCGTGAAATTGTATGGATCTTCCCTGTCACCACCTATCCAAAATGACGCTTCCATGCGTTTGAGTTGGATTTGCTGCTCTTGAAAGATAGCATATTCATCAAGCAATTTTTCTTCTAACAGCACATACTTTGCCCTCAAAACGCGGGCAAGCACCAGCGCCTCCTCTGGATCTGGAATGAAAGCCGCAGAGAAAGCCGATCCCCCCATAATCATGAGCAAATAACTTTCTTGGAAGTTTCTCAATCTCGCATCATCCAAAGAATCTATTCTGATCAATTCTGGCTCTTCACCCTTAGCCAAAAACACATCAGGAACAGTCGCGTAACATTCTTGCAAAGCTTTTTTAGAAAAATAGGATTTATAGAATCTGACATAACTATTGTTGTTGTAAGCAATCCATTCTTGCGTTCCTTTAGTAAATGGATTTTTATGGGGATTAAAGCTTACAACCTCTTTTGGAGGTTCTTGTGGTTGTGCTGGTGGAGTTTGCGCCGCAGGTGGTGGTGTCTCAGGTGCTGGAGGTGGCGTAACTGGTTCTGGAGGTGGAGGCGGAGTTTGCACAGGTGCTGGAATCTGCTCAGGGATACTTTGTGGAACTTCTTGTTTGGGTGTGGGTTGTTGCGGAGGTACTAGCTCATCCTCACATGATGTAAGCAGTATCATTGTGCAAAAGACAAAAATATATTTCAACGTCGGCATGGTCTTCCCCTTCAGGATGTGCAGATTGTTTATGAAGTATCACAAAATTTTAAGAACTCTATACTAAATGGTCAAAGCAAAAAAAATGCCCATTCCATTTATGAGTATATTCGTAACAAATTTACTAAATATTTTGCAAATTTTTAATAAACACATATCGTATTTTTAAAAATATGTATATTATCTCTGTCGTTAAAGGATTTTAACAAAACCAATTCTAAAGGATAAAAAATGGCAAATTTTAGTGGCAATAACTTCACTTCAAACACGCTTTCATTACATGCAGGTTATGAATACGATACACAGCGCACACTCAGCGTGCCAATCTATCAAAGCACAGCATATAGTTTTGAAAGCTTAGAACAAGCAGCAGCACGCTTTGGCTTACAGGAACTAGGCAACATCTACTCTCGCTTGACAAATCCTAGTGTAGATGTGCTTGCAAGACGACTAGCAGCAGTGGAGGATGGTGCATTTGCTGTAGGTACTGCAAGTGGGAGTAGCGCGATTTTTTACAGTATCGTAAACCTCGCCCAGACAGGTGATAACATCGTGTATTCAAACAAACTCTATGGTGGAACACAAACGCTTTTCGTGCATACTCTAAAACGTTTTGGTATTGAAGCGAGGGTTTTTGATATAGATGATATCAGCACGTTAGAAAAGGTCATAGATTCTAAAACCAAGGCTATCTTTTTTGAATCTCTTTCAAATCCACAGATTGCTATTGCCGATGTGGAAGCCATCACACATATTGCAAAAAAATACAAAATCGTGAATATATGTGATAACACCGTGGCAACGCCTTTTTTGTTTCGACCATTTGATTATGGAATAGATATAAGCATACATAGCCTTACAAAATACATCAACGGACACGGGAGCGGGCTTGGTGGCGTGGTAATAGAGCGCAATGGGTTAAATGACCTCATCAAAGGCAATCCAAGATACCCAGCCTTCAACACGCCAGATGCAAGCTACCACGGACTTATATATGCTGATCTTCCATTGCCTATCTTTTGTATTCGCCTTATTATCGAATGGCTAAGAAATCTTGGTGCGACTCTAAGTCCACAAAATGCTTGGAATCACTTACAAGGATTAGAAACCTTAGAATTGCGTATCAATCGCCATAGTGATAGCGCACTAGAGATTGCAGAATTTTTGCAATCCCATCCAAATGTGAGCGAAGTAAGCTATCCAGGACTCAAAAATAGTCCTTACCATACTCTCTTGCAGAAATACTTTAAAAATGGGCGAGCAAGTGGGCTGCTTAGCTTTGAAGCCAAAAGCCACGAGCACGCACTCAAAATCTGTAATTCATTAGAGTTATTTTCCATTGTCGCAAACATCGGGGATTCCAAATCGCTTATTATCCACCCACACTCTACGACACACTCGCAGCTAAGCGAGGCTGAATTCAAATCAGCAGGCATCACACCAAATACAGTGCGCATAAGTGTAGGGTTAGAATCTGTAAGCGATTTGATAGCAGATTTGAAACGAGTACTTTGATTGTGTCATCAAAAAATAAGGAGAACTTATGAAAAAAATATTTTTAATAGCAATACTGCTTACTGGATTTGTTACGTTAAGCATGGGCAAGGAGGCTAAAGTGAGTGAGATTCAAAAAGCTCTAGCGACTTTACAAAAAGGTAAGTGGATAGACCTCACTCATACTGTTAATGAATCTATCCCACGATTTGGTTCGTTCCCTAGCTTAGAGAAAGAGGCACTCTATAAAGTCAAAGATGATGGGTTTTTCGTCTATAAAAACTCCTTTGTTACCCAATATGGAACACATATAGATGTGCCTGTGCATTTTGTAGATGGCAAAAGAACTCTAGAGCAAATCGAGCTCAAAGAGCTTATCTTGCCACTTGTAGTTATAAATAAAGAAAAAGAAGTCAAAAAGAATCCAGATTTTATCCTCAAGAAAAATGACATCTTGGCTTGGGAGAAAGTCAATGGAAAGATCCCACAAGGAAGCTTTGTAGCTTTTGCAAGTGGGTGGAGCAAAAAATGGGGCAAAGAGGATTTTAACAATAAAGATTCTAAAGGTGTAGCCCATACTCCTGGCTGGAGCATTGAGGCACTAGATTTTGTGTTAAATGAAAGAGGTGCTACTGCTATAGGACATGAGACATTTGACACTGATGCAAGCTCTGATGTGATAAAAAATAAATTTTTTGAGAGTGAAAAATTTGTGTTAGACCAAGACAAATACCAGATCGAACTTCTCAATAATCTCACTTTATTGCCAGAAGTTGGTGGGATTATCATCATTGGTGTGCCAAAATTTGAGGGCTATCCAGGCTTTCCTGTAAGAGCGTTTGCAATAGTGCCTTAAGAAACACTTTTTACTTACGCCCCTATCTCTGAATTTAGGATAGAGAATCCAGCGAGCAAAAGATATAGAGCTTTGATCGAAAATAAGACATAAGGAGGAAGCATGCCTTTGATTATTCCTGATGATATTCCAGCTTTTGAGATTCTTGCAAAATCTGCTTTTGTGATGGCCAATAAACGTGCGCAGACACAAGACATTCGTCCATTACGCGTACTGGTATGCAATCTTATGCCAACCAAGATAGAAACAGAGAATCAGATTCTTAGCTTGCTTGCTAACTCGCCATTACAAGTAGAGATAACTTTACTTGCAACCAAAAGCTATGTAGGCAAAAATACACCCTTAAGTCATCTTAGACGTTTTTATGTCAATTTCGAAGATGTGCAAAAGCAACGATTTGATGGAGCAATCGTTACAGGAGCACCCATAGAGCATCTCAAATTCGAAGAAGTGAAGTACTGGAAAGAACTTGTGAGTATTATGCAATTCCTAGATACAAATTGCACAAGCACAATGTATCTGTGCTGGGGTGCTATGGCAGGGCTTTATTATTTTTACGGAATCAATAAAACCCCGCTGAAACAAAAGCTTTTTGGAATTTTTCCTCATACCAAAGTCTGTGAGGATGCATTACTCAATGGGCTTGATGAGCTAGTAAAGATTCCGCATTCAAGACACTGCCATATAAACCAATCACAGTTAAGCAACAACAAAGCGCTCACAACTCTTTTAAAAGGCAGATCCAGCGGTGCTAGCGTCATAAAAGACAAAAAGAATATTTTTATACTCGGACATCCAGAGTATGCAAGAGATACTCTGCTCAATGAATACCAACGCGATTTAGACAAAGGATTAGCAATCGCTACACCTAAAAACTATCTCAAAAATGGCACACCGATTCTGTCATGGCGTAGCAGCGCAAGCGTATTGTTTGCTAATTGGCTGAATTTTTATGTGTATCAAAGTACACCTTACAAACTCTAGTAATTTTGGTTTTTTAAAAAAGGATCTTTATGGACAGAAGAACGTTTTTTTATCATTCAGGAGCACTTATTTCAAGTCTGGGATTACGCTCATTAGGTGGTGCAAGCGCACTTGGAGGATTTAGTTTACTAAATGCAAGCACTCTGAAAGTACCAAAAATTGGCTATTTGCCCATTACAGATCATTTGCTTATAATCGCCAAAGAACTCAAAGGTGCTAATTTCACTCCTTTGAAGTTTTCTTCTTGGGCGGACTTGAGCGAAGCACTGCGCGCAGGAGCAATCGATGGAGCCTTTATCCTTACCCCATTAGCACTCAAACTCCAAGAACAGGGTGCAAAGTTTAAAGCGATTCTAGCAGCCCACAGAAATGGCTCGGCTCTTGTTGTAAAAAAAGGACTCCTAGACAATCCATCATTACCAAAGCATGATCCAAACTTGCTTAAAGGACGCAAGATAGCCATTCCTAGTAGATTCTCTACACACTATCTCCTGCTTGGTGAGCTTTTAGCACAAGCCAGCCTAGAGCCAAAAGACCTCAAACTCATTGATATGGCGCCACCTGAGATGCTATCTGCTCTTAGTAATGGCAGTATTGATGGCTTTATCGTGGCAGAGCCATTTTGTATCTCTGCGCAAACACGCAATCTCGCAGATGTATTCATCCTCTCAAAAGATATTGTAAATAATCACATCTGCTGTGTGCTTGCTCTATCTAACAATCTTTTAAACACACAAGAGAGCGCTGTTTTTTCATTAGTGCAAGCATTCTTGCAAACCTCTTATTTGATTCAAACAAAGCCAGAGCAAGCAGCAGCTGTGAGTAGAAAATTTTTAGGACAAAAACCTGAACTTATCACAAAACTATTGCACGAAAACAGGCGCGTAGTGTATGAGAATCTGAAATTGACACAAGATGATTTAAACCGAACGATACAAGATTCCAAGCAGTTTAATATTGGCGATTTCAAAACAAGCTTTGAGGATTTTGTAGATTCTCGTTTTATCGATCAAGCATTAAAATAATCTAGGTTAGGTGAGTTTAAGCCCTCTTGAGTTAGAATCTACGAATGTTTTATCACCAAAGGAATGGTATGCAAGGAGTTTTTGGCAAATGGAGAATTCTCTCTGTTGTGCTTTTTATAGCGTTTTTGATTTTTTGGGAGATAGTAGCTCAAAGAGCTTTCCAAGCAAACCCCGAGCATAGTATTCCGCCTCCTAGCGTAGTATTTTATAAATTCCTAGAACTCTGTGAAAGCGGCATTTTATTCCAAGCGATCATTGATTCTTTATGGAGGTTTTTTGCCGGGCTTTGCATTGGTGGAATCTTAGGAAGTGTGCTGGGGTTACTCCTAGGAAGATTGCACCCACTTGAAATCCTCTTAGAGCCTTTCATCCAACTTTTTCGCCCAATCTCGCCAATTGCGTGGCTTCCTATCATCGTACTATGGCTTGGTATAGGAAATCCGGGTGCGATTTTTATCATAGGATATGCAGTGTTTTTCCCGACACTTGCGCTTTCAATCGCAGGTGTGAGGTCGATTGACCCCACTTTACTTGCGATGGCAAAGAACTTTGGCGCGAGCGAATGGCAAATCACAAAAGGAATTGTCTTACCCGGAGCATTTGTACATATCGCAAGTGGCCTTAAACTCGCAGCTTCTGTAGCATGGATACAGCTTGTAGCTGCAGAAATGCTTGGGATTCAAAGCGGACTAGGCTATCTGGTAGCTGATGGACGCAACTTGCTAGAGACTGATATGGTGATTGTAGCCATGATTTGGATAGGACTACTTGGCTATTGTTTGCACTTGCTTTTCACAGGAATCGAAAATCTCAGCCTCAAAGCTCTAGGGGTGAAATAATGAACATAATACAGATCAATAATTGCTCAAAAAGCTATGGTGCACAAAAAGTCTTAGATTCTATAAATCTTGGTATCCAAAAGGGTGAATTTATTACTCTTCTTGGGGCGAGTGGTTGCGGTAAAAGCACACTGCTTAATCTCATTGGCGGATTTGAAAATTTTGATTATGGGGAAATTGTCATTGATGGAGAAAAGTTTGACAAATGCTGCAAAACAAAGGATTGCGTGAAAATATTCCAAGAATATGCGCTTATAGAGTGGAAAAGTGCGCTAGAGAATGTGATGTTTGCGCTACTTGCCAAAGGCTTGGATAAAAAGACTGCCAAGTCAAAGGCGCAAGAATATCTTAAGCTCACACATCTATATGGCTTTGAAAATCGCTATCCTAGACACCTAAGCGGAGGACAAAAACAGCGCGTAAGCTTAGCGCGTGCATTGAGTGTTCAGCCAAAAATCTTGCTCTTAGATGAGCCTTTCAGCGCGCTTGATAACTTTACGCGTAATAGTCTGCAAGAGGAATTGCTCAAAATCGCAACAAAACTTGGCGCAACCTTTGTCTTTGTAACCCATGATATTGAGGAGGCAATCTATTTGGGTTCTCGCGTGATTATCCTCTCTCCAATCCATAAAAATATCATTGCAGATATTGCTATTAATATCGATAAAAATGACCGTAATAGCTTGGAGTTCTTGAATCTCAAACGCGAAATTGCCCATTTGTTAAAATCACACCGTTTCTCTTTAGAATATGTGATTTAAGACTTAAGAAGTCTCTAGAATCTGTGGAAGTCCTCCATTGATTCTAGAGATTTTATATCTCTAGTTGCTTTTTGAGCAACTAACAAACCAAATAAAAGGATGAATTATGGAAAAAGTCGTAGCTACAAGTTGCACACGTTTAGATCCAATCGATAAGGCAGGCTTAGAACAGCTCATAAAAGATGGTAAGGCAAATCCGGAGGTGATCAAAACACTTAAATGCAAAACCGTTGCAGAAGGTAAATTCCGCCATGCAAACTATATCCGTAACCTACCAGCATATATTGTGGATGAGCCACCAACCTTGCTTGGTGATGATACTGCACCAAATCCTAGCGAAGCAGTGCTTGCAGCACTTGGAAGTTGTCTGGCGGTGGGAATCCACGCCAATGCAATCGCACAAAATATTGTGATCACAAAGCTAGAACTAGAGCTAGAGGGCGATTTAAACATTACTGCTGTTTGGGGCACAGGTGATCTTTCAAAAGATAAACCATTAGGTTTTACATCAGTGCGTGTAAAAGTCAATCTTGAATCTGATGCTTCAAAAGAAGTCCAAGACAAACTGATCGCACATGCGACAAAATATTCTCCGGTGGCAAACACAATCTTACGCGCAGTAGATTTGGAAGTAAAGGCTTAGAATGCAGCATGCGCCCATAGAATCTACACTTGCTCTACTCAAACCATTACGCGCGCAAATCCACTCAGGTATGTATCCTGGTGAAATCTTGCGCAAACTTGGCGAAAATGGTTTTTATAGTGCGTTTATGCGCGGAGGCATTTCTGGATTAGCTGAAATGACTATGAATATAGCTAAGGTGTCAAAAGTCTGTGGCAACACAGGCTTTTGTGTATGGGCGCAGGCAAGTCTTATATGGTATTTGCTGAATTCTTGTAATCCTAAACCAAGCCAAAAGGAGCTTTTTGCCAAACTATCAAGCGGGGAGATTCTAGGCGGCACTGGTTTATCAAACCCACTCAAAGCATTTGCGGGTCTAGAAAAAATACGCCTTAAAGCAAGATATGTGGAAAATGGAATCATAATCAATGGCACGCTTTCGTGGGTGTCAAATTTACAAGTGGGACATTATTTTGCTGTCATTGCGCAGATTGAAGATTCTACATTTTGCGCACAAAACTGCGTTTTTGCGCTTATACATTGTAATGAAGCTCTCAAACTCAAACCCACACCACCATTTTCTGCCTACGAAGGCTCTGGTACTTTTGCAACAATATTTAAAGACTATTTTGTCAGTGAGGAAAATATTTTAAGTAATGCTGCAAGCGATATTCTGCCAAAGATAACTGCTGGATTTGTGTTAATGCAATGTGGCATGGGACTAGGACTAGGTGAATGCGCAATCAAAGAGATAGCCAAAAGCTATTTGCAAAAAGAATATCTGCAATCTCTGCAATCAAGATTGCAATCTTTACGCGAGCAAATACTCTACTTAGCAGACAAAATACACGATACAGACGCATTAGATTCTGTATTGCGTGTCAAATTTGACCTTATACCTCTTGTCAATGAGTTAGCAAATCTTTGTGTAATGCACTGCGGTGCTAATGGATATTTACATGGTGCAGCTGCTAGCAAACTCTTGATTGAAAGTGCATTTTTTAGTATTGTCAGTCCAAGCAATGGGCACATACAAAAACTTCTCAATTAACTCCACACCCAACAATCTTTGATCTTAACTAATCAATAATTTTTATTAATTAATATCTACTACTATTTTTTATATCCAAATGCTTCAAGGCACACAATGAGACAAATCAGCAATATACTTTCTCTCAAATCAAGCGAAAGAAAACATCTCATCTTTGGTTTTTCGCTTGTATTTTTGGTCTTTTTGTCTTATGCCATCTTGCGCCCTCTACGCGATGCACTAGCACTCACTGGGCATCATAATGAGCTTAAATGGCTCTTTTTGGCGACATTTATCACTATTTGTCTATTCTCTTTTCTTGCTATAACTCTTAGTTCATATATCAAAAAACGACATTACACGACAGGTCTTTTTGCCTTCTTTATTTCAAATCTTATAGGTTTTTATATCGCTATTAATTTTATTGACAGAGAAAGCGACATGTTTTTGTGGCTATGTAGGGTGTTTTTTGTGTGGGTGAGCGTGTTTAATGTATTTATTATATCTATTGCTTGGAGTGTGTTAGCAGATGTTTTTGGAGTAGATTCTAGCAGAAGGCTTTTTGGTATTCTGGCTGCAGGAGCAAGCTTAGGTAGTATTTGCGGGTCATTTTTGGTTGGGCTGCTTGTGACTTTCCTTGGTATTGGAAATTTTCTTGTGCTTTCTACTCTTTGTCTCCTTTTAGCCTTTGGGTGCAAATATCAGCTTATAAAAAATAACGAGAATTTCTCTCTTCCCATAGGCTCTAAGAATCCACTTGAAGCAATCTTTCTTATTGCAAAATCTCGCTATCTCATGTTATTGGTATGCTTTATTATTCTGCTAACAAGTATTAGTACATTTCTGTATATGGAGCAAGCCCGCGTGATTAAAGCACAATTTTTCAGTATAGAAACAAGGACGCAGATATTTGCTAGGATTGAATTAATTGTACAGCTCTCAAGTCTATTTATCCAACTTTTCCTCACCGCTAAGATTGCTAAACTTTTTGGAATCAAAGCACTTTTATCTGTGCTTGGTTGTGTTGTGGGGATTGGCTTTTTACTCTTAGTCTGTACACATCCTAGCTTTATGCCTTTTGTCATTGTGATGTGTATCCGCCGCATAGGGGAATATGCGTTTATAAAACCCGGCAGAGAAATGCTTTTTGTTCCATTAAGTGTAAGCGAGAAATATAAAGTGAAAAATTTTTTAGACTCTGTTGTGTATCGTGGAGGAGATGCTCTAAGTGCGCAGATTGAAGGTTTTCTCTCTAGTATCAGCATACACATAGCACTTTTATGCGGTAGTTGGCTTAGTATAGTGTGGAGCTATGTAGGCTATAGGCTAGGTAAGCTTTATCAGAGCAAAAATGTCTCATAGAACAAGAAGGCTTTAAAGCGAGATTGGGAGTGTAAATTTTTGAAAATTCTCTTATCCAAGATTCTATTTTTGATTTCGAAATTTATTAAATTACATCGTTATCAAAGTACAATCTTCCCTAAAAGAAGATCTCAACAAAAACGAAAGGATGAGTAAAATGACTAAACTTACTGTTTTCTCGCTTTCGTTAGTCTTTGTTTCCATGCTGGCTTCAAACGCTGCAGATGCAGTAGGTAACTCAAATACTAAACCAAACGAACTTATAAATCTGTATGATGCTTATAGGAATAATCCAACCATTACAGGCAAAGGCGTAGTCGTAGGTATCATAGATGGTGTGTTTAACCCTCTTAACCCTATACTAACAGGCAAAGACGTTGGATTGATCAATAGTGTTTTAGACCCCAATGAGATTTTTAGATTCACAATTGATAAAGGGAGGACACAGCATGGTTCACAAGTGGCATCCATTATCACTGGTAATCACGAAAGCCTCAAAGGCGTAGCATATGATACAAAATACTTTGGACTAGCCTATCTTAATCCATCTCCTGCCTACAGATTTGAACATCTCAAAAGTGATACAGAAACGATGATTAAAGCTGGTGCAAGGATTATCAATCACAGCTATGCAAGTGATGTTGGCTTTCCACTTATCAATCGCAAATGGGGCAATGGATTTGAATCTATAAACGGGGATTATAGTAGTGCAGATAATATAAGCGTAGATGACTTCCAAAAGCTGCTAAAAACAGAGCAAAGTATGATGCACGCACAGATTCTAGCAGACCTTGCAAAGCAATATGATGTATTAAATATTGTTGGTTCTGGAAACGATGGAATCATTTCAAACCGAGCAAATTCAACCTTGCCAACCTATGATGAAAGCTATAGAGAACTTATTGTTGTAGGTGGGTTTAACCCTGAGAAAGTTACCAAAAATAATGATGGGTCACTGAAATTTGATTCTTTTACCGAAGAGGAAAGAAAACATTTTATAGAACAATACAAGAATGCAAATATAACCACCGATAAGCATAAAAAGACTATAAGCGAGAAAATGGCATTTATCCTGACCGAAAAACAAGGAATTTTTGCTCATAGTAATCTTTTTAGAGGTGGGTCATCTTTGTATGCTTTACTTGCTCCCAGTCAGCATTTGATCACAGCAAATGGGAGATATGGATATGCTGATACTTCTAACAACAATCAAATAGATCAAGAATTAGTAGAGAGAAATTCTGCAGGAACAAGCTTTGCTACACCTTATGTAACAGGCGTAGCCGCACTAATACAGCAAAAATACCCTTTCTTAAAAGCCAAGCAAGTAGCTGATACACTTCTCACAACAGCTAATAAGAATGTCGAGCTTCCAAAAATGATAATAATGAAAAATGTAACACCAAATTTAAGACATACTTTTTGGACTGTGATTTATACAAAAGAAAATGATTATAAAGCTGCTAAAGATGGCGATAAAATAAAACTTGATGTTTTAAAAAAAGATCTCAAAGAAATGGGCTATAAAAGAGATGATAATGATGAGGGGGTTGTAGAAGTTATCACAAAAGAGGTGCTAAAAAATGATTTAGATGTAGCAAAACAAGATACAACATATCCAGTTTCAGTGGTCTATATGGAAAAAGAAGAAATTATCGGTCAAGGCATAGTGGATGCCAATAAAGCACTGGGTGGAATCGCAACTCTTGATGCTAATAGAATGAATAAAGAAGATGTGGCAAACTTCTATGATGTCGCTGATAAAAAGTTGGAAAAACAAGCGTTTTATACTATAGACACAGGCTATAAAACAGATAATTCAAATGTCACCTATACTTTCACAAATACTATAGGACAAAAGGAATACAACGATAAGTATCATCTCAAAAACGCACTCAATTCACCCTCAGAAGCAATCAAAGACATACAGAAAATCGGCCTTATCAAAAAGGGTAGTGGCATGCTTGTGCTAGAGGGTGATACCACTTATAAAGGTGCAACAAGAGTGCAAGAAGGTGTGTTAGAAATCAAAGCTTGGCTAAAAGAAAGTAATGCCTATGCTGAAGATAAGGGTGTGCTTAAACTCACAGGCAAGGATAATAAAGCTCAAAATACTCAGATTACTCAAACCCAAGCTGCTCAGCCTCAAACTTCACAAGCTGCAAATGATGTCCTAGTCAAAAATGTCGTAGCAATCAATGGTGGCTCTGTGATATTACATAACAATGTCAAAGTACAGAATCTTTACGCTAAAGATGGTGGTGTTATCCATGCTCTACAAGGCAGTGCAGAGAGTGCAGAAATTAGCAATCAAGGTTTGCTCCTTGTCCAAAGCACACTAGCAGATTCTACAAGCGCCTATCTCACTGCAAACCAAGCCAACTCCACACAGAATCTCAATACGCTTCTTACTGCTAATAATCCAGTAAAAATCACAAATGTTACTCTCAAAGATAGCGGTATGCTAGGAGGTAATGGTAAATTAGAAGGTGAAGTCAATAACAATAGTGGTATTGTCTATGCAGGATTCACCCCTGATACCACTTCGCTCAAAGACTCTAAAGAACAACAAACACTAGATATTCAAGGCAAATACACTCAGGATAATCAAGGCAAGCTTGTCATAGGGTTCATTAAAGGCAAAGATGGCAATACTATGCATACTGATATGAAAGCTACAAACTACGACATCAAAGGCGGGACGCTTGAGCTTCTCCCTGTATATAATAAAGACGGCGAACGCATAAAATCTGGGGATTCACTAAAATTCAATCTGGCATTTCTGAATACCAATGCAAATAACGCAAATTTCTCAAATATAGAGGTTACTGATACACGCACACTTAGTATCAAATTTGACCAGACCACACAGACACTAACTGCTGAACTCAAAACTGATGCACTCAAAACTACTATGTCAAGTGAAATATCTCACGCACTCTCTTCTATTTATAAGGACACGCAGGGCAATACTGTCTATGATGAGTTTTTCAAACGACTGGATTTCGTAGATTGGCAAACATTTTCCAACACACTAGATTCTATCGCTGAAAATGCATCTCTAGACACCATTGCTGATGAGTTAAATGCCCAGCAAAACCATAATTTCACCTCATTAGGCTTTATCTTAACGCCTATGGATAATACCTTTCGCGCTAGCAAGAATTCACCTATACGGCTAGCTAGTGCGGGTTATATGCAAAATGTCTTAGCTAATGCATTCCGCACTCCAAAGAATCAGCAAATGACGCTTGATACCAGCTATTCCAAAATGAATCATAAGAACTACACTGCAAGCACGCTTTCTACGCGACTACAATACAAAGCTCGTGTGCAAAACAACATCATTTTAGGAATGTTTGGCGACTATGCAAAAAATACGGCTAGCCATACTTACACTGAACGCGGTGGAAATACCTACTCACTTGGTGCGAGCATAATATATAACCTAGGAAGCTTCTCACTTCTAGGAAGCACTAGTATAGGCTTAAGAAATAACACTGCTACACGCACCATCATAGGCGCAGGCAATGCTAGCGCAAAATACAATACAACTAGTTACTTTGCACAGCTAGGCCTAAGCAAGGACATCGCTTTGACCAAGAACTTCACACTAAAGCCTATGGTACTTACCAATGCCAGCGGGGTAAGCCAAAGCGGATACAAGGAAAGCGGAGAAATATTTGCCATCAAGAGAGAGGCAGCCACATACAACGCAATGGGTGCATCGCTAGGCGCACATATAATATACACATTGCCTATCGGATTAAATGAGCTAGATCTCTCTGTATTTGGATTCTATACAATCCGATTTCTTGATAGTATCCAATCACGTGCAAGCTTTAAAGACTTCGTTAATTCACAGCACTTTGTGCAAACTGCCTCGCTTAATACCTCTAGTGTCTATGCTGGTGCCAATGTTCGTTGGCAATACAGAGATTATTTCACCCACGTTAGTGCAAGCATAGAGAACACCAAAAGCTATACAATAGTAAATGGAATGCTTAGCCTAGGATTCTATTTCTAGCACTTGGGAATCTACATCCGTATCCTCACAAGGATACCACCAAATTTCTGCAACCCCCAATCACAAAATAAAATCTCTATCTGTCTCAAAAATACCTCCAAAAAATCTTAAGATATTTAATATCAATTAATAAAAATTATTAATAATTACCGAGCCTTTAAACAATAAATCATAAGGAGACTCAAATGGCATTTAAACAATTGACAACTACCACAGGTAGAGCCGTAGCAGACAATCAAAATGTAATGAGCGTAGGACCTAGAGGACCGCTTCTCTTGCAAGATACTTGGTATTTAGAAAAGCTTGCTGCATTTGATAGGGAGAGGATTCCAGAGCGTGTGGTGCATGCTAGAGGTAGTGGGGCACATGGAGTATTTGAAGCCACAAGAGATATTAGTCAGTATTCAAAAGCAGCAGTGTTTAAAAAAGGCACAAAAACGCCTATGTTTATACGATTTTCAACCGTCGCTCCAGAATCTGGCTCTGCTGATGCAGTAAGAGACCCACGAGGATTTGCAGTGAAGTTTTATACGACAGAAGGAAACTGGGATTTGGTAGGAAACAACACACCTATATTTTTTATCCGCGACCCTTATAAATTCCCTGATTTTATCCATTCCCAAAAGAGAGACCCAAAAACGCATATCCAAAGCACAGAATCTTGGTGGGATTTTTGGGCGCAAACTCCAGAATCTTTGCATCAAGTAACCTATCTTATGGGTGATAGAGGAATTCCAGCGAGTTACAGACATATGAATGGCTATGGTAGCCACACATTTAGCCTTATCAATGCGAAAAATCAAAGATTTTGGGTGAAGTTCCACTTCCATACATTACAAGGCATTAAGAATCTCACCAACGAGCAAGCTGCAGAGTTACGTTCTAAAGATATGGATTCTCACCAACGCGACCTCTATGATTCTATTGCGAGAAAAGACTATCCAAAATGGAGAGTGTCAATCCAAGTGATGCCAGAATCTGATGCAAAAACATACAGATTCCATCCGTTTGATGTTACAAAAGTATGGAGTCATAAGGACTATCCGCTTATTGAAATAGGCATTATGACGCTTAATAAGAATCCAGAAAATTACTTTGCAGAAGTCGAGCAAGCAGCATTTAATCCTGCAAGCATAGTGCCCGGGATTGGGTATAGTCCAGATAGATTACTACAAGGGCGATTGTTCGCTTATGGAGATACGCACCGCTATCGCTTAGGGGTTAATCACCACCAGCTTCCAATCAACGCACCAAAATTCCCAATCTCTAGCACAGTGCGTGATGGCTATATGACAAATGGTGCGTATGGCTCGATGCGTAACTACCAGCCAAGTATGCTAGATGGCTACACAGATGACTGGAAGCAAAAAGAGCCTATCTTGGATCCTATGCATTTTGAATCTGAAACTAAATTGGCGCAATGGGATTATAGAGCTGAGGATAATGACTACTACACACAAGCAGGGGATTTGTATCGCTTGATGAAAAGTGATGAAAAAGAGCGCCTATGCCAAACAATCGCTGGCACAATGAAGGGCATTGATAAGAGGATTATCAAGTTGCAATTAGAGCATTTCACTAAAGCTGACCCCGGCTATGGCAAAAGAGTATCTGAGCTGCTCAAATAAAATCTCTTTAAGATAAGGAGAAGCAAATGGGAGCAATCAATCTGCAAAGAAGGAATTTCTTACAAAAAAGTTGCACTGCCGCGGGTGTGCTTGCTAGCACCCCAGCCTTTGGCTATGAGCTTTTTGAATCTGGCAGCACTCATAAAGCACAACTCTACTTTTCATACAATGTAGATTTTGCTACAAGCTCAAGCCTTGCGCTCTATATGCCTTTGCCACTAAGTTTAGCAGGACAAAATATTGCCTCTATAAAAATAGAGGGCAATCACAAAGATTATGAGATTATCACTTCTGATTGGCTAAAAGTCCTTAAGGCAAGGTGGGAGGAAAGCATTGCATCTAAAAATCTTGATGTTATTGTGAGTGTGGAGCTAAAGCACTCTACCGCGGGCTTAGATCTTAAAGATTCACACCAATCAGGTAAGAATCTGCTTCTAGGAGATGCACTCCAGAATAAGGCGCATTCGTTGAAAAAAGCGAGTTTGACCCAAGAGCAAAAAGCTTTGGAAGCCTTTGAATGGGTAAGTAAAAATCTAGATTCTTATCAAGGGCAATATATTTCAGGTATCCGCACGATTACTTCAAAAGATAATGAGCTACTTTTGCGCGGAGAGAATATCAGTGCATCATCAGTATTTGTAGAGCTATGCAGACTTTCAGGTTTAGAGGCTAGAGAAGCTTTTGGTATAAGCTTGCACTCACAATCAAATCTGTTAAAAGTCCATAGAGATGAATACAGCAAACACCAGTATGTCCGCAGTGTGGTAAAAATAGCAGACAAATGGGTGGCAAATGATGTTTTAAAAGCCATACAAGCTAGAGAATCTCATAACCCTAGCTTAGTAGATTCTGCTTTTAAAAGTTGGGATAATAAATGGGTGCTACTCAATTTTTCACGCGATATTGTGGTGGATTCAAAACATTTAGCCACCCTTGATGCAATCTATGGTGAAGTGGATGGCACAAGGCTCTCTAGCTATGATATGGAGCATTTTAAATATGCGATGTTTGCCTAAATAAGTATTTACAAGCAAGAAGAAGGAAGTCCTATGAAACTTACAGAACAAGAATACAAAAAGCTAGAAGAGTTTGTAAAAATGGCATTTGACTTTGCTAGGAGTGATGATTCCCATTCACTCAAAATTATGCTTGAGAATGGATTAAATCCAAACCTAGCTAATCATAAGGGCGATACACTTCTTATGCTAGCAAGCTATCACAACGCCTTAAGTGTGGTGGATTTGCTTTTAGAATATGGCGCAGAAGTAGATAAAGTCAATGACAAAGGGCATACACCTTTAGCGGGTGTATGCTTTAAAGGCTATGTGGAGGTAGCTAAAAAGCTTTTAGAAAAAGGAGCGAATCCTCATGGCGATTCCATCTTAAGCCCGATTAATACAGCCATTATGTTTAGACGCAAGGACATACTAAAACTTCTCTTAGCATATAACACTAAACTTAGCGTATGGCAAAAGCTTGGTAAATCCCTAATGTTGTAGGAGCTAAAAGATTAAACTAATATGCTCCTGTAATTTTTCTTAATATAGAGGTCTTTTAAACCAGCACCAAAACCACTACCCTGCTCCATTAAATCTTCTTGATAAATAACTTTTTTTAAGCTTTCTTTCTGATTATTCCAAACTTCAAGCCTTGGCAGGAATTTCTTGATTTACTTAGAAGCATTACAGAGGTAGATATTTCGTGGGATGAGTATTTGCAGGCTACTTCATCCCAACACTCACCATTTTGCGACGCAAGTAAGCGATTTTACTCTGCAAAGGAAGCTCTTTAGGACAGACATCATGGCAAGCAATAAGACTCATGCAGCCAAACACACCATCATCATTACCCACAAGCTCATAATAATCCTCATCAGTGCGTTCATCGTGAGGATCTATCATAAAGCGCATTACACGATTCATCCCAGCTGCTCCTAAGAAATCTTCACGCATAACCTTTGTGGCACATCCTGCAATACAGCAACCACACTCAATACATCTGTCAAGTTCAAAGACTTCTTGTGCTACTTCAGGCTCTACTCTTTCCTCAAGCTTAGAAATATCCACTTCTTTTTGGGAATGTATCCAACCCTCCACGCGTTTTGTCATGCCCTCAAACCACACACCTGTATTCACACTCAAATCTTTGATAAGTTTAAAAGCAGGCAAAGGCATAAGTGTGATAACTTCTGGTAAGTCTTTGGTAAGCGTTCGGCATGCAAGGCGCGGACGTCCATTAATCATCATTCCGCAGCTCCCACAAATCCCTGCACGACATACAAAATCAAAGCTCAAATCAGGATCTTGGTGCTCTCTTATAAGATTAAGCACGATAAATATTGTCATAGAGGCTGTTTCCTCTATCTTATATTCTCGAAAATGTGGTTTAGACACAGCGCTCTGTGGGTCAAATTTCAACGCCTTGATGGTTAGGATTCTTCCTTTCTCTTGTGTATTACTCATACTATTCTCCTAATCGTTGGTTTTTTGCTTTGAAGCGTTCTTGTAGATTAAAAGGCATCAATGCCTCCTGTAAGGTATATCTATCGCCACCTTGTTGGGTTACCTCATTTGTAATCTTTTCAATCTCTGCTAACCTTAATGCACTCTGTGGATGCTCAATAATATTACCCTTAGCCCCATATCCACGGAATCCCGGAGCAATCTCCATCTTGGCAATATCCAACTCCTCATAGCTTATGGTAGGAAGAGTTTGCTCTGGATTTTCCCAACTGCTAAGTGTACGCTTCAGCCAATTAAGATCATCGCGCTTAGGATAATCCTCTCTTGTATGCGCACCTCTAGATTCTGTACGTTGCAATGCTCCTAATGCTACGCAAAGCGCTACTTTTAGCATTCTTGGCACACGATAGGCATCTTCTAGTTCAGGATTATCATGGAGCTTTTTGTTTTTGACATGGATATTTCTCGAACGCTTATAAAGCTCTTCTAATTGCGTAACTGCAGCTTGTAGCGATTCTCCTGTGCGGAAAATTCCCACGCCATCTTCCATAATGCTTTTCATAGCATTCTTAATAACATACACATCTTCACTGCCAGAATTATTCAAGAGAGATTCAAGATAGCTTTGTTGTTTTTGGAGGAAAGACTCTATGGTATGAGTTCCTATATCAACTTGGGCTTGCAAGCAAAACTGCGCGAAGTAATCCCCAATAATCATACCGCTTACAACCGCTTCGCTCACAGAATTACCACCAAGCCGATTGAATCCATGAAGATCCCAACATGCCGCTTCACCTGCAGCAAAGAGTCCTTGTAAAGAAGTGTGTCCTTGGTGATTAGTACGGATACCTCCCATAGAATAGTGTTGCATTGGTTTTACAGGCGCCCAACCCTTTCTGCCCTCATCAGCAGGGTCAATTCCCGCAAACACTTTGCAAATATCTTGCACATCACGTAGATTACGCTCAATATGCTCACGTCCTAGAATGGAAATGTCAAGCCACAAATGCTCACCATAAGGGGATTTGACACCTTTTCCTTCGCGGATTCTCTGAATCATTCTACGAGAGACGACATCGCGACTTGCAAGCTCCTTTTTTTCAGGTTCATAGTCTGGCATGAAACGATACCCATCAACATCGCGTAATATCCCGCCATCCCCACGACAGCCTTCTGTAAGTAAGATTCCAGAAGGGAAAAGTGGTGTTGGGTGGAATTGCACTGCCTCCATATTGCCAAGCTTTGCTATGCCTGTCTCCATCGCAATGGCCAATCCTATACCTTCGCAAATCACAGCATTTGTGGTGTTTTTATAGATTCTCCCATACCCACCAGTAGCAATCAATGTCCCCTTAGCCACATATGCACAAAGTTCCCCACTTACCAAATCTCGTACAATCGCGCCATAGCACCTGCCATCCTTGTGTATTAAGCTCAAAGCCTCTTTTCTGTCTTGTATATCCACTCCATTTTTGTATGCTTCATTAGCCACTGCATAAAGCATAGTATGACCAGTTGCATCAGCGGTATAGCAAGTGCGCCATTTCTTAGTGCCGCCAAAGTCACGCGAGTGGATGTAGCCATGCCGAAACTCCTCCTCTGTAATCGTGGTTTTTTGGGCATTTATAATGGCAGTCCTATCACCCTTTTGAATTCTCGTCCAAGGCACACCCCAGCTTGCAAGCTCTCGTATCGCTTTTGGTGCAGTGGTTACAAACATCCTGGCTACTTCTTGATCGCATCCCCAATCGCTTCCTTTCACAGTGTCAGCAAAATGCAAGTCCTCGTTATCCCCATCACTCATCTTAGAATTTCCAAGACTTGCTTGCATGCCACCTTGTGCCGCTGCCGAATGGCTCCTTTTTACGGGCACAAGCGATAGCACAACTGTATTTAAGCCACTTTGTTTGGCAGCAATAGATGCCCTAAGTCCTGCCAATCCTCCGCCGATCACCAAAGCATCACAATAAGATATTTTCATTTACTCTCCTTTTCCATGTGTTTTTTCATCAAGGATTCTGTAATCTTGAATGTTGGCTTTTGAATCTAATCCAAATCCAATCTTCATATACGCTATATAGGAGCAAATGCCAAGTGCAAGACAAAATATAGTGATTCCAAGCTTGATAGTACGCAAAGTTTTGATTCCTAGCCCCTCGAACCAACCCCACTTGATACAAAGCCTATAAAGCCCAATTGATCCATGAAACTCCACTGCAAACAACAGCAAAATATAAAGCAGCCAAAAATCTTGATGCACAAACCTAAAGGATGATGCATGTGGTCCAATATTCTCTGGTTGTGTCAACATCACAAAAAGATGAGGTGCTGCTAAAAAAAACATAGCAAAGCCTGTAGCTGCCTGTATCACCCAATAGCTCGTATCTCCATGCTTCATCAATTCTTTATGTACGCGTAGATTAAGAAATTGTTTGTAATTGATAGGGAATTTTCTTAAAGCCAAAAAAGCATGCACAACAAGTGTTACAATCACAAATACCGCAACACAAGAAACAATAATTGGCTTACCCTCGTTGAAAATAAAACTGCCTTCGAAAAACTTTGTAACAGCATACATGGCCTCTTTGCCAAGTAAAATACTTGAAACCAAAAGCAGATGCGCAATCATAAACAATGCTAAAAACAACCCTGTAATACTTTGCCAAAAATCAAGTTTAGCTGGGATCTTGCTTTTCTTACGCTGTGTGCTAACACCTGTATAACTCTCAATCACCTTTTCCTCACGCATATCTCCTCCTTAAGCTATAGATATGTTTTTTTTCATCAGAAGCGGATTGATTGTAGAGCAAAAATGCTTTAAAAGAGTTTGAAAGGTTAAGAAAAACTAAAACTTATCGTAAAGCAGAGCAGTTTTTGTGTATTTTAGTTACCTCACCTTCACTGATTTCTATGATATTGTTTGCGAGCTCAATAGTACTTGGTCGGTGCGCGATGAGAATGACAATTTTATCTTTGCGGATGAGATTTATGGATTCTTTGATCAGATCTTCGGTCTTAGAATCTAGCGCGCTTGTTACCTCATCTAAAATCAAAATATCTGGATTCTTATACAATGCTCTGGCGATGGCTATCCTCTGTCTTTGTCCGCCACTGAGATTTGTGCCAAACTCATCCAAGACAGTATGGATTCCCTGTGGCATTTTGTGGATATACTCCTCCATTTGCGCTGCTTTGAGCGCCTCCATCACACGCGCTTCATCCATATCCTGTCCGTAGGCAATATTGTTTGCGATCGTATCGTTGAAGATAAAGATCCTTTGTGTAACGATAGCGATGTTCTCTCGCAAGCTCTTTTGTGTGAAGCTCCTAATATCCTCGCCATTAATGAGAATCTCCCCGCTCTGACATTCATAAAGTCGCAAGATGAGATTGACCAAAGTGCTTTTTCCACTCCCACTCTTGCCCACAAGCGCACTTACTTCGTTGCGCTTAAAAACAAGATTGACATCTTTTAAGACATAGATTCCATCCTCATAGCCAAAGCTTGCGTTACGGAATACAATAGATTCTATTGGCTTGTGCAATTCTTTGGTGCCATCTTTAATCTGTGGCTTTTTGTTGAGCACTTCAAAGATTCTGTCATTTGCCACAAGCGCATTTTGCATGCCGCCCCAAAGATTTACAAGGCGTTTTAATGGAGTATAAATCAGCACGAGCGCGGCAGTAAAAGATGCAAACTCCTCTGCGCTGAATTTACCAGCTTGTATATCAATCGTAGCGATATAAATAATGCCAGCAAGCGCAAATGCGCCCAAAGCCTCCATAAGCGGCGTAGTAAGCTCACCTACGCGCACAACCTTCATGCTTATTTTGAGAAACTGCTTGTTTTGCTCTTGGAAATGCTTGGATTCAAGCTTTTCACCATTGCTAGCTTTGATAATCTCGATATTGTTGAAAATCTCTGTCAATTTGGAAGTTATATCCGCGTTTTTTTCTTGCAAATTTCTTGCATACTTTTTGATCTTATTGATGATCATATTTATAGGCACAATCGCCAAAGGTATGATGATTAAGCCAATAAATGCAAGCTTTGGACTCTGATAAAACACAATCACAACAAGTCCTATGATAGTTGTGACTTCTCGTATGATTTCTGTAATGAAGTTTGATACAGCATTCCGGATAATGCCAATATCATTTGTGATGCGACTCATAAGCTCACCACCGCGCATTTTGTTAAAAAACTCCAATTCGAGATTGAGCAGATGAGAAAGCATCCTATCGCGCATCTGACGGACTATGTCCTGCCCAATATAGTTCATAAAATACACGCGCACATAATTGCCCCCAGCCTTACCCAAATACACCAAAACAATCAGAGCAGGCATAAGTATGGCCAGAAAGTGATTATCTGCCATATCTTGTAAGCTTATAAATGGAAGGTTTTTGGGGGTCTTGCCATTCAATGTGCCAAGCAGTGGCTCTACCAGATACGCGATTCCAGCAGTGCAGGCAGCAGTAAGCAATGTCCCACATACAGCGAGAAAAAACGACCATTTATGCCCAACCATATAGGGCATATAAGATCGAAAAAAACTTATAAGAATCTTCATTAATTTGACGAATCTAAAACTTCAAAACCAGAATCTAAAATCGCCTCTTTTATCGTCGCTTGGCTTGCAGGTGTAGAAAACTCTACCTCGACTTTTTTATGCTCTAAATCCACTCCAATATATTCTACGCCATCAATCTCGCCAACAAATTTCTCGATTTTATCGACACATTTTTGGCATCGCATACCTTCTACGCTAAATACTGCTTTCATCTAGGACTCCTCATATGGTTTTAAATCTTTGGATTCTCATGGCATTGAAGACAACGCTAATAGAACTCAAGCTCATAGCAAACGCGCAAAACATAGGATTCAAAAAAATCCCAAATCCGCCCAAAATGCCGCAGGCAACAGGAATAAAGGCAACATTATATCCAAAAGCCCAATAAAGATTCTGCTTTACATTCTTAATACTCAAGCAAGCCAGGCGATAAGCATTCAAGATAGCCTTGGCATTTTGGTTGTATAGGATTATATCAGCGCAGTTTTGTGCTATATCATTGCCGCTTGCATATGCCATACTCACATCTGCTGCCTTAAGCGCAGCGGCATCATTCACGCCATCACCTACCATTGCCACAACACCAGTTGCTTTGTATTGATTGATGATATTGAGTTTGTCAGCAGGCTTTGCTCCCGCAAACACCTCATTGATACCAAGAGTTTTGGCTATAACCTCAGCATTTTGCGCTATATCGCCACTGAGCATAGCTGTAGCGATATTATGCTTGCAAAACCCTGCGATCATCATCTCACAATCTTTGCGCAAGAGATCTTGCAAATACAAAGCACCTAGAATCTGCTTATCATCCGCAAGATAGACGATAAGCTTTGGATCTATCTCGCTATATTCTTCGAACTGAAAATCTAGAAAGTTTAGTCCCTCTAATGCCTGCAAATTCCCTAAAATGTAGCTTTTATCATTGATCTGGCCCTTGATCCCAAAACCTATAAGACTCTGGAAATCACTCACTTTCAAAGGCTGGGCAAAAAGCTCTGGGGCATTTGCTTTGATAAAAGATTGTATCGCTTTGCTAATGACATGCCCGCTGTTTTGTTCTAGCGCCAAAACAATGGCCAAAAACTCCTTTTCTTGCAGCGATTGCGCGACCTTAATATGTGAGATTTTTAGCCCATCAGAGAGAGTGCCTGTCTTATCAAAGACAATATGTGTGGTATTGCTTAAAGCCTGCAGAGAAGCAGAATTTTTAAAAAACACTCCCATTTTGTTTGCCACACCACGAGCATGCAAAAATGCCATAGGAGTAGCAAGCCCAAGCGCACAAGGACAAGAGATAACAAGCACAGAGACAAAAATATCTACCCCCATACCAAAATCCCGCACAATCCACCAAAAGATCCCAGCTAATAACGCAATAACCATCACCACAGGCACAAATACTCCAGCAACCTTATCAGCAAGCATGCCCAAAGGGGCTTTGGAGTTATCAGCATTTTGTATAAGTGTGATGATTTGGCTCAATAAGGTTTGCTTGCCTGTTTTTTCTACACGCAAGATAAGCACACTCTCAAGATTGATACTTCCAGATTCTATAAAATCCCCTGCTCTCTTGAGCACAGGAATATTCTCGCCACTAATACTTGAGGTATCAATACTACTTATTCCATCGATGACAACTCCATCAAGCGGAACAATATCACCGGGCAAAATCTTTATCTCATCATTTACTGTCACCTCGCCCAAAGCCACTTCGCACCATTTGGAATCAATTCTTTTTTGTACTTTTTTTTGGTAGAGCTCTAGCAATGCATTTGCGCTTTTCTTGGCGTTTTCTTTGAATGTAGTTTCTATCGCCTTGCCAATCATCACAAAGCACAAAATCACACACACACTCTCAAAATACAAATGCACATGGGTATCAAGCATAAAAGTATCCCAAACACCCTTAAGACTATAAATAAATGCTGCGCTTGTGCCAAGAGCTATAAGAGAATCCATTGTAGGATAAAGTCTATAAAGCGCCTTAAAACCCTTAAAATAAAACATTCTCCCCAAATGCATTACAACCAATGTAGCAATAAGAGAAATCAGAGATTCTATCTTGGGCGAAAATATATGAAAACCAAACATAAAACCAACAGAAAACATGAGTACAGGAATACTAAAAGCGATGCTTAAAAAAAGTCGAGATTTAGCAGAGAGTTTGGAATCTAATTCATAAAAACATACAAGGGCTTTGGGTAAGAAATTATTTGCTCTAGGTTTTGGGGACAAAGACTTCTCTAGTCTTTCTAAGCTCGGTGTGTAGCCTAGCTTTGTGATAAAAGTAAAAATCTGCTCCAAATTTGCCTTGCTCTCATCATAGACAAGATGGGCTTTGTTTGTCACAAGATTGACTTCGATTTTTTGGCAGAAATCCTTACGTCCTAATGCTCTTTCGATACCGCTACTACAAGCAGAGCAACTCATGCCATCGATATAAAAATCCGCTTCTTTCATAAATCTTTCCCTATACAACCAGCAAACTTACTGAGAGATGGGATTATGAGAAATGTCATTAAATACTTGGTAAAAATTAGTTGCAAGAGGCTCTTAAGTCTTTGAAGCTACTATCTCAAGGAGATTATCAGACAAATGAAACCATTTTTAAAGATAATCTCAAAACTACAAGACAATCACCAAGAGTAAAGTTACTCAGACAGCAGAATAATTTGAAAGAATAAGTGTATAAGCATTAAGTACTTATACATGGAGTGAATTTATATAGAAATTAACAGAATTTAATCCCTCTTTTTTTGCCCATTCTAATGCGTCAGAGACAAATTTCCAATTAATATGGCTAAAGAATTTTTCTAAATACGCTGGGCGGGCATTTCTATGGTCAATATAATAAGCATGCTCCCACACATCGACAACTAAAATGGGAATTAAGCCCTCTGTAACAGGAGTTTGCGCATTGCTTGTTTGTTTGATTTCTATTTGTTTCGCGCTTGGGTTATACACAAGCCAGCACCAACCAGAACCAAAAAGTGTTGTTGCAGAATTCAAAAAAGTTTCTTTAAATTTTTCAAAACTTCCAAAAGCAGTAGTTATAGCTTCGTCTAATTCAGCACTTCTTGTGCTTGGCGTTGGACTAACACAATCCCAATAAAAATCATGGTTATACACTTGTGCTGCATTATTAAATAATCCACCTTGTGCTTTTGTGATAATATCAAACAATCCCTTACCTTCGAATTCTGTATTTTTTACAAGATTATTGAGATTGTTGATGTAAGTTTGATGGTGCTTTCCATAATGAAATTCACAAGTCTCTTTACTAATAAGCCCTGCAATCTCTGTAAACGGTAGTGAGCGTAATTTAAACATCTGATTTCCTTTCCTTAAAAGATTAGATTCAAAACACAAAGTTTTGTCTGAGGATTCTATCGCAGAAAAACAAAGTTTACTTAAACCAAAAACAGCCATTGTCTGTATGGTATAAATCTTTGAGATGGCGTTTTAGAAAACTCAAAGTTCTTGGAATTTCTCCAATACACAAAGACTTATAAAAAGTACAAACAAAAGAGTCAATCACACAAAATCTCAACACCACAGAGAAACACAGAATCTGTATTGTTCCAAGTTCACGGATTACAGAACAGATTCTGGTGTGCTTAGAAATCCTGTGATTGCACTTGCTGCAGCTACTTCAGGCGAGGCAAGATAGACTTCGCTAGTTGTATGTCCCATACGACCTACAAAGTTGCGATTTGTGGTAGAAACGCATTTTTCATTCGCTGCCAAAATCCCCATGTGCCCGCCAAGACAAGGACCGCAAGTAGGAGTTGAAACCACGCAGCCCGCCTCGATAAAGGTTTTCAAATAACCTTTTGCAATACATTCTAAGTAGATATTTTGTGTAGCAGGAATTACGATACAGCGCGTATTTTTTGCTACTTTTTTCCCTTGTATGATTTTTGCTGCTGCTTCCATATCGCTCAAACGCCCATTAGTGCAAGATCCAATCACAACCTGATCAATTTTTATCTCTCCCCATTGCTCAGTAGTACGTGCATTTTCTGGTAAGTGCGGAAAAGCCACTGTATGATCAATCATACTCAAGTCAATATCAAAGACTTTTTCGTATTTTGCATCCTTATCTGGCGCATAGATTCTAAAATCTCTGCTCGTTCTGCCTTTAGCATAGGCCATTGTGATTTCATCAACCTCAAAAATCCCATTTTTTGCGCCTGCTTCAATTGCCATATTGGCAATACACAATCTGTCATCAATACTGAGGTTTTTTAACCCCTCACCGCCAAATTCCATACTCTTATACAGTGCACCATCAACACCTATAAGCCCAATAATGTGCAAAATCACATCCTTACCGCTCACATAAGGCTTGAGCTTGCCTGTCAGATTAAACCTAAGCGCGCTAGGTACCTTAAACCATGCCTTGCCTGTCGCCATACCTACAGCCATATCAGTCGATCCAACCCCAGTAGAAAACGCTCCTAGTGCACCATAAGTGCAAGTATGAGAATCTGCACCAATCACTAAATCCCCAATAGTAACAATCCCCTGTTCAGGTAAAAGTGCATGCTCTACCCCCATATTTCCTACATCATAGTAATGAGAAATATTGAATTCTTGCGCGAAATGCCTGCATTGTTGGGTTTGTGTAGCGGCTTTAATATCTTTATTTGGAGCAAAATGGTCCATAACAAGAGAGATTTTATCTTTATCAAATACTTTCTGAAATTTTGCATTTTTAAAAGCATTAATCGCTACTGGCGTGGTAATATCATTACCTAAAACCATATCCAGACTTGCCATAATCAAATCACCCACTTCCACACTTTCTAACCCTGCACGATGAGCTAAGATTTTTTGCGACATTGTCATACTCATATCACCTTCCTTGTATGTCATATAGTTACTTATGAAGCGCTAGATTTCTAGCGCATTGTCACAAGCTTTTTCAAACTGGGCATTGTTAGAACGCAAACTTTGATTTATCGCGCTAAGTAGCCCTAGTATTGATGCTGTAACAATATCTGTATCAAGTCCTGCGCCAAAAAATTTGCCTTGGCTATTTTTGATCTGTACATAAGAGATTGCCTGCGATGATGAACCTTCTTTCAAAGAATGCTCGCTGTAGTCCAATATCTCAAATTCTAATCCAAGGTTATCTCTCAAAGCATTTGCTATGCTATCAAGACGTCCATTGCCTCGCGCACAGAGATTTTTATATTTAGAATCAAGGCGCACTTCCAGCTCTACACTCATAGAATCTTGAGATTTATTAAAAGAGTAGTCCAAAATTTCAAGCGGTGTTTTCAGATTCACAAAATCTCTTTGGAAAATCTCACAAATTTCGCTTGCGCAAAGCTCTTTATGTGCCTTGTCAGAGAGATCTTTGACATGATAAGAAAATGCCTCTTTGAAACTTGCAGGCAGGTCAATACCAAAATATGTATGCAATATGTAAGCTATTCCGCCTTTGCCACTTTGGGAATTGATCCTAATCACATCGCTTTCATACTCGCGTCCTACATCTTGAGGATCTATTGGCAGATATGGCACGCTCCAGGTACTGAGATTTTGCTCTTTATGGTATGCCATGCCCTTAGCGATAGCATCTTGATGTGAGCCCGAAAATGCCGCAAAAACAAGCTTACCAGCATAAGGCGCACGCTCATAGACATTCATCTTTGTAACTCTCTCATAGACTTCACAAATCTTTGGGATATTACTAAAATCAAGTCCGCTATCTACACCGTGTGTATGCATATTTAGCGCAAGCGCCACAATATCAACATTCCCTGTACGCTCGCCATTCCCAAAAAGTGTGCCTTCGATTCTATCTGCTCCTGCAAGGATACCAAGCTCTGCATCAGCCACAGCACAGCCCCTATCATTATGTGGATGCAATGAAATCAATACATTCTCACGCTCATGGATGTTTTTGGACATATACTCGACCTGACTTGCATATACATGTGGCAGGCTCATCTCAACAGTCGCTGGAAGATTTAGTATAAGCTTTCTGTCTTGTGTTGGCTGGAATACATCAATGACTGCATTAGAAACTTCTAAGGCATACTCCATCTCTGTACCGCTAAAAGATTCTGGAGAATACTCAAACCTAAAATTCCCTTCTGTGTTTTTGGCGAATTCCACCAAATATCTCGCGCCCTGTATTGCTATCTCTTTGACTTCCTGACGAGATTTTTTAAATACCTGTTGTCTTTGGGCAAAAGAAGTGGAATTATAAACATGCACAATAGCATTCTTGCACCCTGATAGCGCTTCATAAGTTTTCTTGATAATATGCTCTCGTGCTTGGGTAAGCACTTGCACACTCACATCCTCAGGAATGAGATTCTGCTCAATCAAGATACGCAGGAATTTGTATTCAGTTTGGCTTGCTGCTGGGAATCCTACTTCAATCTCTTTGAAGCCAATTCGCACCAAGAGTTTGAAAAATTCGATCTTTTCTTCCAAACTCATGGGGGTAATAAGCGCCTGATTCCCATCGCGCAAATCAACGCTGCACCAAATCGGTGGCTTTGCAATATATTCTTTTTTACTCCATTCAAGGCATTGTTCTGGAGGCATAAAATAACCTCTTTTGTATCGTTTGTAACTCACTGCAAACTCCTTAATCACGCGGAAAGTATGGACCAAAAACCTAGGAATTATAACACTAAAACCATACCCTTAAGCTCTGATTAATTAACAAAAAAATACAATCCGCGGACTTTGCTTTCAAAAATTTACAACGCTACAAAGCACCAAACACTATCGATGTCTCAGATGTCTCAAAGGTAACTTCAATGGCAAGTCTCACGAGGATTCTTATAATTTTTGCTTGTTTGTACTCCCCATGTTTTGCTTATCTTGATCCCGGTAGCGGCTCACTTTTACTTTCATCGGTTGTAGCAATTCTCATCTCTGGCATATTTTTCTTTAAAAGTATCATTTATAAGTTTAATTCTCTCATTGGGGGGGGGGGGGCGAAACCTTACTTTTAGAAGCAAGCGATCTATAAAATCCAAAGGTCTAGATTCTCAAGATACTGATACAGGCATTATTTTTTATTGCGAAGGGAAACAGTATGCAAATGTTTTCCTACCGATTTTGGAATATTTTGATTCACTCTCTTATCCTTACATTTACTACACTTCAAGCCATGATGACCCTCTGCTTTTGCGAGCAAATACTTCCAAACTAGCACATTTTGAGTTTATAGGCGATCCTAATAGAGCATGGGTGAAGCTCAATTCGCTCGTAGCAAACATCGTAGTGATGACCACGCCCGCACTTGATGTCCTGCAAATACATCGCTCTAAAGGCGTGAAACATTACTGCCATATAGTACATTCACCTGCAAGTGTTGATACTTATGAGGTTTTTGCACTAGATTATTTTGATTCTGTATTGGTAAATTCCACCATACACGAGCCATTCATACGCGAAGTAGAAAGAGTGCGCAATCTGAAAGCCAAAGAAATCATTGTTTCAGGCTGCACATATCTTGATGTATTGCATAAAAAACTCCAAGATTTCTACGCCCAAACCCCCCAACCCACTAAAGATTCCAGCCAACCCAAAACTATTCTTATATCGCCATCTTGGGGACGAGAAGCACTTCTTAGCAAGTATGGCATGCAGCTTATTGCGCCTTTAGCAAAAGCAGGGTTTGAGGTGATTATCCGCCCACATCCCCAAAGCTTTATCTCTGAATCCAAGCTCATCACTTCTTTACAAACCCTCACGCAAACCTATCCTAATATCTGCTGGGATACGCACACATGTAATATCTATGCATTGCATAAGGCAGACTTGATGGTGGGGGATTTCTCAGGTGTGATATTTGACTTTCTTTGCTTATTTGCTAAACCTATCATCACTATAGAAACGGATTTTAATACCACAGGCTATGACTTAGAGGATACAAGCTTTACAGAACCTTGGGTCTGTGGTGTCTTAAGGCTTATAGGTAAAAACATCAAGGCAGAGCAAATCCACAGGATTGACCATATCGCTCATGAAATCTTGCATTCCCAAGCCTCGCAAGAGATCCAGGCAAATATCCAGGCACTCAAAAGCTCTCTTTGGACCTTTCAAGGGCATGCGGGTGAGACCTGTGGGAAGGCACTTCTCAAACTACAACAAGCACTTTTAGGCTCCCAGCTTGATTCCCAAATCTTCTCAGAAGTTCTACGCATACAAGAGATTCTAAAACAAGAGAGGAATGTGTATGTCTGAAATCTTGTATTTTATTTTTGTATTTCCGCTGGAGCAAAGCTTGGATTTTACTTTGCAAAGCCTTATAAAGTACTTGCATAGTCCTGCGTTAAGCATCGTTGCTATCAGCATACTAATCAATGTCTTTCTTTTCAAGCTCTTTGTTTTCACCGACAAAAAGGCACACTCTTATAATGACACCAAACAAAAGCTTGATTCTCGTATCAAAGCCTGGAAAAGCGTGTATAAAGGCGCCAAACTCCATGCTTTTACCAAAACCCTCTATCGCCAGAATCACTACCACCCACTCTATGCGCTCATCGGTCTTGGCGGACTTGCGCTGCAGATTCCGTTTTTTATCGCTATGGGACTAGTTATCAGCAAAAGCACTATTTTTGAAAATGCCCAGTTTTTGTGGATAACAGATTTAAGTAAGCCAGATTCTGTATTTGGTATACATATCCTGCCATTTGCTATGACATTTTTTACATTACTTAATGTCTTTCTTGCAAGCAAACAAAAAGCTCAGAGAATACAAGGCATATTTATCGCACTTGTGTTTTTGGTCTTGCTCTATGATATGCCTAGTGCACTTGTGCTGTACTGGAGTATTAATACTCTTGTATATTTGCTAAAAAGCATAGTGACAAAGCCCCAAGAATCCACACAAGCACACTCTGAAAGATTGCAAGCACCAAAAATGGACAAGACCATTATTGGCAAGACTTCACAGATATACAAAAACATCTCTATGTTTGCCATTCTCAATATTTGTATTCTTATATGTGTCTTTAGTCCTTTTGCAGTGTATAGCTCGGATGTAAGCCAGTTCGACCCTACACAGACTAAAGCTACTTTATCTGCGCTTTTTGGAATCTTCTTGCTTACAAGCTTTGTATGTATCTATCTCACAAGCTTTTTTTATAACACAAGGCTGCTAAAGCTTGGAACTTTTGCTTGCGTAGTGCTTGTATTGATTGTGCTTAGTTATACGCTTATTTTCACAGGCAATATCTTTAATGGACGACCTTATGCGCCCCTTGATGGCTTGCTTTTTAAAGATGGTGGTGCAAATATCTCAAGTATTTGGGCGAAATATTTTGATATAGGATATTGCATAGGACTTTGTGTGGTTGCGTTTTTGCTTTTATATTTTGCAAAAAACTTTCTGCTTATAGGGCTTGTTGGATTTTTTTGCATCTTTTGTATTTCGAGTTTTATAGATATTGTAAAAATCACATACAACAACAATAATTTGCTAAAAAATCACACCGTCAAGAAAGATTCTCAAATACATGACAACACGCCTATTTTGCCTGATTATATAGACCCGTATTTGAGTTTTTCAAAAGAGAAAAATATTGTCGTGATTATGAGCGATACAGTCCAGAGTGATAATTTCACTCAAGCCCTCAAAGACTATCCAGAGTTTTTTGATATGTTTGAAGGCTTTACCTACTATCCAAATGCTCTCTCGGTTTCAAATATAACTTTTTCCTCTCTTCCTGCAATCATCGGTGGTATGACCTACACTCCACATAATATCAACAAGCTCAATCTCAAACACACACTTGCAGAAGAAAACTCAAAGGCGATTGTGGATATTTCTAATACCTTTTCAAATGCAGGTTATGCAGTAAGCTTTGGCACTATATTTCCGGGTGATGAAAAATATATCCGCCCAAAACTTAACAAAGATGTTTTCTTAGTACCAGACAACGAAGGAAGTGCATGGGTTGACTTCTATAAAAAGAAACTTGCTATCAAAGATTTAGAAAGTGCAGACGAACTGCCACTTGGTGATTTGTTTTCAATAGGACTCTTTCGTGCTTCTCCTTATATCTTTCGCTCAAGAATCTATGTGGCGGATGCATGGATTTTTGGCGGAACACTCTTAAATACACATTACAAATATGCTATTACCAACGCTTCAAAGTTTATAGCAATGGCGTATCTATCAAACACAAATGCACAAAAGCCTACTTTCAAGTTTTTCCAAGAAAATACCGACCATTTTCCTTGGGTTCTTGACTTTAGAAATTCTTGTAAGCCAATAGATTCTACGGCTCTGTATCGCGAAAAGATGATGGGCGCAAAAGATGAGTTAGCCTACTCTAATCACCTCTGCTTTATCAAAAATCTTGGTATGTGGCTGCAGTGGCTCAAGGATTCTCAAATCTATGATAAGACAAAGATTGTCATTGTAAGCGACCACGGCAATGGCGGCGTCGGAGCACCACTCATAGAGTTTCCAAGACGAGAATTAAGGAATTCTCATATCTTTTTTATCGCTAAAGATTTTGATACCAGAGGTAAGCTAAAAATCGATAGACAAACCTTTGTAACAAATGCAGACGCTATGAGCATAGCATGCGATGAGATAGGTTGCCCAAATATCCCACCAAGTTTTTTAAAAAAACCCTTCAAAGAAAGGGAGCTCATCTTTAGTCTTGTTGATGGTGGCACAGGCAGACAGAGCAATACAAGCTTTAATATTCTTCTAGAATACAAAGTGAAAAACAGCGTATTTGACCTTGAAAATTGGATTGATATAACGCAATCCACCCCAAAGCAGCCCCAATGAATAATCCTATGATTTATGTCGCTATGGCGGCGGATTTATTACACGCAGGGCATATCAATATCCTCAAAGCCGCAAGAGAGCTTGCAGATTCCCACAGCACAGCACACTCCCAAAAGCTGCAAGTCGTCGTAGGGCTACTCACAGATAGCGCTATCGCACAAGTCGATGAAGCGCCATTCCTAGACTATGAACAACGTAAAATTGTGATAGAAAGTCTCTCATTTGTAGATTCCGTACTGCCACAGGATACATTTAGCTACATCCACAATCTCAATACTCTCAAACCCCGCTTTGTCGTACATGGCGATGATTGGCAAAGCGGGCATTTGAGCAAATACCGACAAGAAGTTTTAGAGTTTCTACACACAGCCTATCCGCAAACTAGTGGAGATAAAAGCTCACACCCAAACCTTATAGAGATTCCATACAGCTCACAGATTAATGCACTTGGTATCAAAAAGGCAATAAACTCTCTTGGTATAAGCACAGCCCTAAGACAATCCCGCCTAAGAAAGCTCTTAAGCCTCAAATCCCCCTTACGGATCTTAGAATCACATTCTGCTCTTAGTGCGCTTATCGCACAGAATGCCTCTGTATTCAAAGATGGAGCAAAGATAGAGTTTGATGGATTCTGGAGCTCTAGCCTTACAGATTCCACTTTGCGTGGCAAGCCAGATATAGAAGCGCTTGATTTGACAAACCGATTGCAGACTATTAATGAAATCTTTGAAGTAACCACAAAGCCACTTATCTATGACGCAGATACAGGAGGCAAGATAGAGCATTTTGTCTTTACTGTCAAGACATTAGAGCGGCTTGGAGTGAGTGCAGTGGTTATAGAGGATAAGACAGGATTGAAGAAAAACTCACTCTTAGGCAATGATGTAGAGCAGACTCAAGAGAGCATACAAGAGTTTTCTAACAAAATCAGAGCCGGCAAAAAAGCGCAGGTAACAAATGACTTTATGATTATCGCACGTATTGAATCTCTTATTTTGGATAAAGGTGAGCAAGACGCGCTCACTAGAGCCTTTGCCTATGTAGAATCAGGTGCTGATGGAATCATGATACATTCTCGACAAAAAGAGCCTAGCGAGATTCTTAGCTTCCTTCAAGCCTTCCGAAGCCAAGATAAAACCACGCCCATTGTGCTTGTGCCTACAAGCTTTAATGCCATCACGGCTAGCGAGCTTGCAAGAGCGGGAGCAAACATCATCATCTATGCAAACCATGCCCTAAGAGCAAGTTTCATATCCATGCAAAAAGTCGCAAACGGGATACTAGAGCATGACAGAAGCCTAGAGATAGAAAAAGAATGTATGAGTGTCAAAGAGATACTCTCTCTTATCCCCGGGACTATCTAACTAAGGAATCCTATGCTTGATACTAATACCTTTGGAGTACTTTTAGCAGAATCTGGCTTTAAAGACTTTAGTGGCGTACCTTGCTCTTATCTCGCACCACTTATCAACTACGCAATAAATGCCAAGCGCTTTATCATGGCAAACAATGAAGGTGAAGCAGTAGCCATAGCATCTGGAATAACTCTTGTCAATGCCTCTAAGGTAGATTCTCGCTTTGGCGTCGTGCTTATGCAAAACTCCGGACTAAGCAATGCCCTCTCTCCACTCACTTCGCTCAACCACACCTTTAAGATTCCTATTCTTGGCTTTGTCTCACTCAGAGGGCAAAGAGATGAAAATGGGAAAAATACTGATGAGCCACAGCATGAATTGCTAGGCGTGATCACAAACAAGCTCCTTACTGTATGTGAGATTGCTTGTGAAGTATTAGATTCCCAAATGCAAGGCGCAAAAGAGCAGATATTAAAGGCAAAAAAGATTCTCCAAAGTGGGAAAAGCTTCTTCTTTGTCGTCAAATCCCAGACTTTCTCAAAAGTAGAGCTAACTCAAGCGCACAAGATAGAATCAGGCCTGCCCACAAGAATAAATGCGCTAGAGATTCTCCATTCTCTTGCATTCAGCCACTCTGCTCTTTTGCTTGCTACTACGGGCAAATGCGGACGTGAGCTGTATGAGATAGGCGATACAGCAAACCAACTTTATATGGTAGGGTCTATGGGCTGTGTAAGTGCGCTAGGTCTTGGTATCGCTTTAAAAAGCCAAAAGAAAGTCCTTTGTGTCGATGGAGATTCTGCACTGCTTATGCGGCTTGGCACTTTAAGCACGAATGCCTACTATGCAAAAGAGCGCAATCTAGGAAATTTCTGCCACATACTCTTAGACAACCAAAGCCACGATAGCACAGGCGGACAGTTCAATCTTTCGCCATTTGTGGAGTTTTATCATATCGCCAAGTCTTGTGGCTATGAGTTTGTAAGCTATGCGCAGAATCTAGAGGCGTTTGAAGCAGCACTCAAAGAATTTTTAACGCGCAAAAGCGGCGGGGCAAGTTTCGTGTATTTGCGCATTGCAAAAGGTAGCAAGCCAAATCTTGGCAGGCCAAAAATCACGCCACAAGAAGTGGCACTGAGGCTACAAAACTTTCTTAGCAAAGATTAATAAGGAGTAAAAATGCAAGACACTACAAAGATTTCAAAGCAGATTTGCACTTGGAAGCAGATTTGGGAGAACAAAAGCTCGCAGCTTGACACACACTTAGCACCAGATGGAATCTTAAAGCAGCTCTTTGTGCTCGCAGGCTTTGATTCTAGTGGCTTAAATGTGCAAAACTATCGCGACTTTATCCGCAGAGTATTTGAGTGGGCCAAACTGGAGGATTGTGAGAGCTTATATGAGGTGGGATGTGGTGCTGGGGCGTTTTTGTATGCGATGAGTTTGGAGAAAAACACAAAAAATGGGGGGGGATATTACACATTGGTGGAATCGACTATGCAAAAAATCTCTGCGCTATTGCGCAAAGCCTTTTGCCAAATGCAGATATTACTAAGCTCCAAGCCCAAGACTTACCCACGGCACCACAATATGATTGTGTGGCTTCTTTTTCGGTGTTCCACTATTTTGAGAATCTTGCGTATGCAAGAAGGGTCATTACGAAGATGATAGAGAAAGCAAGAAAGAAAGTGCTGTTTTTGGACATTTTAGATTCAAAGAAACAAGAGCAAGATATAGCCTATAAGATTGAAGCTTACGGAGAATCTGAATACAAAAGGCTCTATGGCCAACTGGCGCATTTGTATTATGAGAAATCCTTTTTCCAAGAGATTGCAAAAATGCACAATCTTAAGTGCGAGATACAAGACCAAAACATTGCAGGCTATCACAACTCCCATTTTCGATTTAACTGCGTGATGTGGAAAGATAAATGATAGCCGTGATTCTAGCTGCCGGACTTGGAAGCAGACTGAAAGGACTAAATGGAAATCTGCCCAAGGGATTCTTACAACCTGAAGGACTAAAGACAAGTCTTATAGAGCGAAGTATTGCACTACTACAAAAAGCTGGCATACAAAAGATAATCATAGGCACAGGTTTTGAAAGTAAGGCATACCAAGATCTCGCTTCCAAGCTCAATAAAAAAGGCTACCACATCATCACTTGCAAAAATGAGCAGTTCCAATCAACAGGAAGCTCCCACACACTCTCTTGCCTCAAAAATATGATTGATGATGATTTCTTGCTTTTAGAATCTGACTTGCTGTATGAAAGTAGGGCATTAGAACTTCTGCTAAATTCCAAAGAATCTGATGTGATTCTTGCAAGCACTTTCACCCAAAGCGGCGATGAAGTGTTTTTAGAGATAAGAAACTCAAGACTTTATAACCTCTCTAAGAATCCAAAGCAGCTGGATTCTCTAGATGCTGAGCTTGTAGGTATAAGCAAAATATCACTTACAAGCTTCCAGAACCTAGAGTTTGAAAATGCTCTGGATTATGAATATCTACTCAAAGGATTCTATGTACTTATAGCCAAAGATCTTCTGTGGTGTGAAATAGACTGCTTAGAGCATAAAATCCGCGCCCAGAAAAGCATTATCCCAAAGCTAGATGACAAGGATTTAACACTCCCACATCCCAAGATAAGGAATCACAATGACACTGCTTAATCCCGGACCTGCCAACACCACTCTAAGCGTGAAGCTTGCCCAAGTAGTAGAGGATATCTGCCCTAGAGAAAAAGAATTTGGCGAGGTTATGGAATCTATAGCAAATGGTCTGCTAGAGTTTGTGCAAGGAGGGGAAAACCCAAAAGCCGTGCTTTTGAGCGGAAGCGGGACTTTGGCAGTAGAATGCGCGATAAGCTCAGCGCTCAGAGAAACCCACAAGCTAGCCATTATAGTCAATGGTGCATATGGTCAGCGTATGGAGGAAATAGCCTCTGTTCATGGGCTGAATTTTGTAAGCTTCAAATCCGACTTTTTGCAGCCACTTGATATAAACTCTATAAGAGAATTTCTTCTAAGAGAGAGGCCAGATTTTATAGCGCTCATCCATAGCGAGACAACCAGCGGGCTTTTGAATGATATAAGCGCTATCAGTCGCATCGCCAAAGAAATAGGCGCAAAAGTGATTGCTGATTGTATGAGTAGCTATGCCTGCTATGAAATAAGCCTAGATGAAGTGGATTTCATCATCGCTTCGAGCAACAAAAACATCCAAGGTATGCCGGGAGTGAGCTTCGTGATTGCCAATGAAGCAAATATCTTGGAAGCAGGTAATGCAAAAAGCCTCTATCTCAATCTCAAAGCAGAATATGAGTATTTCAAATCAACCCTCCAAATGCGATTTACCCCTCCTGTGCAAACACTCTATGCACTCAATCAAGCAATTATTGAGCTAAAAAACGAGGGATTAAAGAGACGATTTGAACGCTACAAGGCAAACAATACACTTTTACGTCAAGGCTTGCAAGATCTTGGCTTTGAGATTTATCCCAAAGATTCTTTTGGTGTGATTATCACTGCTATTGCACTACCTGATTCCATAGATTTTCACTGCCTGCACGCACACTGTAAAAAATACGGCTATACGATATATCCGGGAAAAATTGCAGGACTCCATATGTTTCGCATAGCAAATATTGGTGCTATTACTCCAAATGATATTGCAGGCTTTCTACGAGTACTCAAAGACTTTATATCATAAGGCTTAAAGAGCCTGTATCGTGGGATAGAATTCTTTTCTAGGATTTATTGGCATTAGAAAGTTAGGGTATGATAAAAGCATTCTACTGAGGCAGCCCACATGGATATTAAAATTATCAAACGCATAGAAAAAGCAAACCAAAATAATCTTAGCGATAGCACAAAAATTAGCATCGTCTTGATGTTTTTTATTGTCGTCTCAATCATAGCAGTGGCATTTGGCGCGCGGGAAAATGTACTGGTACTGGTATTTTCTGCAGTCATTGGTGCGTATATGGCAATGAATGTCGGTGCAAATGATGTAGCAAACAATGTAGGACCAGCTGTTGGCTCAAAAGCCATTACGCTACTTGGTGCAATAGCAATTGCCGCGATTTTTGAAGCACTTGGAGCAATCATCGCAGGAGCTGATGTGGTAGATACTATCAAGTCTGGAATCATCGCGCCTGAGAGCGTACAAGATTCCAAAACATTTATCTGCGTGATGTTAGGCGCGCTTCTAGCTTCTGCACTTTGGCTGCATTTGGCCACTTTACTTGGTGCACCTGTTTCTACGACACATTCGCTTGTGGGCGGAATCTTGGGCGCAGGAATTGTGGCTGGAGGGATTGAAGTGATAAACTGGATAGAGCTTGGCAAGATTGCATCAAGCTGGATAATATCGCCTGTGCTAGGAGGGATTATAGCTGTATGCTTTTTGGTACTTATCAAATACACAATTACTTACAAAGACAACAAACAAAAGGCTGCAAAGACTATGATCCCTATACTTATAGCAACTATGTCATGGGCATTTGTATTGTATATGAGTATGAAAGGATTGAAACGCGTATTGCCAATAAGCTTTGAAATAGCATTTTTTGTCGCACTTCTTACAGGTGTGCTGGTCTATCTTATCGCGCGTCCATTGGTTGCTAAAAAGATACAGACCCTCTCAAACACAAAAGAGGATATTGGTACACTCTTTACTTTGCCACTCATTTTTGCCGCAGCAATGCTAAGCTTTGCGCATGGTGCCAATGATGTCTCAAACGCTATAGGACCACTAGCTGCAATCAATCAAGAATTAAGCACAGCAGGCGCGGTTGTTTTCCAGAACAAAGCTGAGGTTCCATTTTGGGTACTGCTTATTGGCGGACTTGGGATTGCAATAGGGCTTGCGCTCTATGGACCTAGGTTAATCAAAACGGTAGGCAATGAGATCACAGAGCTTGATAAGATAAGAGCATTTTGTGTAGCAATGAGCGCAGCAATCACTGTGCTTATCGCTTCGCAACTCGGCTTGCCTGTAAGCTCTACGCATATTACAATTGGTGCAATTTTTGGCATTGGCTTCTTTCGAGAATATCTCAAGAAAAAGTACTACGAGATGGAGCAAGCCATAATCGATGCTCACAGAGGCAAAGATTCTCTAGAAGTGGAACAATTCCTAGCGCGTTTTAACAAGGCAGATATCAGACAAAAAGGCGAGATTCTCAAAACACTCAAACACAACAAGGCAAGCCAAACTCTCCAGTTCAGCAAAAAAGAAAAAAAGAATCTCAAAAAAGTCTATAAAAACGAGCTTGTCAAACGCAGCACAATCAATAAAATCATCGCCTCTTGGCTTATTACTGTTCCTGTATCAGCACTTCTTGGTGCAGTCGCTTGTTTCATCGCTATGAGTTTTGAGCTGTCAATTTAGCGCTCACCAAAAGATTCGCTACAATTGCGCGTTTTATAAAATTCTTAAGGAGCGTATTTGGACCCCTACCATTCGGGATTTTTATTCCTTCTAGCATTGTTTTTGGTTTTTGTAAATGCTTTTTTTGTCGTCAGTGAATTTGCAATTGTCAAAGTCAGAAAATCCAGACTTGAAGAACTTTCAAAAAATGGTGTGAAAAACGCCACTTTAGCCCTCAAAATCACAAACTCTCTTGATACTTATCTTAGCGCTACACAGCTTGGCATCACTCTGGCCTCACTTGCACTTGGTTGGATCAGTCAAGATGGCGTGGGACGCGTTATTTCGTACTCGCTTGGATTCTTATTTGATGAGCATAATGCACTTATACAGATTATCTCTATCACAATATCTTTTGTCTTTGTCACACTCTTGCATGTTGTGCTAGGTGAGCTTGTGCCAAAGTCCATTGCGATTGCCAAGACAGAATCTATGGTGCTTTTTGTCGCAAAGCCACTGTATTATTTTTGGCTTACTTTCTATCCATTCATCCATTTTTTTGATTTGCTCGCGGCATTTTTCCTACGACTTCTTAAAATCAAGGAGACAAAAGAAAGCGAACTAGCGCACTCTGATGAAGAGCTAAAAATCATTGTAGGCGAGAGCCTCAAGGGTGGATATATAGATTTGATTGAGGGTGAAATTATCAAAAATGCTGTGGATTTCTCAGACATTCTTGCCAAAGAGATCATGACCCCACGAAAAGATATGATTTGTCTGTGTGCCGAAAATAGCTATGAGGAGAATCTCAAGATTATCCTAGAGACAAACCACACCCGCTATCCCTACTACAAAGATTCTAAGGACAATATTCTAGGTATGTTGCATATCCGTGACTTGCTTGGAAGTTTTACAAAGAATCAAGAATGCGATCTTCTCTCTCTTGTACGCAAGATGATTATCGTCCCAGAATCTGCGCATATCTCTGAAATCCTCACGACTATGAAGCGCCAACAAATCCACACGGCATTAGTCATTGATGAGTATGGCGGGACTTCGGGCTTGCTCACAATGGAGGATATTATCGAAGAGATTATGGGCGATATTTCCGATGAACACGATCTCAAAATCGCCGAATACAAACAACTCTCTGAAAACAGCTATGAAGTGAATGGAAAGCTTGGTATTGAAAGCGTACAAGATCTCTTAGGCATTGAGTTTACAGACACAAATGATCATATAACAATCGGTGGCTATGTGCTTGGACTACTTGGACGCTTGCCTGAAGTCGATGATACTTGTCAAGTGCAAGAGTATGAATTCAAGATATTAGAAATGGATAATACGCGAATAAATAAGCTCAAAATCACAAAAACTGCTCCCTTAGAATCTGAGAATCCTCAACAAGCTTAAGCCATGCAAAAATGCGCATTTTTTGACAGAGATGGTGTCATAAACATTGACAAAGGCTATGTATATCAAAAAAAGGATTTTCTATTTTGTGAGGGAATCTTCACACTCTTAGAGCTATTAAAAGAGCGTGGATTCCTTCTTATTGTGGTTACAAACCAATCTGGTATCAATAGAGGATATTACACACAAGAGCAAGTTGAGCTCCTGCATAAATTCATGCAAGAGCAGATATATCTCAAGCTTGGTTTTTGCTTTGATAGGATCTACTTTTGTCCCCATGTACCAGAGGAAAACTGCAGATGCAGAAAACCACAAAGTGGGATGATTGAATCTGCGCTACATGATTTTCGTATCGATCTCTCACGCTCACTGCTTATTGGCGATAAACCCACAGATATACAATGCGCACAAGAGGGCAATGTCGCGCAAAAATTTTTTATCACAAAGCAAGATTGCTCTTTGCAACTACCAAACATCACCAATCTCCACCAAGTCCAAAACTTAGGACAAATCGGGGCTATAATTAGAAACCTACAACTTTAAAGGAGCAAGCCTTGAAATATATCTATGATGATTTGGCAGACAGAAATATTCTTATTACAGGTGGAGCAGGCTTTATTGGTAGCAATCTCGCACTTTATTTCCAAAAACACCATCCATTAGCCAATATTTATGTGTTTGATAAATTCCGAGACAACACACTTTTCCCAAGTGGGAATCCTACTAGTTTAGGGCATTTTAAGAATCTACTTGATTTTAGGGGTGAGATTATCATAGGAGACATCACAAAGGATTTACACAAACTCAAAAATCATAATTTTGACTACATATTCCACCAAGCAGCCATTTCTGATACAACCACTACAGACCAAAATCTTGTAATGCAGACAAATTTCGAAGCTTTTTTACAACTCTATGAACTTGCCAAAGAACAAAATGCAATGCTTATTTATGCAAGCTCTGCTGGCACTTATGGCAATACCCCAGCGCCAAATCGCATAGGTATTGCCGAAGTACCTGAAAATGTTTATGGGTATTCAAAACTCAATATGGATATTTTCACGCAGAAAGAATTAGCAAAAGATTCCAAGATTCCAATTATTGGCTTGCGCTATTTCAATGTCTTTGGACCTCATGAAACCTTCAAAGGCAAAACTGCTTCAATGATTTTGCAGCTTGGCTTACAAGCACTAGAATATAAAAAAGTTCGCTTGTTTGAGTTTGGCGAACAAAGGCGAGATTTCGTCTATATCAAAGATGTGATACAAGCAAATATCAAAGCCATAGAAGCACAAAAAAGTGGTATATATAATGTCGGTAGTGGCGTAAGCTCTAGCTTTAATGATGTGATTGCTGCACTCAAAGATGAGCTTGGTGGATTTGAAGTGGAATACATCAAGAATCCTTATAGTTTTTTCCAGACACACACCCAAGCAGATATTAGTTTAAGCCAGGAGTTTCTCTCCTATACGCCACGCTTTAGTCTAAGAGATGGTATCAAAGCCTATATCCCAGAAATACGCAGAATTTTTGAACAAAAGCTCTTTTGCTAGATGGTATGTAAGGAACTGTAATGTTTGGTTTAGAGAACAAAATCCCTAAGATACTTGTAGTAGGCGATTTGATGATTGATCATTATATATGGGGTGATTGCGATAGAATCTCGCCTGAGGCACCTGTGCAAGTAGTGAATGTCAGAAGTGAGAGCAATCGGCTCGGTGGTTCTTGTAATGTCGTCAATAACCTTATAGCACTTGGTGCACAAGTGAGTGTATGTGGCGTGATAGGCGATGACAAAGATGGCAAGTGGCTTGTAAGCACTTTAGAATCTTTGAATGTAAAAGTCGATCATATATTCGTTGATGATTCTCGACCCACGACCAAAAAAAGCCGCGTGATTGTCTCACACCAGCAGGTTTTACGCGTAGATAGAGAAAGTAAGACAAAAGTCAAAGACACATTTTTACAAAAAGTACGTCAAGATTTAGAGCTTTTGGTGCCCGAAGTTGATTGTGTGATTATCTCAGACTACAACAAAGGTTTGTTGGATACAGAATTCACCCAGTACATCATAACTCTTGCGCGTAGCGAAAATAAGCTTGTGCTATGCGACCCGAAGGGAAATGATTACACAAAATACAACAAAGCCACACTTCTCACACCTAATAAAAAAGAAGCTGCAGAGGCTACAGGCATACCAATCACGGATGATTCAAGTCTGCTTGTAGCAGGTTTGCGACTAAAAAAAATGTGCAATCTCCAAATATCGCTTATCACACTCAGTGAAGATGGTATAGGTGTCATTGATAAATCTCTCACGAAGATTCCGACCTTTGCAAAAGAGGTTTATGATGTCACAGGAGCAGGTGATACAGTGATTGCTGCGCTTGGATTTGCACTAAGCTGTGGACTTGATATTTATAAAGCAAGCAAATTTGCAAATGCCGCAGCGGCCATAGTCGTAGGTAAAATAGGAAGCACAGTGGCTACACATCTTGAGATAGACAGACATCTGCATACAAATATATCCCATCTCTCTCATGCCCAATCGCATAAAATTTCTACCAAACAGCAAGTAAAACACGCTATAGATTCTTTAAAGCTTGCTAATGAGAATGCAAAAATTGTCTTTACTAATGGTTGCTTTGATATTCTGCATCGTGGGCATGCACAATACCTAGCCCAAGCTCGCGAGCTTGGGGACATTCTTATAGTAGGGTTAAATTCTGATAACTCAGTTACAAGATTAAAAGGAGAGAATCGCCCAATCAACACACAAGAGGATAGGGCATTTTTGCTAGCAAGTCTTGAATGTGTGGATTATGTCATCATCTTTACAGAGGATACTCCAGAGGAGCTTATCAAATACCTTAGCCCAGATATTTTGGTCAAAGCCAAGGATTACGAAGGCAAACAGATTGCAGGCAGTTTGTATGCCAAAGAAGTGCGATTGCTTGATTTTGTCGAAGGCAGATCCAGCAGTATAACCATCGAAAAAATCGCAAAGAGCCATACCTAAAGGGAAATGATGAAAGACTTTATCCAAGCAGAATTTTTAAACCACCTTGATATTACCTCAAACTCACTCAAGCTCATGCTAGATGGAATCCAAACAAGTGCAGATATGCTCAAAAACTGCCTTGCAAACGGGGGCAAAATACTTATCTGTGGGAATGGTGGAAGTGCGGCAGATTCACAGCATTTCGCAGCAGAGCTTACAGGTAGGTACAAAAAAGAGCGTCAAGCACTCCCTGCAATCGCACTTAGCGTAGATACTTCTGCTCTTACAGCAATAGGCAATGATTATGGATTTGGGCTCATTTTCTCAAGACAAGTAGAAGCCCTAGCACAAAAAAATGACATTGTTTTTGGAATCTCAACGAGTGGAAATTCTGAAAATGTTATCAATGCATTTCATGCTGCTAAAACTAAGGGTTGTAAAACCATCGCTTTAAGCGGACGTGATGGGGGAAGTATGAAAAGTCTGTGCGATACAAATATGATTGTTCCAAGCCATGATACCGCCAGAATCCAAGAGATACACATACTAGTAATCCATATCCTATGCGATATTCTTGAGCGCGAGGCTAGCAAATAGTTGTTTGAACAAACTATCAGTTCTCTTCAAAGCTTTACTAATATTTCAGATGAACTGAAAACATTGGTGAAAAATGATGGAATCAGCATAAAGCTTGCGGGGTTACAAAGCAAAAATAAGCTGAGTTTTTTGCATCTGCCAAATGGCGAGCTTTTGCGATGCTTTGCATATATACAAGAAATTTCACACCAATATTTCCAAGATTATGGTGCACCAAGATTGCATTTTTGTTATTGCGATGATTTGGATATGGCTGTGAAATCCAAAAATCCTCATCTTATTCTGATACGCACCAACCGCAATAACTTTGCTTTTAATGTCTATCAAGGACATACGCTCACTGGAAGTTTTTGCGATTATCCACTGCCTTTATGTGGGAAATGCACACATATTTTTAAAACATATATCAATACCAAAAGCACTTTTGTGGATTCCCAACAATTTGAAAAACTTGTGTTTGCATCATTGGAATAATGTTTTAGTAAGAAAAAAGTAAATAGATTCTAAACAAACTCATGTATTTTTAAGAATACTGACACTACAATCCCACGTTACCACAGCAGCTAATTCTCAAGCACGACAACATATAAGGAAGGACTTTGGTTTCACACAACAATCGATCTTCATCAAGCCTGTCCAAGATTTTTAGCCTCTTGGTTGTTATTATACTCGTCAGTGGCGCATATACTTTCTATAACGCCAAAGGATTCTCATATCTTAGCAATGATCCAGCAGCTTGTAATAATTGCCACATAATGAATGATGTATATAACGACTATCTTGCAGGTCCTCATTCCCAAAAAATTGCTGGGAAAGAAAGGGCGACCTGTGGTGATTGCCACCTGCCACATAGCTTTGTCTCAAAATGGATTGCAAAAGCCCAAAGTGGTGTAGGACACGCATATGCTTTCACTTTCAAACTAGATGAGTTGCCCATGAATCTTGAAGCAAACCACAAGAGCAAAGCAATAGTGCAAGAAAATTGCATAAACTGCCATATAGATTATGCAAGCAATGCAGTCAATCCTACAACACATGCAGATGCAAAAATACAAAGTCTAAGCTGTGTATCCTGCCATGCGGATGTAGGACATAAACGCGGATTCTAATAAACCACAAACTAAGGAGAAAAAATGCAAAACAAAAGTAGTGTTATGCCTGTTCTTGTCATATTGGCCATTATCATCATCGCTGGTATTTTTTGGCTCAATAATGACATAAGTAAAAAATCCGCCACCACAACGACAAAATCACTCGATATGGTCGAGCTCACAGACAACAACCCGACTTTTGACTACTGGGGGAAAAATTTTCCAGAATACCGCGATATGTATCTGAAGGTAGAGACACAATCGCCTCAATACACGAATTTTGGCGGGAATCTCGCCTACTCTAAGCTCATCCGCTATCCACAGCTTACAATACTTTGGGCTGGCTATCCATTTAGCCTTGATGCAAATGAAGAGAGGGGGCATTTTTGGATTCAAGTCGATCAAATGGATACCGCAAGGAATAACAAAGACTTTCTTAATGCACATGGATTCCCAAAGTTTGACGGCCAGCCTGCTGCTTGTATGAACTGCCATAGTGGCTGGACTCCCTGGCTTTACAAAAACATAGCCAAAGGTGACTTTGTGCGATTCAATTCCACGAAATACTGGACTATGGTTAAAAACATTCCAGCAGTCAATGGAATCACACCAAACTCGGAAGCCCATAGAAGCCCTCACGGTGGTACTAGAATGGGTGTGACTTGCGCAGATTGTCACAATCCTGATGGTATGGGTCTTAGAATCACGCGCCAAGCACTTATCAATGCACTTGTGAATTTTAGAGGCTATGAGATAGATGAATATCAAGGAGTGAAGGCTGATAGAAAAGAGATGCGAACTCTGGTGTGCGCGCAATGCCATGTCGAGTATTACTTCCGCCCTACAGGCTCTAAGGTAACTGTCACAGGAGAAAGTATCGCCAAAGACCCAAGCCAAAGATGGTGGAATGGCGAGCAGAAAACCTATGATGAGTACGATCTCTGGAGAAATGGCAATGAGCCTACAGAGATACAAGTAGATGGTATAGAGCTAGTGTTTCCTTGGAGCGCGTGGAAAAAGGGTGAGACTTTTAGGATCGAGATGTTTGATGAGCACTATGACACAGCGCGCGCAAAAGGTATTTTTGACAAAGACTGGGAACATAAGATAACAAAAGCGCCTATGATTAAGATTCAGCATCCAGAGACAGAGTTCTTTAGCGGTGGGGTGCATGCGGCAAATGGCGTAAGTTGCGCGGACTGCCATATGCCTTATACAAAAGGTACAGGTGGCAAGAAAGTTACCCAGCATAACATCACCTCACCACTCCAAGACATTAATGCAGCCTGCAAAACTTGCCACACACAAAGTGAAGACTATCTCAAGGCGCAAGTTGCTGATATACAGCGCTCAATCGCATATGATTTAAGGAGTGCAGAATATGCCACAGTGAGCCTTATTCAAGATATTGCGAAATTAAGAAATGAGCTAGGCAAGCTTGCGACATTCCAAACCAATGGCAAGCCAGATGATGCAAAAATCTCCAACACCTTAGCAGAGCCACTAGAGCTACATCGCAAAGGACAGATGAGAGGAGACTTTGTAGGAGCAGAAAACTCCACTGGATTCCATAATCCAAGAGAAGCCAGCAGAATGCTCTTACAGGCAGTAGAGATGGCTAGAATGGGGCAAACCAAACTTGTGGAAATCGCTAATGCCAATGGAATCAAAAATTTCAAAACCTCAAATGTTGGCTTCAAAGAGATTCAGAAACTCAATCCCGGTGAGATCACCTACAAAGTCGATATGAATGGCCACAAAGCAGGCGAGCGCTACTACAAACATCATAATGTCAACGGCGCGCCTCCAAAAGAACTACTAGAACTTGACAAAAACACAAAACCCTACAATTACAAAGAAGTTGATAAAACAACTTCCCATCTCACCACTTACAAAGCACATTGATTTGGAAGTCCTCAAGGCTTCCAGAACCTCCTAATAAGAATCAAACCCAAAAATATAATCGCTCTTATAATGGTTGTGTAAGCCCCAAACGCATTGTAAAATTTCTCAAACATTTGCAAGCGGATAAGGCAGGATGCAAGGATACATTCTCAAAATCACACCTACAAAAAACGAAGATCTCATCTTAAAGATTCTCACTCCACAGAGTTTGGACACATTTTATAGATTCTATGGTGCACGCCACAGCACAATAGGTCTTGGATATAAGATTGATTTTGAATACAAGATAAATCCCCACTTCCTCCCACAGCCACGTAATATCTTGCATTTATCGCATATTTGGGAGAAAAAATATGAGCGCATGTATATTTGGCAGAGATTTATCCAGCTTTTAGAAAGACACTTAAATGAAATCTATGAGATAGAGGAGTTTTATTACAAACTTTTAGAATCAAGTGCCTTAAAGCTTGTATTACAAAACCCCAAAAGAGTACTTTTAGAATCCTATGCTTTACTTTTAGCCCATGAAGGACGCTTAAGACTTGATAGTAAATGTTTTGTATGCGAAGAAGAGCTAGATTCTCAGATTTCTCTTGGACGCGCATTTTTACTTGCACATCCAAAATGCGTACATAGCAAGACCTATGCGAAAACCACAATATTAGAGTTTCTACAAAATGCCAATACTTTTGAATTCGAGGATAGCCAGATAGACTGTCTGTGGGATATTCTCTGTCTTGGACTATAACTTGGATAAAAGTCGATTGCTTGCATGGATCTCTCTCTTGGTAGCAATTTGCTTTGAAGTAAGCGGAGTGAGCATACTAAAGATTATCAGCAATCCCCTCTATGCCAAACTTAGTATGATTTTTTTCGTGAATCTTTCCTATATCTTTATGGCATTAGCTCTAAGAGATATAGCTCTTGGAGTGGCGTATTCGGTATGGGAAATTGTAGGACTTTTGGGTGTGCTTGGTATTAGCTTCTTGTTTTTCACACCACATTTAAGCACGCAGCAATATCTTGGAATATTGATAGGGTTTGTTGGTGTTATTTGTATTGTAGCTGGAGAGGAGCATTAAGATGGGATTTTTGGTGATTGTTTGCTCTGGGATTTTAGATGTATTGGCAAATATCTGTTTGCAAAAATCTTGTGGCTTTAAAAAGCTTAGTTGGGGATTATTGGCACTTGGTCTTGTAGATATAGCATTTTTACTTTTAGCTTATGCAATTACACTTGGTATCGAGTTACCTATAGCATATACCATTTGGGGCGTTATTGGAATTTTAGGCTCAGTATTTAGTGGATACTATTTTTTTGGACAGAGATTAAAACCAATTGGCATTATAGGCGTGGTACTTATGCCTATTGCCCTAATTTTACTGAATCTCTAAGTATCTCGCTAAAGAGAAACTGCTATAACTTCTTTGGTTTTACAAATAAGCGCTCGGTATTGTCTAGAAGGAATGTTTTTTGTTTCATTACCTGCATTGTCCAAAAGATTTTCCGCATATACACTTGGTATCGAGTTACCTATAGCATATACCATTTGGGGCGTTATTGGAATTTTAGGCTCAGTATTTAGTGGATACTATTTTTTTGGACAGAGATTAAAACCAATTGGCATTATAGGCGTGGAATTCTAGAATTCCTAAGATAATTAAAATTAAAAGGCAAGAAAATGTATAAATGGAACGATGGCTTTAAGCCTGATATTTGCGATAAAGACGAGCAATGTAGATATGTGCTTGGTAAAAAGGGTAAAAATACGCTAATTTGTATCGGCGCAAATCCTAGCGTAGCAAGTGATGACAAATGCGATCCTACAATGAATCGTCTATGCTCAATTCTACAAAATAACGGCTATGATGGTTTTGTAATGCTAAATCTCTATCCACTAATAGCTACAAATCCAGATGAGCTTCCTCCGGACTTTGATGAGAAAATACACGCAAAAAATTTAGCCAAAATCGAGGCAGTTTTGGCTGAGTTTAAAAGTGATATTTTGCTTTGCTATGGTGGTCTTTTAAATATGCGTAAATATTTGAAAGAACCTTGCTTAAAAGATATTTTAAAGCTTTTTGATGAACATAAATTTGATGGACATAAAATAAAATGTCTTGGAACCACAAAAAATGGCTTACCAAAGCATCCATTAGGAGGCATAAGAAAAACAACCAAAATAATTGATTTTAAGAAACCGCTATAACTTCTTTGGTTATAAGCGCTCGGTATTGTCTAGAAGGAATGTTTTTTGTTTCATTACCTGCATTGTCCAAAAGATTTTCCGCATAAGGATAGAGTATGCAAAGTGGATTCTATAATGCAACAGGTGGCATGGTTACGCAGTTTAGCCGTCTTGAGATGATCTCAAACAATCTTGCTAACCTCAATACAAATGGCTTCAAACGCGATGATGTAGTTATTGGCGATTATTTGCGGCTTTACCAGACACATAAGCATGAGCTTCCAATCGAAGGTCATACACGCGAAGCAGCAAAGTTCCTCAACCGCTCACTTGATCGCGTACCAATTATTAGCGAGCATTACACAGACAAGAGCATAGGCAATATAGTGCAGACCGAGAATACGCTAGATTTCGCCCTACAAGAAAGCAATGCATACTTTAGTATCCTCACGCCTGAAGGCGTGCGCTACACACGAGATGGCAATTTTAGCCTCAATAGTGATGGCGTGCTTGTGAATAAAAGCGGCTTTAGCGTGCTTAGTCGCGGTGGTATTACTTCTGAAGGCATCATCAGAATCCCACAAGGACAGAATATAGAGTCTGACAAAAATGGCAATTTGTATATGCGCAATAACGCCGATGAGATTGTGCCAATAGGTACGCTTGATGTGGTTGGATTTGAGAATCCCAGATATTTGAAAAAAGTCGGCGATAATCTCTATGAATATCCGCAAGATAGGTTAAATGAAAAAGAAAATCTCTCACGCGCAATTGTATTGCAGGGATTCTTAGAAAAAAGCAATGTCAATGCAGTGCGTGAGATGACCGCACTTATAGAGACAAATCGCCTTGTAGATATGTACCAAAAGGTAATGCGCTCGCATATGGATGATCTCAATACCGAAGCCATTACTAAACTTTCTGCTAGAGCATAATGACCAAACAACAACTGCTTGAGCAGGATTTAGCGCATATATGGCATCCCTGCACGCAAATGCACGATCACCAATCCACCTTCCCCCTTATCCCTATTAAGCGAGCAAAGGGTGTGTATCTGTATGATTTTGACGAAAAGCAATATATCGATTGCATTTCTAGCTGGTGGGTCAACCTCTTTGGGCATTGCAACGAATACATAAACCAAAAACTCCAAGAGCAGCTAAGCAGTCTTGAACATTGCATTTTTGCTGGGTTTAGCCACAAGCAAGCTATAACCTTAAGTCAAAGGCTATGTGCCAAGCTCCCAAAAAGTCTGAATAAATGCTTTTATGCTGATAATGGCTCAAGCGCCATAGAAGTTGCGCTAAAGATGGCATTCCATGCAAAACTCCTCAGAGATTCTGCATTTAGCAAGTCACTTGAGCATAACCAAGAATCCGGCACATTTTTTTTGTCTTTGCAAAATTCCTACCATGGCGAGAGTCTAGGCGCACTAAGTGTAAGTGATGTGGGGTTATATAAAAGAACCTATGAGCCGCTTTTATTACGAAATCTCACAATTCCCATGCCACATACACTTAGTGACTACCAAGAAGTTTGTACTACTGCCCCAGATTCTAAACTCATCGCACACTATGAACAAAGCCTTAGTTTCTTAGAATCCACGCTCAAGCACAGTACACAGATTGTAGCCCTTATCCTAGAGCCACTCATCCAATGTGCTGGTGGTATGCAAATACATGCGCCTTATTTTGTGAAAGAGGCTTTGAGGCTTTGCCATGAATATAATGTATATGTGATCTTTGATGAGATAGCAGTAGGCTTTGGTCGTAGTGGAAGTATGTTTGCACTAGAGCAATGCAGCGTCACACCTGATTTTTTAGCACTAAGCAAGGGGATTACAGGTGGCTACTTGCCGCTCTCAGTCGTGCTTACAAATGATCAAATCTATGAACTCTTCTACGCGCCTTACCAAGAAAACAAGGCATTCTTACACTCACATTCTTACACAGGTAATGCCCTTGCATGCGCGTGTGCTAACGCTGTACTCGATATTTTTGAGACGCAAAATATCTTAGAGACAAACAAACACAAAAGCCGCTATATCTGGCAAAACGCACAAAGCCTGCAAAAATTCGCCTTTATCAAGAATCTCAGACAGATGGGCATGGTATGTGCTTTTGAGCTTGATTCTATAAACACACGCAAAGGCATAGAGATCTATAACAAAGCATTGGAACTCGGGCTCATCCTGCGTCCTTTAGGCAATACCATCTACTTCATGCCACCTTTTATTATCAATAACGAGCAGATAGATTATGTATTTGTCAGTCTGCAAAAGATTTTTGAGAATCTTTCAGGGAGTTGGGAATAGTGAGTCTACAAAGAACTACTCTTTCAATAAAGCAAGAGATTTGTTGTAGTGTATGAGAAAAAATAAAAAGAAAAGAACATACATTAAGATGTGATTCCAAAGAATCAAATACCAATGCTTCCTTACTAACAAATGCTCTATACAGTGAGATTCAAAGCTTTGCTATAATCCCTCCCTCTTAAAAAAATTAGCACAAAGGCCTTGTATGCTCTT
>NZ_NHYK01000049.1 GCF_003288805.1 Helicobacter sp. 10-6591 | reverse complement strand
AGCATCTCATCTATGCTTATGGACTTCGCCCCAAGAGAGCTTACCAATACAAGTACACAAGAGCGTTTAGAATCCAATTCCCACCTCTAGCATAGCGCTTACATCCCTACTTGCTGGATAGTTGGTGTTTGTGATAGCTGTGGCAGTGTCTGCTATATTGAGAGCCACTGGCTGAGATTCTCCAAAGACTTTGTATTGGCCCTTGAGCTTTGTATAGAAGTAGAGGCGCTCATTTATTGCTTGTGTAAAGCCTACACTCACAAGGACTGTGTGTCCTAGCTTGCTGACATAAGATCTTGCGCTCATGCCCTTATCACCCCTTGATGGGTCAATAAAGCTATAGTAAATGCCTGTAGGCATATACCCAGCGCTATAAGTGAGTTTGTAGCTTTGTCCAAGAGGAAGCGCTCCTTCAAGCTCTACTCCGGCGTTCCAGGTGGTTTTTTTCAAGAGATCAGTTTCTTTGTGAGAATTGGTCACTTCACCAAAACCACCTATGAGGTTGAGAAACAAAGGCGTTTCTTTGCTAGCAAGATTAAATCCAAATCGAATCAGTATATGAGAATAACGAAAGTTTTTGCCAGAGCCAAACTTTTCAAGATAAGCAAACTGCGAGTTTGAGAGCTTGCGTTTCCCACTCCCAGAATCCCTGTCATACTCTGCGCTGAATTTTATCTTGTGGTTTTGGCTTATCAAGTCTGTGTGGAGATTGAGATGGATTCCATAGTATTGCATACTAATATTTGTAGCGCTGGAGTTGCTATAAAAGCCTCCTATACCTATGCTGGCGTGTTCGCTCACACCTAAACTCTCTAGAGCCAATAGAGG
>NZ_NHYK01000048.1 GCF_003288805.1 Helicobacter sp. 10-6591 | reverse complement strand
ATAAGGTGGATTGCCTATCACTAAATCAAAGCCCAAAAAATCGCCATTGTTATCTAGCACTTCTGGGAATGCAAAGCGCCATTCAAAAGGCTTGTTTGATTCGAGATTAAAGAGTGCATTATAGGATTCTTGGAGCGTGGCGAAGTCTTTTTGTGCTACTGCTTCATCAAACTCTAGGAAAAATCCTGCCTTGACATAGATTGAGAGATTTTTGTCATCTTTGGCTAGGTAGTTGCCATATTGAGCGCTGTATTTGTCGCACTCTTTTTCAAAGGCTTTGATTTGGGATTTGAATTTGTCTTTGAAACAAAAGTTTTTAAAGGCTTCGTGGAGTTCTTTTATCTTTGAATCTAGGGCTTGTTTGTCTTGGTATAAGCCCTCTTTGTAGTTTTGCACGGCTTGTTTGTAGTCTTTTATCTTGGTGTTTATGTTGGGATAATGGCTAAGGCTTTGGGTGATGTCAAAATAGCTTATAAGGCTATTGCCGCATTTTATGTTGATGTCTATGTTTGGGAGAGTTTGGAGGGTGTTTGTGTTTTTGCCATTTTCAAAGATATAGTAGCTATATTTCAGTAGCTCTATCCAAAGTCTTAGCTTTGTGATTTCGCAAGAATTGTGGTTTATATCCACGCCAAAAAGGCAAGATTCTATAAGTGTGCGTTTGTTGTGGAATATGGCTTTTTGGAGTTTATGGGATTCTATGTTTTGGTGGCTTGGGATTTGGTAGATGTGTGGGTTGCCTGTAGAATCTTGTAGCACAATCTCATCGTTTTCTAGGCGTAGTTGTATGTCTTTTAGGCGTTCAAAGTTTTCATCACAAAGGATTTTTAGGTGGAATTTTAG
>NZ_NHYK01000047.1 GCF_003288805.1 Helicobacter sp. 10-6591 | reverse complement strand
ACCCAAAAACGTATGCTCAATGAATTCTCTATACTCCCTATGAACAATGCCCTTACACCAATTACAAGTATTACAACAGGATTGACTACTGCACTCAATGCAGGTAGTAAGATGACACTAATAAATAATATGGACAATGCAAATATCAAAGGATTGCTCAATATTGGTTATCTTAATACCAAAAATGGTCTGCTCAATCTTAATAGTGGTTATTTAGGTGGGGCACTTGGTGCTGATATAGCATTTGGTGGATTCTCACTCTTTGGCGCTATAAACCTTGCATTTGCTCAAAATGCTTATTCAGGCAAGATAATGGATAATGCACTTAATGGCAATTACACTGATATACTACTTCACACACAAGCTGGTATGCGTTATAACATAGCTTTAAGCAATACCATAAGCTTCTCTCCACTCACATATCTTTCACTCTCACATCTTTATACAAAAGCATTCAATGAGAAATCACTGGTGTTTGCTAAAAGTTTTGGTGATAATGGACAGAATATATTAGGTGGAAATATAGGAGCTGTATTTGCATTAAGACTACCCAATAAATTTTCTCTTGATATATACAGTGTCTATGAACACATACTCAACACAAAACAAATCAGTACAAATGCACAATTCCTAGATTTTGCAAATTCACATTTTGCTATATATAAGCCACTCAGCAAATATGCTTTACGTAGTGGATTGGCTATCTGTGCTGGTGCAATCTCTTATTCTAAGCTTAGTGTTGGAATATTTCATGAGATAACAAAGAACACCAATAGCATTGGCACACAAGTACAATTTGTATGGAAGTTTGGTGAAGCAAAGGAAAGGGAATAAACTCTACAAGCAGACAATCCACAATCTGTATATTTGTCTTGAGTTTGTACTAGAGAGACTCTGCAATAATAAAATGCGGTCTTCTCTTACTCTGTTCGTAGCTGCGTCCTATGTATTCGCCAATGATACCTAGCGC
>NZ_NHYK01000046.1 GCF_003288805.1 Helicobacter sp. 10-6591 | reverse complement strand
TACCAATATGGGTAATGCATCTTATGGTGAAGGAAGTACTAAGATAGATCCTCTCTTAGCTTTCTTAGGAGCTAATCTTGCTATTCCTTTGGATGAAAGATTTTATATAACATTCAACTACAACACTACTCTTAGCTCTAAGCTTACACAGCATACTGGTTATATTAAATTGAATTTTATGTGGTAGGGGGATATCAAATAATAAAGCAAGTAATATAAATCAAATAGTATGGGGTGTAAGAGATTTAAAGAGTATGCTCGGGGATAAGGGGGGGTTAAAGTTTAAGTTCCCTTCTCTACCTTCTACCTTCTGCCTATACCTTGTTACCTTTTGCTTCTACCTCTATCTATATCTTTTAGCTTTTGTCTTTTGTGTTGCTTTTCTTGTTTTGTTTGCTTTGTTTTTATCTGCTTGATTTTTATTCTGTTTGTTTTATCTCTCTTGTTTTGTTCGCTTATATCACTTCCTTATTTCATTCTTTTTTTATCTGCTTTGTTTTGTCCTTTTGTGTCATCCGCTTTGTTTTATTCTTGGTTTTATAAACTTGTTTTACTCTTTTTGTTTCATCCACTTGTTTTATCTGCTTGTCTCACCTGCTTGTTTTATTCAAACACTTAATTCAAGAAACATTCTAGACAACACAGCAATCAGATTCAAAGAATCAAAATAAAGAATCAACATCTCTAAGAATGTAATTGCTTGCTTTTATAATTCTCAAACCCTAAAAGAATCAAAAGAAATCCACAAGTTTCAAAATTAAAGAGAATCCCAATCTTGTTTTATAAGCTAATTCAATCTCAATACAACTTTAATATTTGAACTAACTTCTCTCTTATCTTACATATGTGCTAGTTACTCCAAATACAAATCAAGATTCACTCTAGTAAAGCAACACTTTCTACAAATAACAAATTTATTTTTTCGCAAAAAGAAAAGGGGTTTATCCCCTCCTCACTCCCCTTAGCCCCGAAAAGAATAAAGCGCCGCTTTTTCTTTTCGGCAAAGCAAGGGGAGAGCCTCGCTTATCCGTTTCTAGCTTCAGCGTTGCGGAGGCACTGCTGCCTCCTTATACCAACGCTTCAGCACCACGAAACGGGCGAGAGGCAAAGCCTGTAATA
>NZ_NHYK01000045.1 GCF_003288805.1 Helicobacter sp. 10-6591 | reverse complement strand
ACCATTTGTGAGTGGAGCAGCTGCACTTGTGCAAGAGAAATTCCCTGATCTCAATGGTCGCCAGATTGCAGATGTGCTCTTAAGCACGGCTAATAAAAATGTGGTATTACCAAAGGTGATATTGAAAACATTTACTGACAAAAACAAGACACAAAAACATACGATTATTATTACAAGCAATAGCGACGTTAGCAGGGGGCTAGTGATTAAAAACAAAGATGAAGTATTAAATGCTCTTAAAGATGCTGGATACGATTCAAATGTGGATAGTATCTACAACGATATTATAAAAACACCAGATAATAAGCTATCAATTTATGAACTCAATAAAGAATCCATCATCGGTCAAGGTGTCTTAGATATACAAAAAGCGATGGGTGGATTAGCTAGGTTAGATGCTAATCGCTTGACACGTGATGATATTTATACACTTAACTCAAATAGCACACTTACAAAATGGAATTTTACAATAGGGAGCAAATTTACCAACACTGAACATGCACTCTATACTCTTAATGTGAGTGATAGTAATGAAATGCTTTTTAGTAACAACATCGATGAGAGACTTTGGGATACCAGCTTGCATTACAATATTGGTGGCACAATGGTTAATCTTGCTAGTTCTCCTAGCACTGTAACTAACCCTATGACTCACTTCACTAGTGTAGGACTGCTAAAACACGGAACAGGCACACTTGTATTAAGTGGCCAAAACACTTATACAGGACTAACCTATGTGGCTAATGGCACTTTAGCACTCATGAGTGAGGCAGATTATTACAATGAAAAGAAGTATAAAAATGAAGAAAAACACAAAGCACAAACTACTTCTGCAGCAATGACACTTGCCACTGCTGCAAATAATTCTGCTATACCACCAATATATATTCCAAATAATACCAATGCAAAAAAGCCCTCCCTCTCTGGCAGTGTTTATGTAACCTCTGGTGCTACACTTGCAGGCAATGGCACTATAAAACAGAATCTAGACAACCATGGCACAGTCCAAGCAGGCACACTCTATCCTACAGATACAAGTGGGAAAGATGATAAGACAGGCACCAACAACGACCTAATAGTTGGTGGTACATACACACAAGATACAGATGCTACACTCACTCTTGTCTTTGGAGAATCCGGTAATGCCAAGTTAAATGCCACAAATGGATATAACATAGCTAATGGAGCCAAACTCACATTCACACCGCAGAAAAATGTGTTTTTTACACTCGCAGGTAATAAAATCAGCATTGACATGGGCAATATGCCAAAACACAATTTCAAAATTTCAAAACCCATCAGTGATGGTTCTTTGCAATTTGATATTGATGTATTTTCTAG
>NZ_NHYK01000044.1 GCF_003288805.1 Helicobacter sp. 10-6591 | reverse complement strand
TACAGATGAAAAAACAAAAAATGGGAAAACTACTACTAAAGGTGGCCAAACTGTTGTGAAAAACTTCACTAATAATGGCACTATAGAATCAAAAGATCAAAATGCTGCTGTAAGACTCCAAGGTGCTAAGATTGAGACATTTAAAAATGAAAAGCTTATTTCAGCAACTGGAAATGCGGTTGCAATAAAGATTGAGAGAAATGGACAGAATAATCCCAATGGCTATGATGGAAGTATTGAAACTTTTATCAATGAGGGGACTATAAAGGCAAATGGTCAAGGCATAGGACTCACCAATGCTACTATTACAAACTTTACAAACTCTGGAACGATTTCAGCAGCTGGTCAAGGGGCTGTATCCTTGGCTCATGCTACTATCACAAGTTTTGAAAACAAAGGATTGATAGAGAATACAAGTAATAATGGCAACTTAAATAATGGAACTGTACATGGAGCAATCTATCTTCATGAACATGGCCATACTACAATCAAAAGCTTTGATAATCAAGGAACTATCAAAGGCAAAAGAGCTGGAATTGTTATAATTGGTAGTAAAAATACTACTATCACCCATCTCAAGAATTCTGGAACCATAGAAATAACAAATGGCAATGGCAATGTCAATAGCACTAACGTCTCTGCAGGTATTCTGATTGGACAGCTAAATATGCAGCAGCAAAGCGAATCTAAACCAATATACGACACTATAGAAAACACAGGCACTATCAAAGGTGGAAACTATGGAATCTTCATAGAAGGTGGGAGTATAAAGAATCTTAAAAATTCTGGAACCATAGAAGGCAAGAAAGATGGCATAGCATTCTTTAATGCTGGAGGTCCTTTAAAAACAACTATAACCAATCTAGAAATAGAGCAAGGAATAGTAAAAGGTGGAGAAAATGGAATAAACCTAAGCAGAATAGAGTTTGACAGAAGAAATAACAATGAGAAAAACGAAAGAATAGTTGAAAATCTCATTATCAAAGAAGGAGCTATAGTAGAAGGAGGAAGTGGCAGTGGTTTGGTACTAGGAAATGTGGAAGATAAGAGAAAAAATGGACAAGCTCAACAAAGCAATAACACAGACACTTACCAACTCACAGGTACGATTCAAGTAAATGGTACTTTGAAAGGCACGAAAGCTGGGATTACAAACTACAAAGATATGGGAACAGAAGGTAAAGAAGTAATTGTAATAGGTGAACAAGGCAAAATAGAAGGAGTAGTGAAAAATGAAAGTGGAGGAACACTCAAAGGCAATATCACAAATAAGGGCACTGGAACTTTAGAAATTGACAACAAAGGAACAGTGGGCAATAACACTGTAATCAAAAATGAGAATAGCAGCGGCAGTATAAAAATCCTAGATTGGAAGTTAGAGAATCAAGACAATGGCAATC
>NZ_NHYK01000043.1 GCF_003288805.1 Helicobacter sp. 10-6591 | reverse complement strand
CCACACACAAGAGATTCTCAATACAGACATTTTAGAATCTTTACCTGACAATAACGGTGCTTACGTCTATCTACTCAAAGACAATGATTGTAAAGATTTGGGAGAATCTGTATTGCTTATTCCTGAGACTTTTGGCGCAATTTTTAAAGTCCAAGATAACACAATGGTTTCTATCCAATTTGAATACAGCGATGAGATAATCCATACAAAAGCCCGATTTTGCCATAGCCTCAAAGGCACTATCGCTCTTTTGAAAACCTCTCAGATTCTAAACTATCCTTTCAGAAAGATCCTCTCGCTTAATGTTTAAAGTGTTTATGTCCCAAACACTTAAAAATCCCAACTTAAGATTCTATTTGCACCCAAGACTTCAATGAAATCATAATCAAAAATACAGCCCCACACTCAACATGCCATTGAGGAGTGTGTACATTCTCGCAGATTCCATACTTCCACCTAGCCGTGCAAAATAATTACCATATTGCCACTGTGCATTAAGTCCTGCATACACACTCGAAATACTAAGTGAAGCGGTTTGGATAAAGTGCTGTGAATTCGAAAAATCCTTGAAACTCGCACGAGACTGGATGCTATCTAAGAATCTCATTGTGTAGAAGCCAAATATTGATAGATTGAGCTCACTAGTACCAATTGGCAAAGTATAGATGGCATGCGCACCTAATGCTGCCCCCGGTACATTGTAGGTCTGTGCCTCTGACCTGAGGGCAAATAGACCACCTCTTTCCTCATATCCTCCCTGTGAAATTCCATTGATATTAGCAAGCACCATAGGTTTTAGCACAAGTAACCTGCCTAGTGCTATATCTTTACTTACTCCTAATTGTCCAAAATATGTGGTTGTGGTGTATTTGGCTTCTATTTTAGATGGCATGTCAGTACCTAGGATGCTACGAGTCGCCGTATTGCTCCCTACTCCCACACTTACTGAACCTAACAAAGAGAAATAACCTAGATTATAAATTGCGCTTGCACCCAATGTATATGTGCTATCACTACGATTAGCGTATGTGTGGCTAGCATTACCTATCGTGTAGTCAGCAAATACGCCTAGTATGAGATTATCATACACACGATTTTTGTATTGCAAGTTTGTAGAAAGTGCGCTTGCAGTGTAGGCAGTATGCTTCATTTTCGAATAGCTAGTATTGACTATCATCTGTTGGCGATTGGGACGACCAAATAATCCAGCTAGCACATTTCGCAGGTCACCTGCGGCACTCAAGCGAATAGGTCTGTTAGATCGTGTGCTATTCATTGGAGTTAGTATATAGCCCAGCGAGGCGAAGTTATTGCTTTGTTGTGCGTTCAATTCGTCGCTAACACTGCTTAGTGCAGTACTCTCTGCTATGCTATCAAGTGTCTGTGTGAATGTCTGCTCATCGACAAAATCCAACCTCTTAAAAAACCTATCATATTCCTCCTTGCCTTGTGTATCGTTATAGATAGTGTTTATCGCGCTAGACATACTCTGGCTCATATTCTGTGTTTTTAGCACATCGGCTTTTAGCTCAGCAGAGATTATTTGTGTATTTTTGTCAAATGTGATTCTTAGCGTGCGTGT
>NZ_NHYK01000042.1 GCF_003288805.1 Helicobacter sp. 10-6591 | reverse complement strand
CCTAAAACTCCAATCCAACATTAAGCGCAGCATTAATCCAAGAATAATCTTTAGCAATTTCATTTGATAGCTGCAATCCTGCAAAGTATTTTTTCACACTTACTCTAGCTTGCACTCCAAAATAAAGAGCAGAATTGTTTGTTTTTATTTGTTGGTTAAAAGCAATATCTTTGAAATCACTAAATCTTGCAGTATTTGAGAGTGCTTGCTGGAAACGCAAAGTATAGAATCCAAAAGCATTGATATGCAAAGCAATACGAGCAGCTATAAGCTTATCATAGCCTATATATCCACCTACTGAAGCTCCATAGTTTGTAGATGAGGTTTTGCTATAAGTTTTGAGAAATAAGCTATCACCTTTTTCACTAAAACCATCTTGTTGCACCACTCCATAATATCCAAGTAGCATAGGTGTAAAATTTAAGAATCTTGTATAGAAGTTTTTTCCTATGCCTAATTGGGCATTCAAAAAATAACTATTATATTGGCCTTCTATTTGGCTTAAGCTATTAAGAGATGGCTTGCTTAGATTATTTATTCCCATACTAGCACTCAAGCTACCGATAATAGAGAAATATTCTCTTACAGACACAATAGAGTTTCCACCTATGCTAAAAACTCTTGAATTGCTTGTAGCATGTGTAGTAAAGCTTGTAGAACTCTGAGCAATATCTACAAAACCTCCCAGCGTAATGACTTTTGCTAAAGTTTGCTTTGCTTGGATGTTGAATGCATATGCATTGCTTGTATAAGACTTGGATTTGATTTTTGTGTAATTTGGTGTGATACTTAATTGTGTTTTGCTTTGGTCATACATTCTTGAGAGGACATTGTATAGAGGGTATCTTCTTATTACATCACTTGATACACGAGATGATGTATTAGCTCTTGGCATACCAACATCTGCAAGAAAGACTTGTGGTTGTAAAGATGCAAGATAATCTCTGCTCAAAGCAAAGGTAAGATTATCCAGAGTAAGCTGGCTTTGTGTGTAAAAAAGATTCTGTGTAGATGTAAGATGGGAAGTATCATCCATGTTTTGTAATATCTGCTCAAATACTTCTTGTGATGTATTTGCATCAAGATTTCCTAAAAAATCATCATAGGCTTGTGGTAAATGGTTTTTTCTAGAAATACTGCTTAATGCTTGTCCTAATGATTGGTTGGAATCTTTACGTGGAGCAAAAGCATTTTCTTTTGCTTCTACCTTAAGAATAAAGCTATCTTTGTCAAAGACAATATTGAGTGTATTTGTAGAATGTGTCTGCACTGTAACTTTTTTATTCGCAATAGCATCTTGCACAGATTCTTTAAAATTCTTATGAGAGGCTGAGCTATTGGTAGATTGGAGTGTATCTTGAGCTAAAGGCTGAGCTGATAAAGCTTCATCTTGAGGCTGGGTATTTATAAGCTGCTCTTGATTTAGAGATTTGCTGTTTGGCTGGATGGTGTTGTGAGTGGCTGCTTCTTTGGGTTGGGCTACAGATTGGACACTTGTTTGATTATCAGCCGTTGTGATTGTAATCTCTTGGTTTGCTTGTAGTCTTTGGGAGCCATTAGCATAAGTAGGGACAAAGACAAGAGTGCCGCCTTCTAGATTGTAACTGTTTGCTTTGAGTTTAGAATTTGTGTTGCTTGAGCCATCATAGAGGAT
>NZ_NHYK01000041.1 GCF_003288805.1 Helicobacter sp. 10-6591 | reverse complement strand
TACCACCATTTAGTGCATACACATCTCCGCTTGAAAGCGTGCCACTGATTTGGACTTCACCTCCGTTTATAGCATATAAATTTTGTTTGGCGTTAGTTTGGCCTGATATTAGGATTTGACCGCCTTTATCTGCGTAGAGTGCTGTATTTTCAGCAATAACGTTATTAAGTTCTAAAATTCCACCACTAGCAACAGTTGGTCCATTATATTTTAAAGTATTTCCTTCGAATTTAAATGTCCCTTGTCCAGTTTTTACAAATCCTGCTTCGAGAGTTTTAAGATTGGATATCCTGTTGTCGCTTTTTAGGGAATTTATAGCCTCATCTATGTGGTATTTATCATCCCATTTTATTTCGCTTATATCATTTGTAAATGCAAATTGACCATTTTGTCCCTGTGTATCTATGGTGTAAAATGCATATAATTTTTTATTTCCATCAGCGTTTTCAAATTCTTGTAAATCGCTTGGATTTAGTCGGTTGATATCAAGAGCTGCTAGGCCTTTCAAAGCGTTTTGGGCATCAAGTAAACCACTACCGATAATCTCTTCTTTAGAAAGTCTAACAACAGAAATAGGGTATGTTTTATCGCCAGAAGTTACATCGGCATCGCTTTTCAATAGATTTCTTTTTATATATTCAGCTAAGTTTTTATCATTTTCGTTCATTTTAAACCCAGCTTGCACTAAATCATTTTCAACCTCTTCTAAATTTACTTCGTTGTTATTTCCTGTTTTTGGTACATCTTTGTTTGTGTATACTACTGTGTAAAAAAACCCTCCAGATCTTGTAACATTAGTCATAAGTAAAAGATTAGGTAGTTCTACATTTTTGTTGGCAGTAGTAAGTAAAACATCACCAATTTGAGAGCCTTTTAAAAAAGGGAATTTTTGCTGCACTAAAGCTGCTATACTACTTACATAAGGTGTTGCGAAACTCGTTCCAGCACTATTGGGGATGGTAGTATCTGTATTTTTAACTAATTTATTTGATTCGATATTGTAGAAGCTGTAGCCGTATTTTGCATTTGCTGTGACGAGGTTTTGAGCTGGTGCTACAAGAGCGTAAAGGGAATTGTTTTTAAAAAGATTGCTCATATAATATATGCCTTGACGTTCTGCTAGCTTAAGCACAATTTTTTCGTATTTACTATCGTTATTATTAGCACTCTCATATTGTCTTAATATAGTTTGACGTTCTTCTTCGCTAAAGCTTTGTAGAGTGATTTTATCGTTACTAACAGTAATTTTATTTGGATTTACACCCCCAGCCACTAAAAGTCCACGGTAACTCTCATCATAGCTTGGCAAAACAGAATTGGCTCTTGTTGAAATGAAGCCATCATTTCCAGCACCTACTATATTCAATATACCTTGTTCTTTTGAAAAATTGGCTAAAATTTCTGCATGTTGTAAACCTAAATCGTTTTCTATAAGCTTACGAAAAGCTTCCGGGCTTAATGGACTGGCATTATTATTTGAAAGGGTTTCTAATCCACTACCCCATGTGCGATTTATAAGTGGGAAAGCATCGCTTGCATAGCTATGGTTAAATACCTTTGCACCACTTTTTATCATTGTTTGAATGTCGTTTGTGAAATTATTTTTATTTGTATTGTAAACAAATCCTGGATTAAGATAAGCCAGACCAAAAAATTTAGCCCCACTTGCTACACCAGTTAAATCGCTGTTTGTATTACCTACTATGATTGAAGCTACTTGAGTGCCGTGAATATTAGAATTACCGGCTCCTACGAATTTATCCGGGTCTATTCTATTATTTATGGTATTTATAGCTTTACCACTTAAAATAGGATTATCTAGATTATACGGACCATCAAGTATTCCGACCACTATGCCAGTTCCGTCTATGGTTGGATTTTTTTCTTTCGCTTTGTCGAGTCTTACCACCTTATTAGCAATTTCATTTGCTGGTGTGTTATTTGCATTTGCATTTGAGATAAGACCCGCGTGCTTGCCTGCCAGCACAGGATTTTTAGGATTAAACACCCCATCTATGACACCAATGACCACACCAGTACCAGTAATTGTAGGATTCTCATTGTTTGCTTGAGAAAGATTTATAAGCTTATTTGCTACTTCGTTTGCACCAAGGATACAGATAAGAGTAAAGAGAGTAAGAATTCTGACAAGTTTTATCACTTCACCCTCCTGCGATTTTGCAATTATTGATCAAATTTGAAACATTGTGATAGCACAGAACGATTATACCAGCTTAGCAATCAAGAAGCACTCTATCTCATTGGTAATGCTGCAAAAAAACTGTTGCTATAAATAAGTCAATCATATAGCTAC
>NZ_NHYK01000040.1 GCF_003288805.1 Helicobacter sp. 10-6591 | reverse complement strand
TATCCCCCTTCCACGCATCATTAGCTTTTTTCATCCCTTTATACGATACACATTGTTTAAAAATATACTCCAAGGAGAGTCATAAAGACACACAAAAATCCAAGGTAAGCAAAGCAATGAGATTGGTCTTAATTTAAGAATAATCCAAGGAGTTACATAAAAAAGATGTGTTAAAGAGAAACCAATCAGCAGATTCCCTAAGAACTCCCATAGAGAATCTTAAACCTCAGTTCTCTTATAGAGCTAAAACGAATATCTTATATTCGCATTTATCAATCTATTGATGTTGTAATTGCCAAATGCTGATCTCTCAAAGCTCAGTGCAAAGCTTAAATGTTCGCCTGCTTTTGCATTCAATCCTATGCTCATAAGCATTCTGTGGTCTTTTTTGTTGTTTGTTGCAGTTTTGCCATTGACAATGATTGCATTGTCTTTATGCAAATCTCCTTGGTAGTTTAATCCTAGTAGTGCCAGAAATTCCCAACTTCCTATATTGAAATTCTTGCCTAGATTTGCTCCAGCGCGTGCAACAAGCATTTGAGAATCATTGAGTTTCACAGAATTAGAGTTATTGTCTCTAAGAGCGCTTCCAGATGTAGTGATATAGACAAGCTCTATTTGTGGCTCAATAAAGCTCATAAAAGGCATAGCTATTCTTTGTCCTAACTCAGCTCCAAAATAGAGAGAGTGAGTGTTGTATTTTTGCTTGGCCAAGAAAAGATTCATTTCTTTGAGGTCATAGTTGTAGTTATTATCATGGGCTACATATTTGCCTATCACATCTATATAAAAGCCACTATTCAATAAAGCTATAGCATACAAGCCACCCCCAAGAGAATCTGTCTTACCATTACTAAAGGCTGTATTTTGAGAATTAGACTGGGTGATATTGGTAGTGGTGTAAGTAAAAGTAAGACCAGTAAAAAGCTCCCCGCCATAAAAGCTTGTCTGCTTATCAAAGCCACCTTGTATATGTGTATAAGTACTCTTGTATCCACCCTTGCTAGATCCTGCACCGTTCATGATTCTTGCCCAAACACCAGCTGCACCTTTTATATTACGAAGCTCACCCATTCTTTTGTTTAGGTTATTGACTTCAACCATAGTGAAGTTTAAGCCCATATCTGCAAGCTCTTGTGCTTCTTTGATAGCTTTTGGATTGGTGTTTTCGATGATTCTAAAATCAGATCCCAATACATCGCCTTCAAAAGAATAGCTGCTAAGTCCTAGATTGGATACAAGTGCAAATATATTTTTATTGCTTGGATCAATAAGAGCTATAAGATGTTCTCCTTGCTTGATACCAAACATTGTTTTGCCTAGCAGATCAAACTCAAGCATGGTGAGGTTTTTGTTGTCTGATAAAGCTTGCTGTATGTTTTCTCTTGCTGTGCTTGTATTGCTAGATTGGCTAGCAATGGAAGTAGAGCTAGCAGAATCACGGCTAGGATATTGGGTGTTTGTAATGGGATTAGAGCCAGCAGATTGGGTTATAGTGCTACTTGATTGGGTAGTAGTAGCAGTGGCTTGTTGGCTAGCTACAGTGTCTGTAGAGATGCTAGCATTTTGCTCTTGCGTTGGAGTGGATGTTGTGCTGGCAGATGTTTGGCTGTAATCTTGCTTTTTTAAAGAATTCTGTATACGGGATTTATCGATGCTGAGATAGGTGATGGTGTCTATCTCATACATATCTGTTCGTGTACCGCCTGTCGCATAATCATAATGAGAACTCTGAAAAGAAAGATAGCCATTTGCATCATATACTGCCAAAGCCTCTTCTAGCATAGATGTATTCCCTTGTGTAGGATCTGAATCTGTGATCCATCCCTTGGTGATTTTGCCTTGATCATCTACTTCTATACCCCAAAGCGTAACAGTGTGGTATTGCGAAGTGATGGCGGCTACGACATTGCCAGATTCGAAATTCTCCAAAAGACTTTTTGTGATAAGGTCAGCATTATGATATGGTCTGTAATTCCATAGAGGAGTTCCATGATCCATCCAGTAGTATGGATCACGATTAGCATCAATCTCTGGATAAAACGCTTTAAAAAAATCATTTATTCCTTTGTTTGGCATTCTGCCATTTTGGAAATCCTTGAAATTATCCCAAACCCATTGTCGGATATCTGCGGCTTCTTGTGGAGCTTGTGTAGGCACACTTACACCATCACCTACTTGTTTTTGCCACCAAGACATCATATTTGCCGTGACAGCACCCCAGCAGTGATTTGGGAATTGCAAGCCATCGCTCCAACCTTTTGTTTCATCTACTCCTTTAGCCCAATATTGTGTCCTTGCAGAATCTCTATTGCTTATATGCGGTATATATGGTGCATTAGCACTCATCAGTGAAGTAGAAACAAGAAAAGTTGCTGTTATGAGAGATAGTCGTATGTTCATTGTTCCTCCTTGAATAAGTCAAAGATTTTCAATAAGTCTAAAGATTTCCATTGAGAG